>CALWIW010000029.1 GCA_944380855.1 uncultured Clostridia bacterium | reverse complement strand
AGCATTTTAAGACCTTGGAGGACGCTGTCCTCCAAACCACCTGCCAAAGGGACAGTGGTCCCTTTGGAATCCAAAAATCTTCCCCCAACATTTACCATACAACCTTTTTTATTTATATAGGACTTGCAATATTTTATCCTTTCAGAATAAAATGTAGTACATTAATGAAAAGCGAGGGATAGAATGTTTGAGTTTCTTGCCTCCATTGGAAATTACCTATATTTTTTGATTTTACACGTTTGTTCAACCGGAGCTTTTCCGAAAAAACTATCTGCCGAAGAAGAAAAATATTGGATTCAGCGGCTGAAAAACGGTGATAAGAAAGCTAAAAACAAGCTTGTTGAACATAATCTGAGATTAGTTGCACACATAATCAAAAAATACTATTCCGTTCAAAGCGATCAGGACGACTTGGTTTCCATAGGTACAATAGGACTTATAAAAGCGATAAACACATACGACCCCGACAAAAACATAAAGCTTTCAAGCTACGCTTCAAAATGCATTGAAAATGAAATACTTATGCATTTCAGGAATTGCAGAAAGTCCTCTCAGGATATTTCCTTAAACGAATCCATTGACGCAGACAAAAACGGAAATCCGCTAACTTTAATGGACGTAATGTCCGTTGACGACGATATTGTGGAAAATCTTGATTTAAAAATCAAAAGCGAAAAAATATCTATATATATAAATGAAGTTTTGGACAGCAGAGAAAAAAATATTATTATACTCAGATACGGATTAAACGGCTGTAAGCCTTTAACTCAGCGTGAAGTTGCAGAAAAGCTTAATATTTCACGGTCATATGTATCAAGAATAGAAAAGAAAGCTCTCAGTCTTTTAAGAAAAAGATTTGACAAGGGTGACGCATTATAAATATATATTCCTATAAAAGCTTCTGTTTTAGGAAGCTTTTATTTTTGTGATATGGTCACCGAATTAAATCTTTTAAGTTTGTATAATATACAAAGAAAATTGTGAGGTGAGAAAATGCCGAAAAGAAAAGCTTTCATCAACAAAAATATTTGTGTTGCCTGCGGGTGCTGTCTTAAAGTGTGTCCGAAAAACGCCATTGAAATATTCAAGGGAATTTATGCACAAACACATGATGATAAATGCGTAGGCTGTGGCCTTTGTGCAAAAAGCTGTCCTGCCGATGCAATTGAACTGACAAAAAATTAAGAAGGTGCTTTATGAAAAAGAAATTTATGTGGTATGATTATCTTTGGATATTATCAGCCTTGTATTTAATACTCGGTTTCTTTAATATTCTTTTTGCCTGGCTGGGACTGCTGTGCTTTTTTATTCCTTTAATCATTTCTATAGTTAGAGGAAACAAAAGTTACTGCAACAAATACTGCGGACGAGGTCAGCTTTTTTCCCTACTGGGAAACAAATGCAAATTGTCAATGAACAAACCTTTACCCAACTTTATAAAATCAAAATGGTTTCGCTACGGCTTTTTGGCATTTTTTATGATTATGTTTTTTATCATGATTTTTAATACTTATTTGGTATTTTCCGGTGCTTCTGATTTAAAGGAGGCCGTGACCTTACTATGGACTTTTAAAGTTCCCTGGGACTTTGCATATACCGCCGGAACAGTGACGCCTTGGATTGCACAATTCGCCTTTGGATTTTACAGCATAATGCTTACATCAACGCTTCTCGGAATAATTACTATGATTTTTTTCAAACCGAGAGCCTGGTGCGTTTACTGTCCTATGGGAACAATGACACAGCTTATATGCAAAGCAAAAGCCGGAACAAGCAAAGAGTGATAAAAAACAATATTCTATGTTCAAAAAAACTGTTATGTTTATTGAAATACAATAGATTTAGTTATATAATATAATCAGTTCCTTAGCCGAACTTTAGGTATTTAACAAAAAATTAAGACTACGTTATGATGAACGGAGGAATAACAATGAGCGATAATAAAAAAAAGGTGGTTATTGTCGGCGGTGTTGCCGGAGGTGCTTCCGCCGCCGCAAGACTCAGACGACTGGACGAGAATGCTGAAATAGTTATGTTTGAAAAAGGAGAATATATATCCTTTGCAAACTGCGGTCTTCCCTATTATGTAAGCGGTGAAATTAAGGAGCAGTCCGCACTTACTCTTCAAACGCCGAAAAGCTTTAACTCAAGATTTAACGTTGATGTAAGAATACTCAGTGAGGTTATCGGTATAAATCCCAAGGATAAAACAGTTACCGTCAAAAAAGTTGTTGACGGAACCACATATGAAGAAACCTATGATACACTCGTATTATCTATGGGTGCCGACCCCATAAGACCAAATATTAAAGGCATTGATTCAAGCAAGGTTTTTACAATCAGAAATATTCCGGACACATTACGCCTCAAAGAATACGTTGATTATAAAAAACCTAAAAGTGCCGTTGTTGTTGGCGGCGGATTTATTGGTATAGAAATTGCCGAAAATATCAGGGCTGTGGGAATTGATGTTACAATAGTTGAAATGAGCAATCAGGTAATCGCTCCCATAGACTATGATATGGCGGCAGAAGTTCACGCTCACCTCAGGTCTAAGGGCGTTAAACTGATGCTTAACAGTGCATTAGAGGAAATTGAAGAAACCGAAAACGCTCTTTATGTAACTGTAAACGGAAACAAGTATGAAACAGATATGGTGGTAATGGCTATAGGTGTAAAACCTGAAAGCAAGATGGCTGTTGATGCAGGCATCGAGGTTAACAGCCGCGGAGCTATTAAGGTTGACAGTCACCTGAGAACCAACATAAAGGATATCTATGCTATAGGCGATGTAATCGAAATTACAAACTATATAACAAAAGAAAAGGGATATGTTCCCCTTGCAGGACCTGCAAATAAACAGGGCAGAATTGTAGCGGATAATATCTGCGGTTTAGGTACAGTATATACCGGAACTCAGGGTTCATCTGTAATGAAAGTATTTGATTTGACCGTTGCTTCTACAGGCCTTAACGAAAAAGAAGCAAAACATCAGGGACTTGACTATGGAAAAGTATTTACCTACTCTGCAAACCACGCTACCTATTACCCGGGAGCTTCAATGATGTCAATTAAGACTATTTATGAAAAGAAAACCGGTAAGATATTAGGTGCTCAAATAATCGGAAGCGTGGGAGTAGACAAACGCTGTGACGTTTATGCCGTTGCTATAAGAGCAAACATGACCGCTTATGATTTAACCAATCTTGAACTTTGTTATGCTCCTCCCTACGGTTCAGCTAAGGACCCGGTAAATATGGCAGGCTACGTTATTGAAAATACTCTTACCGGTAAGGTTGACATGATTCACTGGGAAGATTTAGAGGCCGCCAAGGCAGATGAAAACGGAATACTTCTTGATGTAAGAACGCAGGGAGAAGTAGCCCGAGGCGGAATTGACGGATTTATTAATATTCCTGTTGACAGTTTGAGAGAAAGACTATCCGAGCTTGACAAATCAAAAACAATTTATATCACCTGTCAGATTGGATTGAGAGGTTATATAGCCGCACGTATCCTTTCCCAGCTTGGCTATAAATGTAAAAACTTCAGCGGCGGATACAGACAGTACCAAATTTTAGAAAACGATAAAAACAATATGTGATTATTCTTTTTTCAATTAAATATTTCACACATAAAACAGCAGCCGAAACCTTTATGTTTCAGCTGCTGTTTTCATATTAATATTGGGATATTATTGTAAACTGCAAAAATATTTGCATTCAATTCCTTTTGTTAAAGGTATGGAAAGAAATTCACCGTCTCGTTCAACAGTACATATCGCACCGTCATTATCTGAAGTCATAAGACGCTTTACATCTGCAAAACTTGGGATTTTTTTACCATCAATTTCCAATATTAAATCCCCTAATAAGAATCCGTTCGCCTGTGCGTTGCCGTCTACAGCGGTAATTTCTATACCGAATTTTGCATTAATTCCTTTATAATATTCATTTGCCGCCTGTGGAGAAATACCTCCGCGGGAAACCAAAATATTTATTGATTTAAGATGTTCCTCTAACCAAAGATTATAAAATTCAATATCATCTTCTGCCATTCCCAAATTCATCAAATCTAAAATTTTATTTGTGGTTTCCACCGCTTTATCGGGATAGCCGAACAAAAGAAACGATATTGCGGCTGAGTCCCCATAGGTTGAATACATATAGTCATATCCGGTGCAAAAATCAACAATTTTTGTCCAAACCTCTGTAGACGCAGGATCAGTCAAAGCATTAGCCCATGCCTCATAATAATATGTAGAAATAATAAACATAGGCCTGTCAACCTCTTCCCACATGTATTTCACTGTTTCATCGGTTACATTTTCCATCTCTGAATCTTTTCTTGACAAATCCTTTTCATTAATATCCGCAAGAGCTAAGTATTCTTTTGCCACAAGCTCATCGTATTTATTGGTTTCATTAAGCACAGAATTAACATATGTAGTTAACGAGCTTTCTACCAATTCATCAGAATTAGCTGACAAATCCTTTGACAAATCAAAGTAAATCTGCAAACCATAGCCGATTGAGTCAATGTTTCCTTTCATAGATGCATGAAAATAATACCCTTTAAAAAACAGGTCAATATGTTCAATACTGAACTCATATTCCCCTTCAGCCAAGGACTTCCACAAATCATCACAGCGGTTTATCCATTCAACTGTTCCTATGTCATCCGCTTCAACAAGAGCTGATATTTCTGCGGAAAGTTCATTACTGTATTCTGTTTTTTCAGCAGTAAAAGACGCTTCTGTCCAATTTCCTAATGCAGAATACCAACTGTCTTTAGAAATATCATTTAGGCTCGGATTTTTCTTTACTGCTTCCTGTCTGTCATTCAGTTCTAAGGAACATAAATTTTTCATGTACTCTAAAGCTGAATAATCCGGAGCCGAATCAGGTATTAAACGGCAGCATGTGTCTCTGTTTGTCCCCCAAACCAACATTCCTTCTTTAGTTAACGTGAGCACATCCAATTCTTTTTCAGGTATTCTATATACCGCCACTGGAAGCTGATAAGCAGCATCCCATACCTCTACATAACTATTTTTTGTATATCCTATCTCGTTTTCCTGTGTTACAGTTTCCTCCAAAGCTATTGCTATATAACGAAAATCAGGGTCGGAAATTATTGTTGCCGGCAGATAGTTGTTCTCCGGAGTTGCCGAAAAAACTTTTTCTCCCATCTTGTTAAAAATCATAATTTCTCTGGAAGATCCTTCAATAGCAATGTTATTTCCCACTGTCCAAATGTTCAGCACCTTATTACCGCCGTTATCAACAGCCATGAAATCACCGATAGTATTGTTTTCAAAATCAACTTCAGCCATCAAAAGTCCGCTGTAAAAATTTGAATCCCCTACGAATACAGTTGATAAATCATCGGTAACTGCCACAAGGGAGCTGATAATTGTCATAGGATATTTCTGACTTGCAAGCAAACTGCCTTCTTTATCATACATACTTAATGTTTGCCCGTCAGTAACCAAGGATTTACCCTCTGTGCCGAAAACCGTTCTTTTATCCGATGAAATAAAGGAATCAATTACACCTTCTCCCGGTTTTAATTCAACTCCGTAATCAGGAATTTCCACATAGCTGTAACGAATTGTTTTATCTACAATTTCTATTTCTTCATCTAAATTATATACTGCACTGGATACGCATACAGAACTGTCGTCATAAAAACAAGCAGACAAAATATTATCGGTATAAATAGGAGCAGAAATCTCTTTTTGCTGTTCTAAATCAAAAATTGACGCTTTATTTTGGCTCCAGTATAACAGTAGATTTTCATTATTTTTTGAAAAATTCACACCGGTAACTGCATTTTCCTCGTCCAATTCAGCTTCATAAATAATATCGCCTCTCACATCAAACACAGAAAAATAACCACCAGGGTTTAAAAGTCCTCCCGACAACGAGTAAGGATTTCCGTAAGCTACTGCGATTTCGTTTTCACTGTTAAAATCCACATTAAGCAAACCATAATATTTACTGGGTATTGCACCGCTTTGAAAAAGGCTATCCGTACTGTATATTGCCAAATTATTCAGTTCTTTGACCGCAATATATGAACAATCATCCGAAACCCACACCATGTTATTCGTACTTACACTCCTTGTCTTATCGGTAAGCGTAAATGCATCTGCCAAATCTGCTGTACTTACAGTCTCATAGTTTCCGTCACCGTCAAAGGCAATCAAACGTACAAGCCCTCCGCCGGTAACAACGGCACGTTTTTTATCAATCGCCGCTATATAATAGGAATCAAACATGGCATTGTCCGGATCATAATATTTACTGTAGTCATCGGGCTTTGGTACTGTACGATAGACATCGGAAACGGGGTCATAAAGGCAAAGTATAAAATCACTGCTGTCATAAAGACTCTGCAATTTAAACGCCCATTGTCCCGCCGAGTTGCCGAGATATGATGCATAATGATTTTCATCTACAGGAATTTCTTTAATTAAATTATCTAAGTCATCAAAAACTTTTATCCCTTTTTCAATACCAGTAAATAAATAAAAGTTTTCAATTTTACTTGATGAAATATAATTTTTCGATACATACTCTCCATCTATAATATCCCCTGAAAGTTCTTCTTCATAAACCGGCCAGCAATACTCCTGCAAAAGCAGTGACGCACCCACAGAAGCAGAAGATACATCATCAGGAGAAATTGACATTGCCTCATAAAAATACATCAAAGCTTCCTGAGGACTATTATTAACAGCATATTCGCTTCCCTGTCTCATATAGTTTTCTGCAAGTGCCTTTTTAAATTGGTTTTCAGAAATCCACGTTTTGTAGGCAAACACAGATACTGTTAACAATATAGCCGCAAGCAAACCCACTGATGAAGAAACCATTGTAATATTTCTTTTACGCTGACGACGCAAATGCCGCTGATATAGAGTGTCAAAACTACATCCAAACAACGGTGCCGCTACACGAAGAAATTCCGTTTTCAAAAGCTTCAGACTCTTGCGAACTGTTTCTGCTCTTACATCACCGCATAATGGTTCAATGGCTTCTTCATATTCAACAGCTTCTCCCTCATCAGATATCTGAACACGAGTTTCACTTAGCAGTGCATCAGGAAAAACATTTTCAGGATCTCCCGATACCAAAAGTGTAAGAATATTGTCAGTTCTTCCCTTATGAAATTCTTTAAACAGCCTTATTTCTTCCATACACCATTTTGATTCTTTGGTGTGCTCCGAACACACAACAATTAAATACCTAGAACTCCTCAGTGCTTCTCTTATATCATTTCCTAAATCTCCGCTGGTTGGAAGTTCACTTTCATCACGGAAAATTCGACTAATCCGGTCAACAGCCAAGCCCTCTGCATTTTTTGGCGGCCGATAGCTTTCTAAAAGCTCCTGAAGCTTTGACGCTACTGCCATATCAAGCGGAAGATGGCGATATGATATAAACGCGTCATAAAGATAAGCCTCCTGTGTATAATTATTCACTTCCATATTTATCCCTCTCTCATTTAGAATTTACCTGCTTATTTTATACCCCAATTTGATTAATGATTTAATCACCTGCTTTGAGGTTGTTCTGTCAAGCTCCTTTTGTTCTTCTGAAAGTTTTTCATAGGGAATTAATGAAGGGTGGGTTTTTAATACTGTGTTTACCGTATCTCCATATTTCCAACCATTAGAGAACTTTTCTCTTGCCCATGCATTATGAACATTTTCAGAAATATTCTCTATATCGTTAAGTATATCTTTACAAATTACTATTTCATCAAAAGCTTCATCTTTAGGGTTATAATCCATAATTTCACTCCTTGTCTTCACATAAGAATAATTTAGCATTTGTAATTATTTTTTCCAATGAACGAATTAAATGTCTGTCAAGCTCTTTATAATCCACATTATAGTATTCCGAAACATCGGAAAGCTTTTCCCACGGCACCAAACAGGAATGCAGTCGATTAATATTATCCTTGGTCTTTCCGGATTTAATATCAGTCGGCTCGGCAGTCTGCCAGCCCTCGGCAAATAAAACAGCCTCCCACCTCAAATGTTCTCCTATTGAAAGATTTTCAAGCAATTGAGGAAGCTCTTCAAGCTTCTTACCGTAACTGCCGTATGAAGTCGGACTATCAGTCAATTTAAATCCGGCACAGCTTATTTTCCACGGTATGTGAGCCGCAAGAGCACGGCTTGAGTTTTTCTCATAAAGAGTAGCCTTTTTCCATAAAGTTTCACCGTCTGCGGCTTTGTTGTAAAAATCATTATAGTAGCAATGCACTGCTTTTGCTATTGCATCAAGTTTTTCATCAATAAGTATTTCACAGTTGTATATCTGTTCGGTAGCACCAAAAATATGCATATCCAAGCTTTTAACAGCACAATAATCTTCTTCAAGATTTTCTCCCAAAATGTAAAAAGGAATTTCTTTTAAATCCAACGGTACGATATCTCTTAATCTGAATGCTAATTTACAATTTTCATCAAAATCCCCTGCAAAGAAAATACCTTTAAGATTTTTAGACCGACTTCTGAAATGATTATAAAACTCTTCTGTTCCGGGCTCTGCTTCCATAGGAATAAAAGAAATAACCTCACTAAGTCCGGGATTTGAATGCAAAAAAAATGAAAATTCGTTTACAATATCCTTACCAAAAATTTTAACCTTCAGACGCATACCCGCTGTTTGCAAGCAAAAAGTTAAAAATCTGCACAGTTCCTGAGATGTTTTTGAATAACCTACAACAGCCAGTTCAAAATCACTGTCAATTCTGCCATATATGCAGCTTTCTTTCGGAAACAGCTTAAGAATTTCAGAAGAAAGAAAAAGCTGCCGTACTGCCAATTCTTCAGGAGATAACCAATGTATATCAAAATTTAAAAACTTCTCGTTATTTGATATTTTAACACTCTTTTCCTTGTCATAAATCAAATAAATATGAAGATTTTGTATTTCTTCACTGCATGATTCACAAAACAACTCTGTCAAATTTACATTTTTCCACCGCTGTTTAGCCATAAAAACAGCGTATGTCTTTCCACGGCACTTTTTAATAAGCTTTATAATAGGCAGCAGAGAGTTCTTTGACTGATATTCAGCTTTATAAACACCGTTTTGATACATAGAATTTTCAATTTTCTGTTCTTCTTCTGAAATATTATCATCATTAAAGCTTAATAAAACTATGTTGGCTTTTGAGTCTCTCTTTCGGATATCCTCTGCAAAAAACGCAGATTCCTGATTTAATCCATATATAATATATAAATTCTTACCTGTACCAAATATACGCAAAAATAGCAGCTTTATTTTACTTATAATATTTCCGCCGATATTTGAAAGAACTGTAGCGGCAAGCATAATATTGGCAGATAAAATAACTATACCGTATATAATTTTAAACCATTCCTGCTGGGCAAACTCCCCCAACTCTCCAATATCAAGTTCCATAAACATAATACGAGCGGAAGCAAATAATGACAGAAATAAGCTTGATAAAGCGTGCCAAATATTAGTATCGTAACTTTCATCTAAAAAGTAGCCCATAAAAAACAGGGAAAAACCAATAATAAAAAGAACTATAAAAGCTGTAAAACCGTATCGCTTAAACCAAAGATACTTATGTGATATAAGATATAAAACTAAAAGAATTAAAACTATACCGATTATCAGGGTAACACCTGAAATTAAAAAAGCTGACATATAATACACTCCTGCAAAAAACTGATGTTCTCATAATAATAAGATACAATTTGAAACTTGTTAAAATCAATCAATATTTATATTAATTTTATAAGCATCGCTGTAATAAATTATTATTTTAACTATATAATACGATACCCAGCAATATTTTTCAAGCATTTTATACAAAAATATTATTATATTACAATTCATGTTATCTAAAACAAAAGTTATTACTTAAATAACAAATCTCAATTAATAAAAATACCCCCACAACACAGGTTCAAAAAAACGAACAACCGCATTGAAGGGGTAATATTAATTAATTTTACTTGCTAAAGTAAGTCACTATTATGCCGCCGCAATTATCATTTGAAATATTATACTGATATCCGTTGGGAATAAATGTTTCATAGGGAAGATTTGCAGAGTCTACTCGAAAAACTCCGTAATCCACACCGTCATAACTAAATCTAAGCGGATTTTCTTCGCCGTGTTTTTTTAGTTCTTCAATATATTCTTCCAAACACAGATTATTATCCATAATGTAAGATGAATGTCCTTTTCCCACAAACCTGAAATGCCATGGTTCATAATCAATTCCGGTTACATCTGTTTTATCCTTTGGGTAACGAACAATAAATCCATACTCATGACAGGTTTCAAGAAGATTTTTATATATTCCCTCACCGTCAAATTCCTCTGTTATACTGTTATATATGTCATATATTGACATATCAACAGCAAGTCCGGTGTGGTGTTCGCTGGAACCAGGGACAGCAACCCATTTATCTGTTATATTCTGTCCTTTTTCGGATACATCATCATTATAAATACTTTCCTGAGTTTCCACGCTTCTGTATCCGCTGGCAACCAGCAAATCTGTTTCTCCGTATTCCCTGTAAAACTCACCGAGCCAAGAATTTAAAGCTTCACAAACACGCAAGTTTAATTGAACATTATAATCGGAAACATTATATGTTTTATTGGAATGTTCAAGTACAGAAACAAGATTTTCCGGTGTTGAATTATAGGAATTATCCTTGTTTACAAGCATAAGATCCCCGTTTTTGCAATCTTCTTCAGAAATAACGATTCTCAGCATATCCTTATTCTCATAAGAATAACCGGATTCACTGTTAGAGATATCGCCATGGACTCCATTAACATTAATACCATCTTTATCAGAAGACACATTCCACACTACGCACATCATGACACATAAAATTATTATCACAGCCAAAATTCTGAATGAATCTTGCTTGAAAAGGTTCCCATTTCCTACCCCATTATTTTTACCTGTGATATTTCTTTTCATGTTGTCCTCCTTATTATACTTTTACTACTTCTTCACTGAGAATAGAAGTACAGTGAGGACATCTGGAAGCCTTTATATCAATATCCGTACAGCAATATGGACATTTCTTTGTCTTTGGAGCTTCCGGTTCTTTTTTTACGGCAATATTTTTAACTTTATTAAAAGCTTTTACTATAAAGAAAACAACCAATGCCATTATCAAAAATTGAATGACAGCAGTAATAAAAGCACCATATCTTATCTGCACACCGTTTAAGGTAAAAACCCAGTCACTGAAATCTGTTTTCGCCACTAATCCGATCATCGGGGACAAAACATCATCGGTAAGGGATTTTACTATTCCCTGAAAAGATGCTCCGATAATAACGCCCACGGCAAGATCAAGAACGTTGCCTTTGGAAATGAATTTTCTGAACTCATTGATAAACTTCATCGCATTTTCTCCTTCCTGTTTTTGTCAATTAGCAGTACAATTTGTAAAAAAGCTTAATATGTATACAGAGATTTGCCGTTAAAAACAGCAAATCTCCGCAATGTAACTTTATTCAATTTAGATTATCAGCCTAATACAGCTTTATGAAAAACTTTTTTACCCTTTTTAATAACAACATATCCTTTTTCAAATTCGGACACATTAATCTTTGCAAACGGGTCGCTTACTTTATTATCATCAACAGCTACGCCGCCCTGCTGAATAAGTCTTTTTCCTTCACCCTTAGAAGGTATAAGACCGCATTTAATCATAAGATCAAGCACCTGAATTTCACCGTCATTAAAATCATCCTTTGAAATAACCGTGCTTGGCATATTTTCAGTGTTGGCTTTTGCTCCGAACAAAGCACGTGCGGCTTCCTGAGCCTTTTGTGCCTCTTCTTCTCCATGAATAAGCTTTGTTACCTCATATGCAAGAATCTCTTTTGCCTTATTAATTTCGCTGCCCTCAAGTTTTGCAAGCTCTTCAATTTCAGCAACAGGAACAAAAGTAAGAATCTTAAGACATCTGATAACATCAGCGTCAGCAACATTTCTCCAATACTGGTAAAACTCATAGGGACTTGTTTTCTCAGGATCAAGCCAAACAGCACCGTTTTCAGTTTTACCCATTTTTTTACCCTCAGAAGTGGTAAGCAAAGTGAAAGTCATTCCATAACACTCGGAATTACTGTCAGGAGCTACCCCGGTTTCCTCTGCCTTTTTAGCAGCCATTCTTCTGGTAAGCTCAACACCGCCTATGATATTGCTCCACTGGTCGTCGCCGCCAAGTTCAAGACGGCAGCCGTATTTTTGGTTAAGCACATAGAAGTCATAGCTCTGCATAAGCATATAGTTAAGTTCAAAGAAAGTAAGGCCGCCTCTTTCCATTCTCTGCTTGTAGCACTCTGCGGCAAGCATTTTAGCAACTGTGAAATGAACGCCTATTTCTCTTATAAACTGAATATAGTTGAGATTTTTAAGCCATTCGGCATTATTTACCATAATAGCTTTTCCTTCGGAAAAATCAATAAGTCTTGACATTTGCTTTTTAAAACAGCTGATATTGTGGTCGATGTCTTCCTCAGTAAGCATTTTTCTCATATCTGACTTACCTGACGGATCTCCAACCATTCCTGTGCCGCCTCCGAAAAGAGCTATAGGCACATGACCTGCTCTCTGCATATGAGCCATAACCATAATCTGAACAAAATGACCTACATGAAGACTGTCAGCTGTCGGATCAAAGCCAATGTAAAAATGTGTTTTTTGATTGTTAAGCAAGTCACGAACCTGCTCTTCATTTGTCATTTGGGCAATCAGCCCTCTTGATTTCAATTCTTCAAAAACACCCATCGATCTACTCCCTTTCAAAATTCACGGATTTTATTATTCCGTCTTATTTATTCCATTCAATTATACCCCATTATGCATAAAAGGTCAAGGTAAAAAATATTGAAGGCGGTTTCAAGATTAGTTGATAGACAAATAAGCCCAAATATCAAAGCGTCACCCTATATGGATGACGCTTATTTATTAAAGTTATATTATTTTTTAACAGATGTCTTCTTGTGATCCTGCCACATAACCCAAAGCTCACCTGCAATGCAAAGTGATGAGAAGCAACCGGATATAACACCGATTATCATTGGAAGGGCAAAGCTCTGTACAGAAGGAATATTGAACACCACAGCAACAACATAAACTGTACCGATTGCAGCCAATGTAGTTATAGATGTACAAATTGTTCTCTTCATAACTCCGGAAGCACTGATATTAAACAACTCAGCATTTGAAACCTTATTGCCAAGAATTTTCTTTTCTTCACGTACTCTGTCGTAAATAACGATTGTATCGTTAAGTGAATAACCTATAATCATAAGTACAACAGCTATAAAGTTGCCGTCGATAGGCATTCTGAATATTACATACATAAAGTATATCATAGCAACGTCATGGAAAAGTGCTATCAATGCCATAACGCCCGCTGACAAACCGCCGATTTTCTTAAATCTGATTGTAACATACAACACCATCAAAATTCCGGCAATGGCGATAGCGGCAAGACATTTCCATAAAAACTTTGCACCCATTGATGCTTCAACAGAGTTGGAATCAAGATAAGCAAAGCCGTTATCAGGGAATTTTTCCTCGAGAGCCTTAGTCATTGTATCCTGTACGTCTGCATTAATAACCTCGTCTCCTGCAAACTGAACAGATATAACATAAGAATCTTGACCGTCTGTTCCGAGAAGATTTTTTGATATTGCAAAGCTAACCTGTGTTTCTGTTGCATTTTGCAAAGTATCCTTCAATTCTGTCTCGTCAACTGTACCGGCATATGTATATCTTACAATTGAACCACCCTTGAACTGAATATCAAGCTGTGTTCCGAAAATAAAATTACAAATAATACCGATAACAATTATTGTAAGGGAAATGCCGAAGAATATTTTTCTATGACCAACAAAATCGATTATTCTCTTATTCTTCATTTTTAGCACCTCCAAAGAATGTCTTTTTACGCAGGAACTTTAATCTCGCAACACTTTTCAGCATTACACGGGAAAGTCCAACACCCATAATGAAGTTTGCTATAACACCGGTGAGAAGTGTATAACCAAAGGCATAAACCGTACCTGTTGTTGACGGTCCGAAAATTCCTGAAAGGATCTGTGTTGGACCGAAAACAAGAAGAAGAATAAGTGATACTATAACAACAGTCATGTTACCGTCAATAATTGCAGACAAGCTGCTCTTTGTACCTCTATCAATTGCAAGTTCAAGAGATTTACCGTTTCTGAATTCATCCTTGATACGTTCTGCTGTAATGATATTAGCGTCAACACCCATACCTATTGACAGGATAATACCCGCAATACCCGGAAGAGTCATTGTAAAGGAAGTGAACACAGTAAAATATCCTGAGATAACAGCAATTGAGAGTCCAACCTGACCCAAAAGTGCGATAAAAGCAACAAGTCCGGGGATTCTGTACATTATAAGCATAAATATACCTATAAGAATAGTAGCAATAACACCTGCATAAGCCATAGCAATAAGAGAGTTGGTTCCCAGCGTCGGGCTGATAGAACCGTATGCAGCTGTTTCAAGCTGGAACGGCAAAGCACCTGCCTGAATCTTATTTGCAAGTTGTGTTGCAGATTCAGCGGTAAAGTTGCCCTCGATCATTGCCTGTCCGTCAGAAATAACAGCTTGTACCGTAGGAGCTGAAAGCATTATATCGTCCATCCAAATTGAAACAACCTTATCTTTATACTCAGTTGTTATCTCTTCAAACTTTTTAGCTCCCTCTTCTGTGAAAGTAAGGGATACAATATACTGATTATTATTTGTGTTGTAATTCGGAACGGCAGTTGCAATCATGGAACCGTCCATAAGTATCTCTTCCGTATCGCCTGTAGGAGTTTTATAAACTATATTACCCTCACCGTCAAGATCAACACTCTCATAAGAATTGCCCGGACGGAAAGTCAGCTGAGCAGTCGCTGAAATTTCATCAATTGCTTCCTTAGGGTCATAGTTTGTTTCATCCTCTTTCCAAGGAAAACGAACAATAATTCTGTCTGTACCGTAATCAGCGTACAGCTCGTAATCTGTAATACCCTGTGAAACCATTCTTGTTTCAATAATTGTTTTCGCAGAATCAAGATCTGTATCCGTTGCGTCGATATCTCCCGCCGGCTTAAATGTAGCCTCAACGCCGCCACGGATGTCGATTCCCCATCTTATGTCATTGACTCCTTTAATAACCGTTACCTTATTATCTCCGTTATAATAAGATACACCGAATATTGCAGTGCTTGCAAAAGCAAGAATAAGGAGGGCAACGATGAAGAATACCGGCTTTGGAACTCTTTTCATGCCTGAAACCTCCAGTAAAAATAATTATCTGCAAAAGTCTTTGCTCAAACGGTCAGCAAACACACTTGCAGACGTAACAAGGATTATTATAGAGTTTTTTTTATTAAAAGTCAATACATTAGACAACTTTATCTCCAAATCATGTCATATTTTTATCGAAATAGCATTTTTTAACATATATTTAACTAAAAAAGCGGAACACAGACATCTGTCCGCATTCCGCTTTTAATAAGCAAGAATAATAAATCATTTATTTTCAAGCAATTTTTCAACAGCTGCAAGCTTTGCACATACACAGAATATATCCATAGCTGTTTCAAGCTCAGAAACAGGAGGAAATGTAGGTGCAATTCTGATATTGGAGTCTTTCGGATCTTTACCGTACGGATATGTGGCACCGGCACCGGTAAGAACAACGCCTGCGTCCTTGCACAGAGCAACTACTTTTTTCGCTGTTCCCTCCAACACATCAACACTTACAAAATATCCGCCGTTTGGATTTGTCCATACAGCAAAGCCTGCTTCTTTAAGCTTGCTGTCCAATTTTTCAAGTACTGTATCAAATCTTGGCTTCAATATATTTTTATGCTTCTCCATATGACTCTTAACACCATCAAGGTTTCTGAAGAAAAGCATATGTCTGAGCATATTAATTTTATCAAATCCGATTGTCTGCCATGAATATCTGTTCTTAAATACTTTCATATTTGCCGGACTTGAAGCCATAGCGGCAACACCTGAACCGGGGAAAGTAATTTTTGATGTTGAACAGAAAAGAATTACGCTGTCTTCTGTTCCGTTCTTTTTGCACTCTTCATATATATTAAGCAGGCTGTCAGGAGTATCTGTAACATCATGAATACAGTATGCGTTATCCCACATAATTCTGAAATCCTTAGCCTTTGGCTGAAGTCTTGCAAATCTGCGGACAGTTTCATCAGAATATGTGATACCCTGAGGATTAGAGTATTTAGGAACACACCATATTCCCTTTATTGACTCGTCCTCTGCCACAAGCTTCTCAATCATATCCATATCAGGACCGGTCGGAAGCATTGGGATATTTATCATTTCAAATCCAAAATACTCTGTAACTGCAAAATGTCTGTCATATCCGGGAACAGGACAAAGGAATTTTCTGTCTTTTACCTCATACCAAGGCTTACAGCCTTCAACAATAGGTGCAGTCATCATGCAGGCAATTGTATCAAACATCATGTTAAGGCTTGAGTTTCCTCCAACCATAACATTCTCAGGTTCTACTCCCAAAAGCTCAGCAAAAAGCTCTTTACATGATGGTATTCCGTCAAGCAGACCATAATTTCTGCAATCAAGTCCGTCTCTTGTTTTACACTCTGTTCCGCTGTTTACGATATCGAGCATTCTTTCGGAAATATCAAGCTGTTCCTTACCCGGCTTTCCTCTTGACATATCAAGCTTAAGTCCCATTGCTTTATAATTATCATATTCCTTTTGGAGGATATCCTTTTCCTCTAAAAGCTGTTCCTTGGTCATATCTTTATAAAACATTTTGCCGTCACCCCATAAAAAAATTGCATTATTTAAACGCGAACCTTTTATATTTTATTATATATGAATGAAAAATGCAAGTTATTTTCTGAATTCTTGCATATAAAAAGTATTTTTAGAACAATACACAAAAAAACCCATCACCTTAAAGCAGGTAATGGGTGTTGTACACAAAGATTTTATAAAAACACTGTATATCAGTAACTATACTTATAATATTTGCCGCCTTTAGTGTATTTCTCATCATTAAGAGAACAACCGACCTTAATAAATCCTATAACCTTAGAATGTGCAAGGGTAATGTTTTGAACAAGGTTCTCAATGTCCTTATGAGTAGTTACATTCTCCCTCACCACTGCCACAAAACCAAGTATATATTGATTTAAAAGCAAAGCATCTGCCACAACTCCCACAGGAGGTGTGTCGAAAATTACATAATCATAACTGTCCTTGATTTTTTCAATAAAACGAGCCATTTCTTCAGAACCCAAAAGTTCAGATGGATTAGGAGGAATAGTTCCGCAGGTTACAACATCAAGATTCGGCAATACATCTTTCACAATAACATCATCGTAAGAAGCAAGACCCGACAGATGATCAGTAAGTCCAACCTTATTATTTACATTTAAAAGGTTAGCTACATTCGGACGTCTTAAATCTGCATCAAGAAGAATAACCTTTTTATCCATTTTTGAAAAAGAGATAGCAAGATTGGTTGTGGCGGTACTTTTACCCTCTCCTTTTGACCAGCTTGTAACTGCAAAGCAGTTGCTTCTGCCGGAAGAAAGCGTAAAAACTATATTCGTTCTTGCAAGTTTGTATCCCTCTACAATGGCAAATTTTCCGCTTTCAGCGGTCATATTACCGTAAACTCTACCGTTTTTATTTTTGTTCATCGTTTGTTTACCCTGCCTTCCGCTGAAGTAAAATCAATTATTTCGGCAAATACCGGTATATTATAAAGCTTATAAAGGTCATCATCTTTCTTAATTGTATTGTCGGAAATTTCTATTATAAAAGAAATTACAAAAGCAATAACCAAACCGCCGATTATACCGAACAGTCCGTTCTTAACAACATTAGGCGACGAAGGCTTCAAAGGAGCTTCAGCTTCATAAATAATGGAAACAGAACCGGTCTTAAAGGCTTCAAGATATACATCATATGCCATCTCAGCAATTTTATTTGCAGTGTCAGCTGCAACCTGCGGGTTGTCCGCTGTTATAGTAATATTCATAAAGTTTGATTCATCAATGCTTGAAACACTCATTTTAGATGTTCCTAATACCTTTCGCATATCAGGGTCTGCGGCAAAAAGTATTGAACAGTTCTTTGCAAGAGTTGCTGAAGCCTGAAGGTCACTGCTGTAAACCCTATAATCATCAGTACTGCTTTCTCCGCTGTTAATAGCACCGAAGTTTTGAATAAGAATAATAGACGAAGCCGTATATTTTGGAGTTACAAGCAAAAGTGAATATGAAAGTGCAAGTATACAACCTATAATCGGCAAAACAGCGACTAATTTCAAATGCTTCTTAAGCATATTTAAAAAATCCATCAAAGAAAACTCTTTTTTCATAACACATCTCCTTGAGTTATATAGAAAGACTGCATATAGATACAGATATTATTATAATGTAGTATTTTGCAATTTTAATTACATAAAAGAATTATTTATCCCATTTAAGACTCTTTCGCCGATTTCTACAAATTAATTAATTCATAACCTCATCTTTAGAACAATTATAACACAAAAGGAGACAAGAATACCTGTCTCCTTTAAAATAAATTTTTATATTTTACATACCACGATAACACAGATCAGATACTAAAGTGATTATCCCAATACGCTTAGAAGTACACCGGCAGCAACAGCAGAACCTATAACACCGGCAACGTTCGGACCCATAGCGTGCATGAGCAAGAAGTTAGATGGATTTTCTTCCTGTCCAACCTTCTGTGAAACACGTGCAGCCATCGGAACAGCAGAAACACCTGCGGAGCCGATAAGAGGGTTAACCTTACCGCCTGTAAATTTATACATAAGCTTTCCGAACAAAATACCGCCTGCTGTACCAACACAGAATGCAGCCAAACCGAGAACAACAATTCCCAATGTCTGTGTTGTAAGGAAAACCTCACCTGTAGCTGTGGCACCAACTGTAACACCCAGGAAAATTGTGATTATGTTCATCAATTCGTTCTGAGCTGCTTTACAGATTCTATCTACAACTCCGCTTTCCTTGAAGATATTACCAAGCATAAGCATACCTACAAGAGGAGCAGCACTTGGAAGGAACAAAGCAACGATAATAATTACAACTATCGGGAAAATAATCTTCTCCAGCTTTGATACAGAGCGAAGCTGTGTCATCTTTACAGCTCTTTCTTTCTTTGTTGTAAGGAATTTCATAATAGGAGGCTGGATAATCGGAACCAAAGCCATGTAGGAATAAGCCGCAACAGCGATAGGTCCCAAAAGATGTGACGCAAGACGTGTTGCAACATAAATAGCCGTAGGACCGTCAGCACCGCCGATGATAGCTATAGCACCGGCTTCTTTATCTGTAAAGCCAAGTAAAATAGCACCGATAAAAGTAATAAAGATACCAAGCTGTGCTGCTGCACCTAAAATAAAGCTCTTAGGATTTGCAATAAGAGGACCAAAGTCTGTCATTGCACCTATACCCAAGAAAATAAGAGGAGGATAAATACCAAGCTTTACTCCCTGATACAAATAATAGAAAAGTCCTCCGTTTTCCGGAACATTGTAATACTGCACACCGCCGAGCTCTGTAATTGCATAGCTTGCCGCCTGCCCGCCGTGCTCAGCCATATACTCGGTTACAGGCTGAAGTGTGGTTGTAGGAGCAGCCATAATGCTCGGGTAAAGATTTACAAGAAGCATACCGAAAGCTATCGGCAGCAAAAGCAAAGGCTCGTACTGTCTTCCGATAGCAAGATAGATGAGAACGATTGCTACACCTATCATAACATAATTCTGCCATCCGAGAACCATCAGGCCGGAATCACGAAAAAGACCCACTATAGAGTCAACAAAACCGTTCAATATTTCCATAAACGCTAATTCCTTTCCGATAAAATATCAATCCGACTGCTTAAAAAGGTCTTGTGTTATCCAGCACACCTGCTTTGCTCCAGGCAGAACGGCTGTTGTCAGACTTTTTAATGCTTTTGATTCTTGCCTTACCGGAAGAGCCGTACATAGCGTCTACGGCAGCAGCGATAACAGCAACGATCTCATCGGAAATACCGCTTTCCACAGTTTCGGTAACCTTAACAGCTTTTGGCTGTTGAACAGAAGTCTCAGGTTTAGCCGACGCTGCTTTCTTTTGATTTTTTTTCTCCTTAACCTTTTGCTCAAGCTTTGTAACTATCAAGCTGTATCCCTTAATAATGCCGATCAAAATAAGCAAAACAGCAAAAACTACTACAAAACCGGTCAGCAAGACGGTCAGAGAGGTAATAAGTTTGTCAGAAAAGTCCATATTGTTACCTCCGTTAATAATTCAGCATACGAATTAATTATACTATAGCCTTACTTTTTTTTCAATAATTTTTCACAAACTAAATTCCACTTTTATCTTTTCTGTAAATATAACCAAATTTTACAGTTTATAAGCTTTTATGACAGTATTTTTTGTATAATAAAAAGCACTTTTGCCTTTTTCAAGTTAAAAAAGTCAAAAGTGCCGTTTTTTTATATTATTTATCTTGCTTGTAATTTACAGTATAATACACAGAAGTCCGTTACAGCCGTCGTTAATAATTTTCTCAATGGTCTGTGCCACTTTCATTCTTGCGTCCTCAGGCATTCTGTAAAGCTTATTGTGCAGCCCCTCATTCACAAGCTCGTGTACAGATTTTCCGAAAATATTTGATTCCCAAATTTTAACGGGATTTTCTTCAAATTCCTTGAGCATATATGATACAAGCTCCTCAGACTGCTGTTCAGAACCAACTATCGGTGTGACTTCCGCATTGGTATGAATTTTCATCATATGAATAGACGGAGCAGATGCTTTAAGCCTTATTCCGTATTTTCCGCTTTGCTTTATAATCTGCGGCTCTTCCAGCGTCAGTTCCTCCATTGTGGGCATAACAATTCCGTAGCCGGTATCCTGAACCTGCTTGTATGCCTGAGCGATTTTATCAAACTCTTTCTGCTTTGCACAAAGCCTGCATACACAATCCAAAAGTGATTTTTCGTCCGGAATGTTCATACCGGTTTTTTCAGACATTGTCTTAAAAAACAGGCTGTTTTCAATGGATATATTAATACTGCCTCTGCCTATTCCTAAATCCAGGGAAGTTATATTTACATTTGTAATTAACGGATTTTTTTCCATTTCAGAAACTGCTGCCTGAATTTCTCTTATCTTAGTGATTTTTTCCGCAGTAGTTTTTATTGTGGAAAAGATATCTTTTTTATATTGATTATCGCTTTCCAAAGCAACCATCCAGCCGGGAATATTAACCTTAATCTCTTTTATTGGAAATTCAAAAAGCACCTGAACTAAAATTCTTTTGATTTCGTTTTCGTCCAAGTCAACGCAGCTTACTGGTATAACGGGAACCTGATGCTTGCGGCTAAGCTCGTCGGCAAGAGCCATAGTGCTTTTCGCTTTCGGTTCTACTGAATTTAAAAGAATTATGAAAGGTTTGTTGATCTCTTTAAGTTCATTAATTACTCTTGTTTCGCTTTCTACATAATCGCTTCTGGGAATATCGCTGATACTTCCGTCGGTAGTAATAACAAGACCGATTGTACTGTGGTCGGTAATGACCTTTCTTGTTCCCACCTCCGCAGCTGTATTAAAGGGAATTTCTTCATCAAACCACGGTGTTTTAACCATGCGTGGGGATTCGTCCTCAATGTAACCCAATGCACTGTCTACAATATATCCTACGCAGTCTATCATTCTTACACGAAACACAGCGTTATCGGAAAGTGCAATCTCCACTGCTTCTTCAGGGATAAACTTTGGCTCGGTTGTCATAATTGTTCTGCCGGCAGCAGATTGGGGAAGTTCATCGTTTGCCCTTTTTCGTTTATCCACAGTTTCAATATTCGGCAGAACAATGGTATCCATAAATCTTTTAATAAATGTAGATTTTCCGGTTCTTACAGGTCCTACCACGCCTATGTATATATTGCCGTCAGTTCTTTTGGCAATATCCTGATAAATACTTCTCTCTTCCATATTTTCCCCTCCTTAAATTCTTGCTATCAAGAGCATTTTTGCTTCTTCAATTCTGTCGCCTTCAAGAAGATTTTCCGATATAATCAAATCTTCCGAGGTGTTATATCTTTTTGCAATATCCCAAACTTTTTCTCCGCACTCACAGTAATACAGGGTCAATGCACAGTTATCGTCCTCTATAGGTTTATCTTCTGATATTTCTATATAATTTACACAGCTTACTGTTTCACGAAGCTGGGCACTGCCTGTCATTACAATTTCACATCTGATTTCTATGCTTTCATCTTCGGCAATTCTGTAGCTTACTGAGTTTATGAAAAAGTCCAGACCCTCAATATTATCTGCTCCTGCCTCTACTGAAAGTTCCCGCTGAAAATCAACCGACCTTTCAATATAAATCGGATACCCCTCATCGTCTACCGCAGTAATACAGCAGTTAAATCTGCCCTCAGCTTTCAAGCCTTCCGATACAGAAAAAGCAGAGCTTGTCGGCACACAATCCATATCTATTATTTTGGAAATCTTTATTCCCTCTGTTTTAACCCCGGACTTATTCATAAAAGTATCTCTGAAAGGTATAGCCGATTTTACAACTTCGATATTTCCGAACTGCTGTGACGACATAAACTTTGTAGAATAAGAATCCTCAATCACTGTTATGTCAACAGGAGTATATCCCATTTCGGTAAAGCATACCCTTGCGTCAAGAACAATAATAGGATTGTCTGAAAAAGCGTCGTTCTTAAGTCTTACCTCTCCTGACATAAGGCTTATATTTATATGATTTACCGTGTTTTCTGTTACGCCTTCACAGCTTATAATCTGACTGTATGGCGTTACATAGTCTACAATCTCTATATCTCCCGTTTCAAAGTTTGAAAGGTACATAAGCCTCATATTAATTTCGCCGTTTAACATAATTTTTCCGTTTACGGCTTTACATTGACCGGAAAGAAGCCTTATCTCTGATTTAAGGAGAGATTCCACCGGCGGTCTGCCCTCCAAAGAAACCTCGTCTGTTATGGAAAACTGCTCCTGACAAAAAGCCGTAAGTCCCATACAGCTTATCTTCCTTGATTTTGTGCGAAGAGTTTCATCATCGCCGGGACCGTACGCCGTAAAACAGCCTTTTCCTATTATTTTGGCGTACAGAGAAAAAGCACCGTGTACCGTTAATTTTCTCGGGCTAAGGGCACGGCAGTTTATGTATTCGTTTTTTGTGCTTGTCAGGATGCCGTACTCATCGGGAACCGATTTAACGGAAAATCCTGCGGAAAAAGGCGTTGTTTGTTCAAAACACCTTACATTTTTCTTTACACTGTCACAGTAAAGAACTCTG
This sequence comes from uncultured Clostridia bacterium, assembly GCA_944380855.1. Lineage (GTDB taxonomy): Bacteria > Bacillota > Clostridia > Oscillospirales > Acutalibacteraceae > Limousia. The sequence goes on along the minus strand of CALWIW010000029.1, from coordinate 1,902 downwards.
ACAGTAACTGCCCCTTCTACTCTAAGCTGACCTCCCGACAAATTCTGTGTAAATATTTTCGGTGAAAAGGTACAGTTTAGAACCTTTTCAATATCGGGACAATAATCAGGAAGAGTGATGTCAACATCAACCCCCTGCTCGCTTACAGTATCAAGAATTGTTTGCAGACATCCTATTTCCTGTGACTTCAAAGTATATTCCATTTTTATCTCTCCTTTTGTGTCTTAATTATCTGAGATATAAAAAATATATTAAGGCAAGCCCTAAAATATACTTAACAGGTAAGAAATTGAAAAACAAAAAATCACTTTACTTTTTAGCTTGCAAAAAATGATTGTATACCTTATAATGACCGTAAGTAAATTGTAAAAGGAGTGATAAAAATGGAGAACAAGGGCAAAATTTCAGCTCTTCTTCCAATAGCCGTTTTTCTGGTTATATTTATAGGCAGCGGCATAGTATTTAATGATTTTTATGCAATGCCTGCGGTGGTTGCATTTTTAATCGCACTGTTTGTAGCTTTCCTGCAAAACAGAAAGCTGAAATTTAATGAAAAGCTGAAAGTAATTGCAAAAGGAGTAGCTGACGAAAACATTATAACAATGTGTCTTATTTTTCTTGCGGCAGGAGCTTTTTCCGGAGCTGTAAGTGCTTCCGGCGGTGTTACAAGCACAGTTAATTTGGGACTTTCATTTCTGCCTCCGAACTTAGCCGTAGTAGGACTTTTCGTAATCGGTTGCTTTATATCCATATCTATGGGTACTTCCGTGGGAACAGTAACCGCACTGGCACCGATAGCTTTGGGAATTAGTCAGCAAACTGGACTTAACGTGGCATTATGCACTGGTGCCGTTGTATCAGGAGCAATGTTCGGCGATAACCTGTCTATGATTTCAGATACTACAATAGCGGCAGTTAAAACACAGGGCTGTAATATGAACGACAAGTTCAAAACCAATTTCAAAATAGTTTTGCCTGCGGCAATTATAACAGCCGTGATTTTCTTTGTTCTCACATTCAATTCTTCATTTGAGCTAAAAAAAGACCTTTCCTATAATATTTTTCAGGTAATTCCTTATTTAATAGTTTTGGTAGGTGCCTTGCTCGGATTTAACGTATTCCTTGTACTTATTACCGGAACAGTTACCTCATTGATTGCAGGTGTAGCTACAGGCTCTCTCGCCTTGGGAGATATGTTCACTGCTGTAGGCGACGGAGTTACAAAGATGTATGATATTACCGTTATTTCTATAATTGTAGCCTGCATAAGTGCCTTAATTAAGGAATACGGAGGTATACAGGCTATTCTGCATATTGTGCGTTCAAGAATTAAAACCAAAAAAGGAGCACAGTTCGGAATTGCGGCTCTTGCTTCCTGTGTTGATATAGCAACCGCCAACAACACAATAGCCATTGTGCTTTCGGGTGAAATCGCCAAAGATATCAGCAACGAATACGGTATTGAACCAAAGCAAAGTGCTTCATTGCTTGATATATTTACATCATTGTTTCAGGGAATCATACCCTACGGTGCTCAGCTTCTCACTGCGGCAGGCCTTGTAGGAATAACCTCAATAGAAATTACACCTTTTCTTTATTATCCTCTGTTGATGGGATTAAGTGCCATACTGTTTATTGCATTTTCTAAAAACCAGCCAAAACAAAAAACAAACAAGTAACACAAAAGAGGCAGTTCGTTGAAGTGAAGTGAACTGCCTCTTTTGTTACGGCTCTTTGTCAATAGTTGTGTAAAAAGTGAATTTAGAAAAAATAAAGAGTCAGCGGGGAACCCCTGACGTGGGTTCCCCAGCAAAAAACAGTTCACCGGACTGTTTTTTGCTCCCCTCCTGCGTTTTTTTGCAGAATTTTAAGACCTTGGAGGACGCTGTCCTCCAAACCACC
>CALWIW010000028.1 GCA_944380855.1 uncultured Clostridia bacterium | reverse complement strand
ATTTATTCCCGTTTGTCAACACTTTTTTTCGCTTTTTTTTGAAATTTTTAATTTTTTTCTTTCGCCACTGTATATTGCGTGTTTGATTTATATTTACCACTATATATAGAGTTAATTTTATGCCGTCTTTTATTTATGTCTATAGTATTCATACATTACAGGTAAAAAATTTTTTAAAAATATTTTAAAAATTATTTTTTATATTCTTTTTCTTAACATATTTGAAAACAAAAAAAACATATTATTGTATCTATGAGGTACATTAATATTTAGTATAATATTTTACATTTATCTTTAATTCTTTCATGGCGTATACAAGAATTTTACAAAATTTTTTTCAAAAAAGTAGTGATTTTTTGAAACAGATGTGTTATAATGTACTAAAATCCAAACGAAGGGAAGGTTTTTCTATGAAAACAAACTATATTATTACTATTGCACGTCAGTTTGCAAGCGGCGGACACGATATCGGTCAGATGCTTGCCGAACAGCTGGAAATTCCTTTCTATGACAAAGAACTCATCTCTTTGGCTGCTAAAGAAAGCGGAATGGATCCTGACGTTTTCAGTAAAGTAGATGAAAGAGCCGCTAACAGCCTGCTCTATTCTTTGTCAATGGGTTTATATAGCTTTGGAAACGGCTTTTCAGCCATGGGTGATTTGCCTGTAAACGACAAGCTCTATCTTCTTCAGCATAAAATTATAAAACAAAAGGCTGATCAGGGTCCTTTTGTTGTGGTTGGCCGCTGCGGCGACTATATATTAAGAGACAGAAAAAATGTACTTAATGTATATATCCACGGTTCTATGGATTTCCGAAAAGAAAGAGCTGTAAGAATACATAAGCTTGACCCTGACCGTGCTGTACAGATTATCAACAGAACCGATAAGGTAAGGGCTAATTACTATAGCTTTTATTCCGGCAACAAGTGGGGTGTAGCTTCAAACTACGACCTCTGCATTGACGCCAGCAAGATAACTCAGCAGCAGGCAGTTGACTTAATCAAGCAAATGCTTTCCTACAGAGAAAATTCCTGATAAAGGCAATCATAAAATCACCCGTGGATAAATATAATATATATTATTATTCACAGAAGGTGGTGACTTTAATGGTTCTCTACAATACAAACGAAGTTGTTCAAGGTGATTTGGACGATTTCATCTTTGCAAGCGAAGAAGCTTGGCATGAAAGTGACAGATAAGCACTGTCACTCTTAGTGAGATAATACAGCAGAATCTTTCTGCATTAGATAATAATTTTCCTCTAAAAACAAAACGGCGGTCACTGATGTGGCTGCCGTTTTGTTTTTAACTTTCGTTTTCAATAACAGAAAGAGGATCAATATGTCGGTTTCTCACAACAATTTCCACATGAATATGTGTTCCGTCTGCCGACTCACAGGGTACACCCAACGCTGTTCCTATCTCCTGTCCTTTTGTGATTGAATCCCCTGCTTTTACAGATACCGTATCACTCAAGCCGCAGTAAAATATGCTAAACTCACCGCTTGTCACCTTTACTACATTTCCCTGCATTTCATTGTAATAAACTTCATCTACGGTTGCGTCACACATGGAAATTACCTTTTCACCGTCTTCGCACACAAAATCAATTCCTAAATGAGCACGGTAATCCTTCATTGTATTGTCGAATACCATATCTTCAGAAAACTCTTTGCCTATTTTCTTTGTCTCTGTAGGATATCCCAAATTCTTATTTACTCTTAGAATTGTCTGAACAATATCTTCTTCCATAACATCTTTCGTGAACTCTGATTCATCGGTTTCTTCAGAATTATCAACAAATGCATCTGACGACTCTTCCGGCTGAGTCACGGACTCGGTTTCAGATGTTTTTTCTTCATCAGACGCAGCTTCCGTAGTGGACTCAGTGTCTTCCTCTGTGATATCAGTGAGATTTTTATCAACATTTTCCGTGTTATCCTGTTGATTTATAGTGGTTGATGTATCTCCGTTTTCTTTAAAATAATTTGTCACTCCCGTATAGGCTGACCAAACAGACATTCCCACCGCCGCAAGACACAGAGAAAAGGCTATATAAAATCCTGCTTTTTCTCTTTTAGACGACGGATTATTTTTTTTGTTTCTTCTGTTATTCATAAAAAGCACCTCCGCCATTATTATTGACGGAGGTGTCATTGTTATTCAGTGAAAAAGATATTGATTATAAATAATCAATAAAATATGTAAAACCAAAGGCTCAGTCAAGAAAATCCTTTAGCTTTTTGCTTCTTGAAGGATGTCTGAGCTTTCTGAGAGCCTTTGCCTCAATCTGCCTTATTCTTTCTCTTGTAACCTTAAATTCCTTACCTACTTCTTCGAGAGTACGGCTTCTGCCGTCCACAAGTCCGAATCTAAGACAGAGAACCTTTTCCTCTCTTGGTGTAAGTGTAGACAGTACCTCTGAAAGCTGTTCTCTGAGCAAGGTATGAGAAGCAGCGTCAACAGGTGCGGGAGCGTCATCATCGGGGATAAAGTCACCCAAATGGCTGTCTTCCTCTTCACCGATTGGTGTTTCCAAAGAAACAGGCTCCTGTGCCACACGCATAATTTCCCTAACCTTATCAACCGGCATATCAATAACAGCGGCAATTTCATCGGCAGACGGCTCGTGACCGTTTTGGTGCAGAAGCTGGCTGGAAACTTTTTTTACCTTGTTGATGGTTTCCACCATATGAACAGGAATTCTTATTGTTCTCGCCTGGTCAGCAATAGCTCTTGTAATTGCCTGTCTTATCCACCAGGTTGCATATGTTGAAAATTTAAATCCTTTTGTATAGTCAAACTTTTCAACAGCCTTGATAAGACCCAGATTTCCCTCCTGAATAAGATCCAAAAACTGCATACCTCTTCCAAGATATCTCTTGGCAATGCTTACAACAAGTCTGAGGTTTGCCTCTGACAATCTCTTTTTAGCGGCAGGGTCGCCGTCTTTAATTCTTATTGCCAAATCAATTTCTTCCTCAGGAGTTAAGAGCGGCACACGTCCGATTTCCTTAAGATACACCTTAACCGGGTCATCAAGAGAAACCGCCTCCATACCCTCATAGGTTTCGGCATCTGCATCATCTCCGGAAAGACTGATTGCTATATCGTCGATTTTCAGGATGTCGTCCATTTCCTCAACGATTTCCACCCCAAGGCTTTCAAGGCCGTCATAAAGCTTTTCAATTTGCTCCGGGTCAAAATCTATCTCACCGATAGCGTCAAGTATTTCCTGATTGGTAAGCTGTCCTTTGCTTTTGCCAAGCTCCATCAACTCTCTGACAACTGCTTTTTTATCCCGAATTTGCTCTGTCATATTTTTAGTTCCTTTCACTTGCCCTTTTAGCTGTGTAAAACACAGGCAATTTTTCTTCCTTGCTTATGATTATTTCAGTTTTTCTTTTCCCTGAGATTTTTAAGATAGTCCATAATATCAGAATCGTCTGCAGAGGACAAATCATTCATCTTGGTTTTAAGCTTTTCCTCCATAATCACATTTATATACTCAGCCGCAGCCTCTGTTGTTGCCGCTATGCTGTTGTATTTTGAAATAATGCCAAAAATTTTTCCGCTTTCCTGAGTTGTAAAATCCCCGGAAATACCGGTAAGTATACCGTGTCCCCCTTGAATTTTGTCTTTGAAATACACAAAAAGTCTTTTATTAAATTCCGTAACAAAATCATCAGGTGAAATCCTTGAAAGAATAAAATCAAGTTTATCAGGATTATGAACAAGATATGAAATAAGCGATTCCTCGGCTTTCACCCCACGGGGATATTTTGCGTGTTCGGTGTTTATTTTATCACCCGTTCCGCTTAATTCTCCTCTGAGCTTTTTCATCTCTTCACGGCGTTCCTCAGAATTTCTTGATTTTGAAACTCTTTTTAACTGCTCTGAAATTGCGTTTTTTTCTACCGACATTTCGTCGCTTAACGCAGAAATATAAACATCTCTTTCCACCGGATTATCAAGTCCGGCGATCATTTTCACCGCACCGTTGATATAACCCACTCTTCCCTGAGCAGTTTCAAGGTTGAAAGAATTTTTCAGCTTGGAAAGCCTGTATTCCATATCGTTTTTACTTTTTTCCAACAAATTTTTAAAAGCCGCACCGCCGTTTTCTCCGTGCTTCTTTATAAACTCGTCCGGGTCTTTTCCCTCCGGAACCGTAAGCACCCTTACCTGAATTCCCGCATTTCTCAGAAGCTCTATAGCTCTGGCCGTGGCTTTCTGACCGGCTTCATCGGCGTCATAGCAAATAACCACTTCGTCTGCGTATCTTTTCATCAAAACAGCCTGTTCCGAAGTAAGTGCTGTTCCCAAGGTTGCGACTGCATTCTGAAAACCTGCCTGATTTACGGCAATAACGTCCATATAACCTTCACAAAGTATCAGTGTACGTTCTCCGCTGTTTTTAGCATTATTCAGAGAAAAAAGATTATTGCTCTTTTTAAAAACAAGAGTATCTGACGTATTCAAATACTTTGGCTTACCGTCGCCCATAAGACGTCCTCCGAAAGCTATAACATTTCCCCTTAAATCTATTATAGGAAACATCACCCTGTCGGAAAAACGGTCGTAAATACCCTTTCCGCTTTTGCTTTGAAAAGCTAAGTTTGCAGCCACAATCTCATTTTCTTTAAAACCTTTACCTTTAAGGTGATTGCAAAGGCTGTATCTTGACTTTGGAGAATAACCCAAACCGAAGCGAACCACAGTTTTCGGTGAAAGCTGTCTGCCTGCAAGATAATTTCTCGCCTCTGCACCCTCCGGTGAGTTAAGACAATTATAGAAAAAACGAGCCGCCTCTCTGTTTGCCTCATAAATTCTTGTTCTAAGGCGGTTCATGCTGTCGTCATAGCCGGTATCCGGCATGGTCATTCCTGCTCTTTGAGCCAAAAATCTGACAGCTTCCATGTAATCAAGATTTTCAATCTTCATCACAAAGGTTATAACATCTCCTCCTGCTCCGCAGCCGAAGCAGTAAAAAGAACCGTTTTCAGAGTAAATATTGAAAGACGGAGTTTTTTCGCTGTGAAAAGGACAAAGCCCCACCATATTGCGTCCACGCCTTTTGAGATTTACGTAAGATGAAACCACATCGGTAATGTCGTTTCTGTACTTCAATTCCTGCAAAAAATCCTCAGGCAAAGACACGAAACCACCCTCTTTACTTTTTCTCTCTTTATATATACATAGTTTTTTTCAAAATCCCTTTATTTTTTTAATATATTTTTTAAAAAAGTGTTTTTGCATAAGTATTGTCAAAAAACAAATAAAAAATCAAGAATTTTAGCCAATTTTAAAGCAAATCAGTCCTCATTCATAAAAAATTTACTGTCATTAACAGAAATTTCCACCTGTCCGCAGGTAGCGTCGGCAATTTTTTTATTAAGTCCTCCCAGCATTTCTTCCCTTATATGGAACTTTATCTCAACACTGTCCGTAAACTCTGTGTCGTCTATTATTCCGCCGCACTCAGGTATAAGGGACTGAAGCTTTCCGTATCTTGTATAATCACAAACAACCGAGCAAATAAGGCTTTCCTCCATGGTTACAACCTTTGCGGCTTCCATGCCTATTTTTGCACCGTGGGAATAAGCCCTTACAAGTCCTCCGCCGCCCAGCAGTATTCCTCCGAAATACCTTGTTACGACCACTACAGCGTCCGTTACGCCGCTTTTTTGAAGCACGTCCAGTGTTGGTATGCCTGCTGTTCCCTGAGGCTCTCCGTCGTCGCTGTAGCGTTTTATGTTACCCTCTCTTATGCAGTAGGCGTATACGTTATGGGTAGCGTCCCAGTGCTTTGACTTTTTCTCGTTTATAAAAGCGATAGCCTCTTCCTCAGTCTTTACAGGCTTGCAATAACCGATAAAACGAGAACGCTTCTCCACAAACTCCGCCTCACCGTATTCCTTTACCGTCTTATAACTACTGCTCACACTACATCACCCTTTCTTTTACATCCGACCTGCATAGGTTGTTTTAGTAAATCAACATCATTACAGGTCGGACGAAACGTTTTGTTAAGCGACGAACAATGGTTCGCTCTCATTTAAGATTATTTTTTATAATATAAAATAAAATACACAGCTATCCACATTTGGATAAAAAATTTGATATGAGATGCAAATAAATAATAAAAATAAAGAAATAAAAACCATATTACAGACGAGGCATTTCAAAGACTAATGAAAAGGTCTCGCCCGACCTGTGCTGAAACTAATTTACAAGCTAAACCCATGCAGGTCGGATATAAAAAATAAGGCGGCACTTGCGTACCGCCTCAACAATTACGTTCTGTTTATTATTTATCCATACCGAAACGCTTCTTAAATCTGTCAACACGTCCGCCGGTATCAACGAGCTTTTGCTTTCCTGTAAAGAATGGGTGGCACTTTGAGCAAATTTCAACACGGATATTCTTCTTTGTTGAACCTGTCTCAATAACATTACCGCAAGCACAAGTAATTGTTGTCTGCTCATACTTTGGATGGATATTTTCTTTCATCTTCATTCACCTCTTTCGCTGAAACCGTAAATAACAGACTTAGTATAGCATAGACACTTTCAAAAAGCAAGAACTTTTTTATTTTTTCTTCAATTTTTTCAAAAGTATATTTATTGCCGTATTTTCGCTGTCATTTTACAAGTTATATAAAAATCATCTGATAACCTTGCTGTCTATTTCCTCTACTGCTTTTGTAATAAATTCATCAAGGCTCATAGCACCGATGTCGCCCTCTCTTCTGTCTCTTACGGAAACAGTGTTATTTTCGATATCCTTGTCGCCAACCAAAAGCATATACGGAACCTTTTCAAGCTGAGCCTCTCTGATCTTGTAACCGATTTTCTCGGATCTGTCGTCAACTTCAACTCTCATGCCCTTAGCTTCCAACGCCTTTTTAACCTCATAGATATAATCAAGGTGTCTGTCAGCAATCGGAAGCAGCTTAACCTGAACAGGTGCAAGCCACATCGGGAATGCTCCGGCGTACTTTTCAATAAGCAGAGCCAATGTTCTCTCATAGCAGCCGATTGATGTTCTGTGGATAATATAAGGATTTTTCTTTGCTCCGTCTTTATCCACATACTCCATACCGAATTTTTCAGCAAGAAGCTGGTCAATCTGAATTGTAATAAGAGTATCTTCCTTGCCGTGTACGTTTTTAATCTGGATATCAAGCTTCGGACCATAGAAAGCGGCTTCGCCTACGCCCACTGCATATGGAATTTCAAGGTGATTGAGGATTTTTTCCATAATGCCCTGAGCCTCTTCCCACTGCTTTGTTGTTCCGATATACTTTTCCTTGTCGTTAGGATCCCACTGTGAAAATCTGTAGGAAACGTCCTCGTAAAGACCGAGAGTTTTCAGCATATAGATTGCAAGCTCAAGACAGCCCTTAAACTCCTGTTCAAGCTGTTCAGGAGTACACATAAGGTGACCCTCGGAAATTGTAAACTGTCTTACTCTGATAAGTCCGTGCATTTCGCCGCTGGCTTCATTTCTGAAAAGAGTTGATGTTTCGTTGTATCTCAAAGGCAAATCACGGTAGGAACGTCCGCGGTTTAAATATGCCTGATACTGGAAAGGACAGGTCATAGGACGAAGTGCGAAAACTTCCTTGTCCTTTTCCTCATCACCCAAAACAAACATACCGTCCTTGTAATGGTCCCAGTGACCGCTGATTTTATAAAGGTCGCTTTTTGCCATATATGGTGTTTTTGTAAGGAGCCAGCCTCTCTTCTGCTCCTCGTCCTCAACAAATCTTTGGAGAAGCTGAATAATTCTTGCACCCTTAGGAAGAAGTATCGGGAGTCCCTGTCCGATAACATCGGATGTTGTGAAAAGCTCAAGCTCTCTTCCAAGCTTGTTGTGGTCACGGCTCTTTGCCTCTTCAACCTGCTTCAAATATTCTTCAAGCATACTTGCTTTCGGGAATGCTGTTCCGTAAACTCTGCAAAGCTGTGCATTGTTGGCGTCGCCTCTCCAATATGCACCTGTGCAGTTTGTAAGCTCAATAGCTTTAAGAGGTGCAACGCTGAGAAGATGAGGACCTGCACAAAGGTCTGTAAAATCTCCCTGCTTGTAAAAGCTGATATTTTCGCCCTTGCCTGCGTGTTCCTTTACAAGCTCAACCTTGTATGTTTCTCCCATGTCTGAAAGAAGCTTTTCTGCCTCCTCAGGCGGAAGTTCAAATCTTTCAATAACTACGCCGGATTTAACAATAGCCTTCATTTCAGCCTTAATTTTCTGAAGATCCTCAGGAGAAAATGGCTTTTCAACATCAAAGTCATAGTAAAAACCGTTGTCTACCGCCGGACCGATAGCACATTTAGCGTTGGGGTACAATCTCTTTACAGCCTGTGCCAAAACATGGGACGCACTGTGCCAAAATGCTTTTTTACCGTCAGGATCATCAAAGGTTAAAAGCTCAAGCTTGCAGTCCTCGGTAAGCTCTGTTCTTAAATCCATAACCTGACCGTTTATTTTGCAGGCACATACAGCCTTATAAAGACCGCCGCCCAATGATTTTGCAACTTCTGCGGCTGTTGTATTGTTTTCAAACTCCTTTACAACTCCGCCTTTTAACTCTACGTTAATCATTGTTATCTCTCCTTTTTTATTTTTTAAAAAACAAAAACCCGATGACCTGCACAAAGCAAGTCACCGGGACGAATATTCTCCGTGGTTCCACCCGTATTTAACAGACAAATCGTCTGTCCTCAAAGACCGATAACGGTGTCTGCCGTGACGCCATTTCCTGCGTCAACTCAAAGGTGGTAACACTTTTCTTCACGCCGCCGTAATTTCACCAAGCATACGACTCTCTTTTGCGGATACAAAAAGTATCGTGTCCTTTTCTGCGTTCAAATATTGTTCTTTTGTCTGAAAGTTATATTAACACTAAAACTTTTGATTGTCAACCCTGCAAAGGAAAAACTTTAAACCAGTCCAACCAATACGGTTTGCAAATATGTGGCGTCGGTAATATTAATTTCACCGTCTCCGTTAGCGTCTGCCACCGACATATTTATCTCTTCGGTATATATTTCGGCAATATATTTTTGCAGTGCCGTTGCGTCCAATATGTTAAAAATACCGTCTCCGTCCACATCACCGAATACATAAGAAACGTCGAAAGGAATATCGTTGGCAATTGCATATTCCTCAGCCTTGCTTCCTTTTGTTCCGTAAATCGTCAGGTTTCCGCTGTTCACAAATGCCTGGGAATTTACAACTTCAACAGTTCTGGATACAGATGCTTTTTCCAATGCTTGACAATTAAAAAACGCCTGCGTATCTATAAGCAAAACTCCGTCCGGAATGTTTACTTCCTTAAGATTTTCACAGCCCATAAAGCTTCTCATTCCGATTACCTTAGTATTTTTTGAGAATGTAACAGACTCTATATTGCTCATATAAAAGGCACCTGTTCCCACAGTGCTTACATTGTCGGGAAGCTCCACACTGCTGTCCTCTGACTTGCAGTCAACCAAAATATTCTTTCCCTCAACAAGAAATTCTCTTGAGTCGTTTTCAAGCCACGGCGTATCATAGAAAGCATATCCGCCTATAACCGATACTGTTTCGGGAATTTCCACAGAGGCAAGATTTGAGCACATATAAAAAGCTCCCTCACCTATCTCCTCTACAGAATTGTTAACAATAACAGAGGTCACATTATTATCATATGCAAATGTATAAGGAGAGATAACCCTGATATTTGACGGAACGGCAACCTGTGAAGAAGCACCGTTATACTCAACAAGAATATCATTGACAGTTACAAATTCATCTTTTTGATTATTGAGAAAGGGAGTGTTGTAAAAAGCGTAGGCTCCGATAGCACCCACACTTTCCGTCTGTTCAATTTGACTGAGAGAAGTACAGCCGTAAAAAGCACAGTTTCCAATTCCCATAACAGATTCACCGAGAGTAATTTTTTCCACTGCTGTGTTATCTCTGAACGCATTATCTCCTATATAGATAACTTCGGACGGAACAGTTACTTCCCTTTCACTGCCCGTATAAGAAATCAATATGCCGTTGTCAATTACAAAGTCGCCCTCTGCGTTAACAACTGCACAGGAAAATAAAAGCGTAAAAATCAAAGAAAGGGTACATATTGAGCCTTTAATCCTACTTTTCAAAGAAATCATCTCCTATAAAAATGCGGAAAAAGCCGTCTGTCTTTTTCCGCAAAAAAAGTTAGTTTTAAATTAAACGTTGTTATCGTCAGTTTCAAGCTGGAAAATAAGCTGATCTATTCTCTTCATCTTATCTTCGGCAGTTTCAGCGTTTTTGTCAGCCTTATTCTCGTCATCAGAAGAAGCAGACAAGGACTGATTTTCTTGTTCTATTTCCGAAATAACAGCGTCTGACACACTAATCACATCATCTGATTTTGAACCCATATCAGCAAAATCTCCGATATTTTCCGAATATGAAACAACATTTTCCTGTTCGGAATACATATCTTCAAATTCTGACGGCACTATCTGCTCTCTGACAGTTTCAGAACCCTCAGAATCATCGCTGTATGCAGCTGCGGCTGTTTCTTCCGGCTGATCCAAATCCTTCTTATTTTTCTTTTCTTTCTTCTCGTCAGGCAATTCCTCATAGTCATCTTCAGAACCGGCTACCCTTATTTCGTCCTTTCTCAACGCCTGGCTTGAAACCTCGGCGATAAAAGAAAAGATATAGAAGAGAAACGCAACGTTTTGAATTACCGGGATTAAAGAAAATATGTCGGGGATTGTGCCTGTGTCCACCATGTTATATACGGGTACTGAACTGCTTGCAAGAAGCAAAGAAACTGACATAAGTCCCATAATTATGGTGTTTTTAACAGTACCCTTACTTCTTATGCAGGATATAAGCTGTGCATAGAAAAACAGGTAAAGAGTAATTGCTATCAATGTCAGAAGCTGAAGAACATCTGTATTGGCAAGTGAGATTTCTGCATTGTTTACAAAAACATTAACAAGCTTAACGGCACTCCATATTGACGGCATAAGCAAATAAACGGAAAGGCCTTTTGAGCTTGTGCTCTTAGTCAAGTGCATCAAAGACATAATAACTATAGCCAATGCCGCCAGCAAGGTGAACACAACATACACCACATCATAAGCGGATATGTCGCCTGCTGTCTTTGCTTTAAGTAAGGATATTCCGCCCTCTGCGGCAACAGACGCCGCTGTTATAAGTCCGAAAAGACCTGCGGGAATATTTCTTTTTATAACATAATAATCGGCGGTTTTTCTGTCTATTGCTTTAAGCAAAAAGCAAAGCAAAAACAATACGAGAGTTACTCCCGCCATAGCATACGGAAGAATTGACACTCCAAAGCCCATAAACAACTGGTCCGCATCAGGGAAAATAGATGTATAAAGAGCCAGTCCAATCAGCACCGGAGTAAACAGGACAAAAGGTATCCAAGACAGTTTTACTTTCATATACGACTCCATTTCTTAGAATATCGGACAGACTGCTGCACGATATTCAAACACCTTTAATTTTATGCTTCTGTCAGCTCAATAAAACAGGCAGACAAAAGTTTATTTACTAATCTCTTTATTATTTTATGTCAAATTAATCTGTCTGTCAAGGATATAAAAAACATAAATCTTACATTTTATGCTCTGTCACATATAATTGTTATAAATATCCATATATTTCCGACAGCATCCGCCACAATATGATAAAATCTCCGTTTTTAGTTCATAAAAGCCTAACCCTTGCTTTTGAAGATTTTTTTTGCTATAATAAACAGCGGATTTTAAACGGTTTTTAAAGGGGATAATGCAAATGAAACACCGTCATGTAATTGATCTTGAAGATTTAACTTTCGCACAGCTCCAGCAGGTTATTGAGCTTGCCGGAAAAATTAAGGCCGACCCTTCAAAATACAGCCATGTGTGCGACGGAAAAATACTTGCCACTCTTTTTTATGAACCATCTACGAGAACACAGATGTCTTTTCAGACGGCAATGCTCAGGCTTGGCGGAAAAACAATAGGCTTTGACAATCCTATGAATTCCTCTGTTGCAAAAGGAGAAAGCCTTAAAGACACAATAACAGTTGTCAGCGGATACGCTGATATAATTGCAATGAGAAACCCTATTGAAGGAGCTGCAAAGGCTGCTTCCCTTTACAGCAGTGTTCCCGTAATAAACGCAGGCGACGGCGGACATCTTCACCCCACTCAGACGCTTACAGATATTGTAACTCTCCACAATGAAAAAGGCAGGCTTAATCATCTTAAAATAGGCCTGTGCGGAGATTTGAAAAACGGAAGAACCGTACATTCTCTCATAAAAACCATGTCCCACTTTGAGGGCAACAGCTTTGTGCTTATATCCACTCCCGAGCTTTCCGTTCCTGACTATATTAAGGAAATAATGATAAAATCAGGCTGTGAGTTCACCGAAAGTCAAAATCTTAAGGATTCAATTTCCGACTTAGATGTTCTGTATATGACAAGAATACAGCAGGAAAGATTCAGTTCAAAGGAAGAATACGAAGCTCAAAAGGGAGTTTATATTCTCGACAAGGAAAAAATGTCACTTGCCAAAAAAGATATGATTGTCCTTCACCCTCTTCCTAGAGTTGACGAGATAACCGTGGAAGTTGACGACGACCCGAGAGCCTGCTACTTTAAACAGGCGGTTTACGGAATGTACGGAAGAATGGCACTTATTATTCTTCTTTTAGAGGACAGCAATTATTTCTTCCATGATAACAAAACAAAAGTTATTGTGAAAGATGCGGTTTGTCCAAATGAAAGATGCATAACCCACAGAGAAAGCTATTTGCCTAAGGCTTTTGTTAAAAGCGGCTCCCAGCTTTTCTGCGATTACTGCGACCACTCATTGGACAGCTGATAATAAGATAACAAAATTTTGATAAAAATTATTGCCGCAGTTCTTTTTTATGAACTGCGGCTTTTTATTTCTGTACTTAACACATTATTGTCTTATTTGATTTTTATGTGTTATACTGTTCTTGTATTTTAAGGTGTAACTAAGCTATATATATTATACTTTTCATGGAGGTAATGCTTATGAAATTGTTATACGCCGAAGATGAAGTAAGTATGTCCGAAGCGGTTGTTGACATACTGACATATCACAAATATATTGTAGATGCCGTGTACGACGGAGAAACCGCACTTTCCTATGCACAGTCCGGAGATTACGACGGCATTATCCTTGATATTATGATGCCTAAAATGAACGGACTTGAAGTTCTTAAAAAACTGAGAAGCACAGGGTGCAAAACTCCAATCCTTTTGCTTACGGCAAAATCTGAAATTGAAGACCAAATTCAGGGTTTGGATTTGGGTGCTGACGATTACCTGCCAAAGCCTTTTCCCATGAAATTACTGCTTGCAAGAGTCCGTGCAATGCTTCGCCGCCGTAAAGAATTTACTCCCAATATATTAAAATGCGGAAATATTTCTTTAAACCAACAAAACTACACCCTTTCCGGAAATGGACAATCATTTGTACTGCCAAAGCTTGAATACAGACTTATTGAGCTTTTAATGATTAACCAAGGCATCTACCTTTCCTCTGAGACTATTCTTGTAAAGGTATGGGGATACGATACAGAAGCGGAAATAAGCACTGTTTGGGTATACATATCATATCTTAGAAAACGTCTTTCCGCACTTAACGCCAATGTGACCATTACCGCCAAACGCAATGTAGGGTACACACTGGAGGTAAAGAAATGATTAAGACTCTTCAAAAAAAATTTGTTTTCACTGCAATGACCGCAATTTCCGTACTTATTTTGCTTCTGTTAGGTGCAATAAACGTTGCTAATATAATCTTTGTGGGAAAAGAAATAGATAAAACCTTAGAAATTATCACAGATATGGAAACAGGTATAAAATCCCAAACGCCAAAATTTGACCCCGTACCTCATAACCCACCGACAGGTATGCCAAAAAATGATTACGATGTCTTTATGTCATCAAATTTTTTTGTGGTTCGTTTTGATTCCCAAGGAAACATTGTATACACGGATGTGAGCCGAACATCTTCTCTTCCTGAGGAAGAAGCACAAAATCTTGCCCTACAGATATATAACAGCGGAAACGAAACCGGAAAAATTCAGAGATTTCGCTATATGGTGCGTAACAATTACGAAACCTCCGGAAAAACCGCAGTATTTTTAGATACCTCAGGAGAAAGCTTCTCCTATTTTCGTGTTTTGGTTTTGTCAGCTTCCATCGGACTTGTATGCTGGGTTCTTATGCTTGTGTTTGTAATTCTGCTATCGAGAAAAGCAATCAGACCCATTGCGGAAAATATTGAAAAGCAAAAACAGTTTATTACAAACGCCGGACACGAAATAAAAACACCTCTTGCCATTATTCAGTCAAACACCGAAGCAATGGAGCTGTATAACGGAGAAAACAAGTGGAGCAGGAACATAAAAGAGCAAACTGTCCGTTTAAGCACTCTTATGAAGCACCTTTTAACCCTTGCCCGAATGGACGAAGGAGCCGAACAGATAAACCCTGCAAATTTTTCCCTTACCGATACATTAAAGAAAATTGTTAACAGCTTTTTGCAGTCTGTTGAGGAGAAAAAAATTTGCCTTTGGACGGAAATTCAAGATGATGTAAGCCTTTATGCTGACAGACTTCAAATTGAGCAGTTACTGACCATTCTGGTTGACAACGCAGTAAAATATACCGACGACAGCGGCACAATAAACGTTTTTCTTGAAAAATCCGACAATCATGTCACGTTAAAAATACAAAACACCTGCACAAATCTTCCCGAGGTTTCTCCCGAAAAATTATTTGACCGTTTTTACCGGGGTGATTCGTCACGCAATCAGAAACAGGGCGGCTACGGAATAGGCCTTGCCATTGCAAAGTCAATTACTGAAGCAAACAAAGGAAAAATTTCTGCATTTTATATCGGTTCTGACAGTATCTGTTTTTCAGTCACATTTTAATAATTGTATGACGACACAAATTATTCACAGTGGTATCATGATTATTTCATGGTACCGCTTTTCTTTTCTAAGTTCAGTTTAAGGTTTGTCAAATATACTATGATCAAAGAGAGGAGGTCGAAAAATGAATTTTCGCCATGAATGGAAACACGAAATAAGCTATTCGGATATGGTCACACTTCGTTCCAGGCTTTCAGCAATTATGAAACGTGATATACATACTGTAAACGGAAAATACGAGGTTCGCAGTCTTTATTTTGATAATCCGTCTGACAAAGCTTTGAGAGAAAAAATTGACGGCGTAAACTGCCGTGAGAAATTTCGCATACGTTATTATAACGAAGATACAAAGTTTATACAGCTTGAGAAAAAAAGCAAAGTAAACGGATTGTGCAGTAAAATTCAAACCGAGCTGACCCTTGAAGAAGTCAATGCAATTATAAAGGGGAAAAACAATATTCTCGCCGAAAGTCAAAAACCGCTTTTGCTTGAGCTGTATATAAAAAGCCGTACTCATGGTTT
Organism: uncultured Clostridia bacterium; assembly: GCA_944380855.1. Lineage (GTDB taxonomy): Bacteria > Bacillota > Clostridia > Oscillospirales > Acutalibacteraceae > Limousia. The sequence continues at coordinate 9,990 of CALWIW010000028.1, read as the reverse complement.
ACAGCCCAGAACAATTGTTGACTACACACGGGAACCGTTTATATATGCCCCGGGAAATGTAAGGGTGACTTTGGATTATAATATCCGCACAGGCATAAACCGTACAGATTTCCTAAATCCCGACTGCGTAACTATACTCGCAGGAAATTCACCGATTATTATGGAGGTAAAATGGGACGGTTTTCTGCCCTCGGTAATTCGCGACATAGTTCAGGTACCGAATACCCACACCGGAGCATTTTCAAAATACGCACTCTGCCGTATATACGGTTAATTAGAAAATCAGTAAACAACAAAGAGAGATAAAACAATGAGTTTTCAGGATATTTTTAAGTCAAGCTTTTTATCAAATATAGCAAGTATTTCTATTTTGGATATGGTGTTATCCATGGCACTTGCATTCGCTATAGGTATGTTTATTTTTTTAATATACAAAAAGACTTTTTCTGGGGTAATGTACTCTTCAAGCTTCGGTGTTACACTTGTAGCACTCACAATGATTTCCACTTTGGTTATACTTGCAGTTACCTCCAACGTAGTACTTTCTCTTGGTATGGTTGGTGCACTTTCAATCGTTCGTTTCCGCACCGCAATCAAAGAACCTCTGGATATAGCTTTTTTATTTTGGTCAATAGCTGTGGGTATTGTCCTTGCAGCCGGAATGATACCTCTTGCTGTATTCGGAAGCGTAGTTATAGGAATAATTCTCTTGGTTTTTGCCAACAAAAAATCCCATGTAAACCCATATATTATGGTTCTTCACTGCAATAACCACGACAGCGAAGTGATGGCAACGGAATTTCTTAAAAAACAGGCCAGCCGATTTGCTGTTAAAAGCAAAACCGTACAAAAAGGCTTAATAGAATTAAATATAGAAGTACGTTTAAAAGATGAAAATACAGATTTTGTAAATATACTTTCGGAAATGAACGGCATAAACAGTGCTGTACTTGTAAACTACAACGGCGATTATATGGGATAACGGAGGAAAAGCTATGTCAACGCATAAACACATTGATAAAATCTGCTGCGTTGTCATCGTTCTTGCAATAGCTTTAACTCTTATCTTTATGAACGGTAAAAGCTTTGGTATTCAGGAAGCCGCTTCGGTCAAAGGGTATGAAACCCGATTGTTTGACACAGGCTCGGTTCACACCATAGACATAATAATGGACGACTGGGACAGCTTCTTAGAAACCTGCACCAACGAGGAATACACCCTATGTTCTGTAGTCATTGACAACGAAGCATATAAAAATGTCGCAATACGTGCCAAAGGAAACACTTCTCTTACACAGGTAGCATCCTACGGAAACGACCGTTACAGCTTCAAAATTGAATTTGACCACTATGACAGCACCAAAAGCTATTACGGACTTGATAAACTCAGCCTTAACAATATTATACAGGATAACACCTATATGAAAGATTATTTAACATACAGCATGATGGGATATTTCGGTGTTGACGCTCCTTTGTACAGTTTTGTATATATAACCGTAAACGGAGAAGACTGGGGCTTGTATTTGGCCGTGGAAGGTGTAGAAGAAGCTTTTCTTGAACGAAACTACGGAAACGACTACGGCGAATTATACAAGCCCGATTCTCAAAGCATGGGCGGAGGACGAGGAAACGGCGGCAATTTTGAAATAGAAGACTGGCAGTCCGAAGCTGAAAATAACGGTAAGCAGAAAACAGACGGAACAGATGACGAAACACAAAACCAACTGCCTGACAGTTCCGTAAGACCGCAAAAACCGGGTGGATTTGGTTCTTTCTCTCAGGAAAATCCCGATGATATGCAAATACCTCAAATGCCCGAAGAAAATACAAACAGCGGCGGATTTTCCCAAGGTATGAATCCTTTCGGTTCTGAAATGCCCCAAACACCTGACGAAAACTCAGACAGCGGAGATTTCTCTCAGGATATAACTCCCCCGGATTTTCAATCATCTCAGCCTCCTAATGAAAACAACGGATTTACAGGCGGTATGGGCGGAAAACCTGACAATATGGGAGGCAGCATGGGCAGCAGTGATGTTTCTCTGATTTATACCGATGACGAGTACAGCAGTTATCTGAATATTTTTGATAATGCAAAAACAGACATAACCGATGATGATAAAGATAGGTTTATATCCTCCCTGAAACAACTAAACGAAATGGACAACATTGAGCAGGTTGTAAATATAGACGAGGTAACACGCTATTTTGTTGTACACAACTTTGTCTGCAATTTCGACAGCTATACAGGCTCAATGATACACAATTACTATATTTACGAGGAAAACGGTCAATTCTATATGATTCCCTGGGATTATAATTTGGCTTTCGGAGGATTTCAGGATTCTCAGGACGCCACTGCTCTTGTAAATTACCCTATAGATACACCTGTTTCCGGCGGCACTGTAGATTCAAGACCGATGCTTGCATGGATTTTTTCAAGTGAGGAATACACTGATTTATATCATCAATACTTTGAAGAATTTATCACAAGTTACTTTGACAGCGGATATTTCATTGAGATGATTGAAACAGTACAGGAAATGATATCACCGTATGTAGAGAAAGACCCTACAAAATTCTGCACATATGAGGAATTTGAAACAGGTATATCTACTCTAAAGGAGTTCTGCCTGCTCCGTGCCGAAAGCGTATCAAAACAGCTTGACGGCACAATTCCCTCCGACTCCGATGGTCAAAAAGAGCAGAGCGATACGCTGGTTGATGCCTCTGCAATAAATATTTCAGATATGGGAACAATGAACAACACAATGGATAATGGTATGGGTATGAACGGAGGTTTCGGCTTCCGCCCGGAAAACTCAAACCGGCAATCGTTAAATAACATCGGCGGTAACGACAGTCAATTAACGGAAGACCAGTCAACACTGCCTGACGAAAACCAATCCGAAAACGAATCGGATGATTTCTCCATTGAAAACAACACTCAGCAGACGCCTGATTTTACAACAAAAAACAGATAACAAACAGGACAAATGACTGATGATAACACATTTGAAAATTCTTTTAGTAATTTTTCAAACGACAGTTCAACATCAGCTTCGCAAAACTCAGGCGGTTGGATCTTATTGACAATAAGTACAGCGGTATTGATTGCAGGAATTTTATGTGCCGTTCTTTATAAAAAACAAAAATGAATCAGCTTTCATCTTCCTCTATACATATACAGAGAAACAGGCTTCATCAAAATTTTGCTGAAGCCTGTTTTCTTTATTTACAATGACTCTCCGTTTTCGGAAATAATTTTCTTATACCAATATCCCGAATCCTTTATAATTCTTTTCTGATTTCTGTAATCCACAAAAATCAAGCCGAATCGCTCTGCATAACCACTGTGCCATTCAAAATTATCCATCAACGACCAATGGAAATAGCCTCTTACATCAACACCGTCTTCGATTGCACGTTTAAGCTGTTTCAAATAGCTTTCCGTAAAATCAATTCTATTTGGGTCGTGAACCTTTCCGTCCGAGGATATAACATCATGGCAGGACAGACCGTTTTCAGTTATATATATAGGTGTTTTATAACGCTCATAAAGGTAATACGGTCCCCAATAAAGACATTCAGGAGTTAAAGGCCAGTCAAGTGCCGATTTTGGGAATCCGTCATAACGCTTGATCACCTGAGGCTTGCCGTCCTCGCCCATTTTTATACGGTTTCCGTTATAGATATTCTGACCGTATATATCTATAGGCTGAGAAATTAATTTCATATCCTCTTTTGAAAACTCAGGCAGATAATCCCTGTATATCTTCATTCCGTCTTCAGGATATTCTCCAAAGAAAATAGGGTCGCTCCACCATGTTACATTCCATGCCCAATAATCAAGATTGTCGTTTGAACGCGTTAAATGAATACGGGCTGCCTCAATATCCTCCGGCTTATTGCTGTCAGGATAGCTCATAGAACCTGTAGGTGCAATTCCTATAAAAATATTCTGCTTTGCGGCTGCTCTCATCTTTTTAACCGCCATACCGTGAGCCATTAAAATATTGTGAGCCATAGTAAATGTATCTCTTATGGAAGCATGATAACCCGGTGCATGATTGCCGGACAAATAACCGTGACCTATTACACACTGAGGTTCGTTAATGGTAAAATAGTCGGTAACTCTGTCGGAAAATTCTTTAACAATAAAGGCTGCATAATCAGAAAACCACTCAACAATATCTCTGTTCAGCCAACCGCCCTTTTTGTATAATTCATACGGCATTTCCCAATGGTACAAGGTAATGTACGGTTTAATCCCCGCATTGCACAATTCATTTATAAGCTCGTTATAAAAATTAAGTCCTGCCTTGTTTACCTCGCCGTAACCGTTTGGAAAAACTCTTGACCAGTTAATTGAAAATCGGTAAGCCTTTATCCCCAATTCTTTCATCAAAGCCACATCTTCCCTGAATCTGTGGTAATGGTCACAGGCAATATCTCCGCTGTGTCCGCCGTATATTTTCCCTTTTTCTTTGCAGAAAACGTCCCAAATATCCCAGCCTTTTCCGTCCTGAAAAGCCGCTCCCTCAATCTGATATGCAGAGGTAGCCGCTCCCCATACAAAGTCTTTTTTAAAGCTCATTCAAATCCCTTCCTTTTAATTTGTTTATATTAAAAAACGCTGTTTTTTCTCATAATATTATACAAAAAATTTAACCATTATAACCTAACTTAATTATACCACAGCACTTCTTTGAATTACAATACCTATACATAAACTATCCTGTACAGTTTTCAAATAAGCGTAAAAAACACAGACAGAAAAATACCGCCGTCCCTGTTAAAAAGGACGACGGTATTTTTTGTGCCAAAAATGTAAAAGGAAGTAATAAAATGAGAAACAAACGAATTTATGTAAAGAACATATCATACAAAATCATACAATATGTTCGGATTGTAATATTAGAAATTTTAGTTGAAGAAGTAATAGTAATAATCCTCGGCACTTCCGGTGCTGTCATAAGGGCTGCTGCCATTTCCGAAATTATCTCTGATTCCGTTTGACTGGCTTTCGTCGTTCTTGGAAGCTATGCCCTCCGGCACAGCTTCCTCAAGAACTAAACTAAGGGTTCCGGTTCTGCCGTTTCTTACAACGGTAAATTCAACCGTATCACCCACAGCCATCTTATTTATTTCGTTTTCAATATCGGCAGATGTTGAAACGCTTGTTCCGTTTACGGCAGTAATTCGGTCGCCGCTTTGGAAACCGGCATTAGCCGCATTTGAATTTATCTCAACGCTTGAAACATAACATCCAAGTTCTTGAACTCTGTACATCATGGCTGTCTGTGCATTTGTTATATCAACAAATGACATTCCCAAACTTACTTTTCCTCTGACATATCCGTACTGCATAAGATCTTCAAGAATATCGGAAACATCATTGATAGGAATTGCAAATCCTATACCCTCTACTGACTCGTCAACAGATTTTGCAACTACAATTCCCACAAGCTCGCCCTTGCCGTTAAACAAACCGCCGCCGCTGTTTCCGGGGTTGATTGCTGCGTCTATCTGCATAACATTGTGTGAAACTCCGTCAATCATAACATTTCTGTTTACCGAGCTTATAATACCCTGTGTTACCGAGCCGCCCAGCTGACCCAAAGGATTACCTATAACTACAGCCTTGTCTCCCACCTGAGCAGTGGCAGAATCTCCGATTTCAGCCGGGTCAAGTCCTGTAGCATCTATCTTGATTAAAGCAACGTCAAGGTCAGAATCCCTGCCTACAATCTCAGCACTGTAGCTTGTTCCGTCAGCTAAAGTAACGGTTATGCTTGTTGCGTCCTCAATAACATGGTTGTTTGTAATGATATATCCGTTTTCGGAAATTATAACTCCGCTTCCGGCACCGGACTCAATGTATTGCTGTAAAAAGCTTCCTGTTGTAACAATTTCCGTGGTTATTTCAACAACGCTGTTCTTTGTAGCGTTTACGATATCGCTGGTGTTCATTTCACCTGTTACCGCGTTGGCTTCGTCTGCTGTCGTCACAACCTTGTTAATTGTCATTCCGTTTCCACCGGAACCACTACCGTTAACGTAGTTTGCGAACATTCCGCCTCCGAATCCCAAAACACCTGAAGCAAGAATACCTATTGCTAAAACTGCCGCCGAAACTCTGCCCTGTTTTTTCTCTTTCTTTTTCTTTGGCGGTTTAGTTGTTTTTGCCTGAGGATTGCTGTACGGCTGGGAATAATAGCCTGTGTTTTGTGAACCTTGCTGGTTGTAGTTTTGATAACCGCTGTATCTGTTTGTGTGCTGACTTCCAGAACTTGTACTGTTATTCTGCTGTGAGCTGTAGCCGTTATAGGGCTGGCTGCCGTATCTGTTTTGGGCAGAATAGCCGCTTGGGTTTGTGTTGCTGTAGCTACCGGCTGTATATTTTCCGCTGTACTGACCGTTGTTCCATTCGTAAGAAGCTGTGCCACCGTTGTTTCCGTAAGCCGTAGTAGTTGTATATGAACTGTCTGCTGTATTTGCGGAAGAAGCATTATATTCGTTAGAACTGCTATTTTCGTCGGCAGCTTCTGTCATTGCCGGGCTTTCATTTTTTACAAATTCTGTGCCCGAAATTTCTTCGTCAGCCTTTTTTTCATAAAGCTCGCTGTTATCGTCTAATTTCTGGGTTTCACTTTTCCCATCAGAAACATTCTCATTGTTTTTATTTAATTCATCATAATTACTATAGTCTGACATAAATGTCCCTCCGATTATTAGTATCTTATCAGCTTTGTTGCTGTTGTCTTTGCTGTGATATAATAATATTCTTAAAAGGTGACAATAAATTGAAATGACATTGAAACAAAATTGAAACAATAATGAAATAAAAATGACCCGAAAATGTTCTCGGGTCAAATTCTTTTAATAAAGTCTTTATTCGTATTTGTTCTTTAAAGCCGTCATTATCATATTCGCACACATATACACATTTCCTCCGCCCATTGTCAAAACAAGGTCTCCCGGCTTTGCCTCAGAGCAGATGTACTTTGTAATATCTTCAAAGGTGTCTATACATTCAGCACCGGGAATTTTTCTTCCCAAATCTGTTGAATATATGTTATACGTGTTTGTTTCTCTTACAGCCAGTATTTCTGAAATAACCGCCTTATCGGGAATTGAAAGTGCTTTTGCGAAATCGTCAAGGAGCATTGCGGTTCTGGAAAATGTATGAGGCTGGAACACGGCTATAACTCTTTCAAAGCCCATGTGCATTGCCGCTGTCAAAGTAGCTGTCAGCTCCGTTGGGTGATGGGCAAAATCATCTGCAACAGTAATTCCTCCTGCCTCTCCCAAAACCTCAAACCTGCGGTGAACTCCTCCGAAATTGTGGAGATGCTCTGAAATTTCCGCCGGTGTTGCCCCGAGGAAATGAGCGGTTACCGCAGCAGCCAAAGCATTGTAAATATTGTGTTTTCCCGGAACACTCAGTTTAATTCTTGTAAGGAAGTTTCCCTTATACATAAGGTCAAATTCTTCCTTAACTCCCTTGCTTTCTGCTATATTTGCGGCATAATAATCATTCGTTTCCATAAATCCAAAAGTGATTTTTTCAATTTGTGTTTCTGCTACGCACTCAAGAGAATTCAGGTCATCGCCGTTTACAACAATTGCACCTGTTGTAAGAGATGCAAACTTCTTAAACGATTTCTTTATATTTTCAAGATTTCCGAAGTAATCCAAATGGTCTGCATCAACATTAAGTATTATGGAAATATACGGGGCAAGCTGGAGGAAAGTGTCTACATATTCGCAGGCCTCGCATACAATAATATCGCTTTTACCTACATAGCTGTTTCCTCCGATAAAGGGAAGCTTTCCGCCTATGATTGCAGATGGGTCAAATCCGCTTCCAATTAAAAGCTGAGAAAGCATAGCTGTTGTTGTTGTTTTTCCGTGAGTTCCGGAAACGGCAATGCTTCGGTTGTAGCGTCTTGTTACAATACCAAGCATAACGCTTCTTTCAAGACAAGGAATATTTCTTTTTCTTGCCTCAACCAATTCCGGATTGTCGGTTTTTACGGCTGCTGTATAAACCACCATGTCGGCACCGTTTATATTTTCACCGCAGTGTCCCATGTGTACTTCGATGCCTTCCTGTTTAACTCTTTCAAGGGTATCCGATTCGCTGTTGTCGGAACCTGAAATTTTAAAGCCTTCGCTTTTAAGAATTTCTGCCAGCGGGCACATACCGCTTCCGCCGATACCAATAAAATGTATGTGCTTTACATTCTCTAAACAATTGTTGTAATCCATACAGACACTCCTTATCCTTGATAATCCATTATACTCTGAACATATTATATTGCTAAACATAAAAAAAATAAAGTCTTTTTTTATTTTTTCTTATATTATGATTTATTCCCATGTAAAAATATCTGTTCATATTTGCAATATTGAAAAGGAAATGTCTTTATGATAGAATTATTTACAAGAAAATATATTAAATAATTACTTTTGCGGACGTGGAAATATATGGAATTAAAGAAAAACGACATTATTATTGGGACAATAGAAGCTGTAAGCTCTGAGGGAAACGGGATTTGCCGTGCCGAAAACGGCGAGGTAGTTTTTGTACCGAATTCCGCAATAGGCGATGTTTTAAAAATAAGAATAGTTAAAAAATTAAAAAAATATTCTTTTGGAAAACCCGAAGAGATTATTTCTCCTTCTTCCAACAGAATAGCAGTTGACTGTCCCTGCTTTTTGCAGTGCGGCGGCTGTGTATACAGGCATATTTCCTACGAAGCGGAGCTTAACATAAAAGAAAAAAGGGTTGCCGACGCAATCGAAAGAATAGGAAAAATAACAGATGTAAAGACAGATAATATTGTAGGTTCTCCCATAGAAGAAAGGTACAGAAATAAAGCCCAGTATCCTGTAGGAATTGATAAGGCAGAAAAAATCATAACAGGTTTTTACGGACTTCACAGCCACAGAATAGTGCCTTGCGAGGACTGCATGCTACAGCCGAAAATTTTTTCTGAAATAAATAAAGCAATAATTACATTTATAGAAAACAGTAAAAATGACGTATACGATGAAAACACCCATAAAGGAAAGCTTCGCCATATTTATTTAAGGCATGGGGAAAAAACCGGAGAAATAATGGTGTGCCTTGTGGTTAACGGCAACGGCCTGAAAGATGAAACGGTACTTGTAAAAAAGCTTACGGAAAAATTTTCTGAAATAAAAAGTATCGTTATTAATTCCAACAGAGAAAAAACAAATGTTATTCTGGGAAAGAAAAACCGTGTTGTTTTTGGCAATGAATATATAACCGACGAACTGCTGGGTGTAAAATTCAGAATATCCCCGCATTCCTTTTACCAGGTAAATAGGCGTCAGGCAGAAGAGCTTTACAGTATTGCCGGGGAATATGCAAATCTTACCAAAGATGATGTTTTGCTTGATTTGTACTGCGGAACAGGAACAATAGGACTTACCATGGCACATAAGGTTAAAGAGCTTATCGGTGTTGAAATAGTTGAGGAAGCTGTAAAAAACGCCGAAATAAACGCACAGATAAACGGTATAGATAACAGCAGATTTATCTGCGGAGACGCGGCTTTTGCGGCAGAAAAACTCAGAAAAGAGGGAATAAAACCTGACGTAATTATAATAGACCCTCCAAGAAAAGGCTGTGACGAAAAGCTGTTGAATACAATAAATGAAATGTCACCCAAAAGAGTGGTTTATGTGTCCTGTGACCCGGGAACATTGGCAAGAGATTTGTCAATTTTAAAATCATTGGGATACAATGTGCAGAAAATCACCCCGGTGGATATGTTCCCGCGAACCGCTCATGTGGAGACGGTAGTACTTTTGTCCAAACTCAATACCAAGCAGCATATCGAGGTGGAGTTGAATCTGGACGAGCTGGATTTGACATCGGCGGAGAGTAAGGCGACCTATGACGAGATCAAAGCGTATGTGCTGGAGAAGTATGGCTTGAAGGTATCGTCCCTA
>CALWIW010000027.1 GCA_944380855.1 uncultured Clostridia bacterium | reverse complement strand
GCAGTTCCTATGATGTCCACGAGGGCGATACGGTGGAATTTCTCTACACCTGTGATTTGGGGGCAGATGTGGGGAATTCTTACGGCGGATAAATATTAATTATTTTTTAACTGAAAAGGGGTGACACGAAATGTATAATGAATTTACAAAGTGCCACCCCTTTGTGAATTTTTTCTGCTTTTTATTTGTCATTACGGTTACTGTGTTTTTTAATCATCCGATTATAACAGCGGTTTCTTTTGCCGGTGCAATGATATACGGCATTACTCTTTTGGGAAGTAAAATTTTAAAGTATTTCTTTCTTTTTGTACTGCCTTTGTGTCTTTTGTGTGGTATTTTTAATCCTGTTTTCAATCATCAGGGAATGACAATTCTTTTCTATTTTCAGGATGGAAATCCGCTTACCATGGAGTCTATAGTTTACGGGGGAGTTTCGGCTCTTTTGCTGGCAAGTGTTTTGCTGTGGTTTGTAAGCTTTAATCAGGTTATGGACTCCGATAAGATTATTTATCTCTTCGGAAGAGTGGTGCCGTCCTTGGCAACTGTTATCACCATGGTGATGAGACTTGTACCCATGTATGCCTGCCATTTCAAAGAGGTTTACAGACTGAGAGCCTTGGAAATTAAAAAGCTTAATATTTATAGAAGGATTAGAATTTCCCTTGCTTCGGTTTCCTCAACAACAACATGGGCGTTGGAAAATGCTGTGTTTACTGCTGACTCTATGACAGCAAGGGGATACGGAAGCTCGAAACGAAGCTTTTATTCCGATTTTGTTTTTACAAACCGTGATTTCATACTTCTGTCGGTGATAATTTTGACGGCGGCGGTTTTTTCTGTGTCTGCCGTTATGGGGGGAGGATACGCAATGTATTTTCCTTACATAAAAATGGGGGACAATCATTTGCTTAATATGTCGGCTTACGTATCTTTTGGTTTAGCGTGCTTTTTGCCTGTATTTTTCAATGTGTGGGAGGAATTAAAATGGCGGTTTATGAAGTAAATAATCTTACATTTAAATATCCGAAAGGGAAAAATTACGCCTTGAAAAATATAAGCTTTAAGGTGGAAGAGGGAGAAACGGTGATTGTCTGCGGACTGTCGGGAAGCGGAAAGAGTACCCTTTTAAAATGTCTGAAACCTGCACTTGTACCGTTTGCCGGAGAACTTTCGGGAGAAATTTTTTTTGACGGAACACCCTCAAAGGAAATGTCAAATACGGAACAGGCGGCAAAAATCGGTTTTGTCATGCAGCGTCCCGATAATCAGATTGTCACCCATAAGTTGTGGCACGAAATGGCTTTTGCTATGGAAAATTTAGGCTTTGACAAAGAGATGATGAGGCTTAAAGTGGGTGAAATGTGCAGTTATTTCGGTTTGAGTCATCTTTACGAAAGAGATGTTAACACATTGTCAGGAGGACAAAAACAACTGATAAATCTGGCGTCTGTGCTTGCCGCTGACCCTAAGGTTATAATACTGGACGAGCCTACCTCTCAGCTTGACCCGATTTCCGCTACGGAATTTTTAAATGTAATAAAAAGAATAAACCGTGAACTGGGAATAACAATAATTATTTCTGAACACCGCCTTGAAGAAGTTATCTCTTTTGCGGACAAGCTTTTGGCAATTGACAAAGGCCGGCAGGTGTTTTTCGGCGGTGTAAAAGAGGGCATAAAGACTATAGCACTAAAAAATCAGGAGCTTTTTAAGTCCATGCCCGTGGGAATAAAGCTCTACGACAGGTATTCAAATGGTAACGATTATCCTTTGGACGTTTGCGGGAGCAGAATTTTTTTGAAAAAATATACTGAAAATAAAAAGATTTCCTCTGTCGTTATAGCACAGAAACCCGATAGGGAGAAAAAAGAAACGGCGATAAAATGCAGTGATATTTGGTTTAAATACGAAAAAAAAGGTAAAGACATAATTAAAAACCTTTCTTTAGAGGTGTACAAGGGCGAAATTTTTTCTGTTTTGGGAGCAAACGGAAGCGGAAAAAGTACGCTGCTTAAATGTCTTTGCGGCATTGAAAAGCCTTACCGTGGAAGAATTAAAGCAGAGGGAAGAAATGCCGCTGCACTGCTTCCTCAGGACCCTGCACTGCTGTTTTTAAAAGAAACGGTTATTGACGAGTTTTACGAGTCTATAAACAAGGGAAAGCTTGGTCTTTCCGGTAAAGATAAAGAAAAAATTGAAGAAGCGGTGGAATTTTTTAAGCTTGATAAACTGCTGTCTATGCACCCCTATGATTTAAGCGGAGGAGAACAGCAGAAGGTTGCCCTTGCAAAGCTTTTGCTTAAAAATCCTGAAATAATACTTCTTGACGAACCGACAAAAGGTCTCGATTTTTCTTTTAAAGAAAAACTTCAAAACACAATTAAACAACTTGCAAAAATGGGCAAAACAATTATTATGGTTTCCCATGATATTGATTTTACCGCCGAGTGCTCCGATAGATGTGCAATGCTTTTTAACGGTGAAATTTTGTCATGTTCAAAGCCGAGAGATTTTTTTCAGAAGAACAGATTCTATACCACCAACGCTTCAAGAATAGGCAGAGATATTATTCCAAACGCAGTGTTTACCGATGATATATTAAAGGCATTGGAGGGAATAAGATGAACGCAAAAAAGCTTATTAATTCCAAAACTGCGGCGTTTTTTTCGGTGATATTTTCCGCATTGCTTATTGGAGCAGGGGTGTTTCTTCTAAAGGACAGGCGGTATATGCTTATTTCTTTAGGAATTGTTTTCCTTTCTTTTGTTCCCTTTGCTATGATTTTTGAGGGCAGAAAACCCCGTGCGAGAGAAATAACTGTTACGGCGGTTATGATAGCCATTGGAGTTGTGGGCAGGGCGGCATTTTTTATGGTTCCTCAGTTTAAGCCCATGACGGCAGTTGTGATAATTTCAGGAATAGCTTTGGGCAGAGAAACGGGGTTTGCCGTAGGCAGTATGTCGGCGTTTGTTTCAAATATGCTGGCAGGCCAGGGACCGTGGACCCCTTGGCAGATGTTTGCTCTCGGACTGATAGGTTTTATATCGGGGATTATCTTTACCGACAGAAATTTTCAAAGCAAAAAAATATTGGTTTGCATATACGGTTTTTTTGCTTCCTTTGTGGTTTACGGTGTTATTTTGGATACCTCATCGGTGATGATGACTGTATATGAAATGAATTTTCAGACGGTTTTGTCTGTTTATCTCCTTGGAATACCCTTTAATCTTATACACGGAGTTTCAACATTTCTTTTTTTGATGTTGATAGGAAATTCAATGATAAGAAAGCTTTCACGAATTAAAAACAAATTCGGAATTTTGCTTTGTAATTGAAGAACAATAAATAAATCCCATTTACAGTTGACAAAGTCATTCTGCAAATGGGATTTTTGTAAGCTAAAATATTTATCTGTCAATTATTCTTCCGTCTGTGGAAATTGTCACCACCTGCCACGGAATAAATTTTCCACTGTTTTGTAACGCAGTGATAACGGCGTTTTGAATACCTCCGCAGCAGGGGACTTCCATTCTTACTACAGTAACGCTTTGTATATTATTGTTTGCGATTATCTGTGTAAGCTTTTCGGAATAGTCAACAGAGTCAAGCTTTGGACAGCCTACAAGGGTTATTTTTCCTTTTATAAATTCTTCGTGAAAATTCGCATAAGCGTAGGCTGTGCAGTCAGCTGCTATGAGCAGTTTTGCACCGTCAAAATATGGAGCGTTTACAGGAACAAGTTTTATTTGAACAGGCCATTGAGAAAGACGGCTGACAGGAATATCCTTTTGAGAAAAATCCTCTTGGAGAGTATTGTGTTCTCTGCTGATGGTTTTTGACTGGCTTCCGGGACAGCCGCAGGGAAGTTTTGTGTTTTTGGCTTTCTTTTCCATATTGGCTTTAACAGCTTGTTCGTCATAAGCGGCGGCTTCACGCTCTATAAATGTTATGGCTCCTGTGGGACAGGCTGGAAGACAATCACCAAGACCGTCGCAGTAGTCGTCTCTTAAAAGCTTTGCTTTGCCGTTTACCATGCCGATTGCACCTTCGTGGCAGGCATCAGCACAGGCTCCGCAGCCGTTGCATTTTTCTTCATCTATGTTTATTATTTTTCTTATCATCAGAATTACCTCCGTAAATTTAAAATTTGTTATTGAGTTTACGGTTAGATTATAGTACAATCAGGTTGAATAGTCTGTTGTAATTCCAACAAAGGAGCTTTAAAAATATGGAAAAATATTTAAGTGTAATAGCTAAGTGCCCGATTTTTGAGGGAATTTCTTTTGAAGAAATCTCGGCTATGCTTTCCTGTCTTCAAAGCAAAAAGGAATACTTTGAAAAGGGAAGCTATATTTTGCAAACAGGGGAGTCGTTGGATTCTGTTGGTCTTCTTCTTTCGGGAAAAGGAATGATAGTCCAGGAGGATTTTTGGGGAAACAGGAATATTTTATCGGAAATTTTGCCGGGACAGATTTTCGGGGAAGCCTTTGCCTGTTCTTCAAAAAACGTATTAAATGTAAATGCGGCTGCGGAGAAAAATTCCTGGGTTTTGTGGCTTAATGTTGGTAGAATACTTAAAACCTGCCCCACAGCCTGTGAACATCACAACAAAGTGATAAGGAATTTACTTTCGGCTCTTGCACAGAAAAATATTCTTCTTAATGAAAAACTGACACATATGGGACAGAGAAAAACAAGAGAAAAGCTTATGTCGTATCTGTCGTCACAGGCTCAGAAATCAGGAAAGCCGGAATTTGAGATACCTTTTAACAGACAGCAGCTTGCAGACTATCTTTCGGTAGAAAGAAGTGCCATGTCTATGGAACTCAGCAGGTTAAAATCTGATGGTATTATAGATTTTGACAAAAACAGATTTAAATTATTGCAGACACGCTGAAGCCAAATTTAAAATTATCCTGTAAATCTTGACAAGATTTATTTTCGTGGTTAGACTTAAATAAAAAGGGGGCAATGTTATGGACAGAGAGTGGTCGCAGGAAAAAAGATATTATCTTAACCTTATGGCAGAAAAATATCCGACTATGCAGCAGGTATGGACGGAAATAATAAATCTACAGGCAATTTTAAATCTCCCAAAAGGAACAGAGCATTTTATGAGCGATATTCACGGAGAGTATGAAGCCTTTACTCAGATTTTGAACAACTGCTCCGGGGTCATAAGGGAAAAGGTTAATATGCTTTTTGAAAATGCCTTGAGTTCCTTTGAACGCAGCGAGCTTTGCACACTTATCTACTATCCCGAGCAGAAGCTTGCAAGACTTCATGAAACAGGAAAGATATCCGAGGGCTGGTATCAAACCACTTTGCAGGAGCTTACTGATTTGGCAAAACTTTTATCTTCAAAGTATACACGCTCAAAAGTCAGAAAAGCCATGCCTCAGTCCTACAGTTATATTATAGACGAGCTTTTGCACGCACAGCCGGACGAGGACAACAACCAGCTTTTGTATCATCAGAAAATAATAGATACTCTAATACGTGTAGGAAGCGGCGATTCCTTTATATGTGCTTTGTCGGAGCTTATAAAAAGACTTGCCGTTGACTTGCTCCATATTGTGGGTGACGTTTTTGACAGAGGGCCGAGACCGGACAGTATACTGGATTTGCTTTCAGAATATCATAACGTGGATATTGAGTGGGGAAACCATGATATACTTTGGATGGGTGCGGCGGCAGGAAATAAAGCCTGTATTGCCACGGTAGTCAGAAACAGTCTTTCCTATGGAAATACTCAGGTTTTGGAAAGCGGCTACGGAATAAGCCTGCGTCCCCTTTACCTATTCGCCGAGCATACCTATCCCGGAGATATAAACGATGCCGCCAGAAAGGCTATATCCATAATTTTGTTTAAGCTTGAGGGCGAGATAATAATGAATCACCCGGAGTATTGCATGGACGAACAGCTCCTGCTCCATAAAATGAATTTGCAGTCGGGAACGCTGGAAATTGACGGAAAAATATACGAACTGAACGACACATATTTTCCTACCGTTGATTTTGAAAATTCATACGCTCTAACAAAAGATGAAGAGCGGATAATAGAGGACTTGAAAAAATCCTTTACCGAAAGCGAAAGACTTAACCGCCACATTTCTTTTTTATACCAAAAAGGAAGTATGTACCGCTGTTGTAACGGGAATCTGCTTTATCATGGCTGTATACCTTTGGACAGCGACGGAAACTTTGACAGTATAGAGCTTGATGGCGGAAGATACTGGGGCAAATCCTATATGGATTATGCGGACAGAGCCGCGAGAAGAGCTTATTTAGAAAAGAACGATAAAAACGCAGTGGATTTTATGTGGTACTTATGGTGCGGGGAGAAATCTCCGCTGTCGGGAAGAAGAATAAAGACATTTCAGAGAATGTTTTTAAACGATAAATCTTCTTGGGATGAGCCGAGAAATCCTTATTATGAGTTTTACAAAGGGGAAGCTGTCTGTAAAATGATTTTAAGAGAGTTCGGGCTTTTCGGTGAGAATTGTCACATAATCAACGGACACACACCAATAAAGGTATCTAAAGGGGAAAGTCCAATAAAAGCCAACGGAAGACTTATTGTAATTGACGGAGGTTTCTGTAAAGCATACCAAAAAACCACAGGCATTGCAGGGTATACTTTGATTTTCAATTCCCACGGATTAAGACTTATGTCGCACCAGCCTTTCAGCAGTATTGAAAAGGTGCTGAATGAAAATGAGGATATTGAATCTCAGTCTGATATATTTGAAACAGAAAAAAAGAGAGTTATGGTTGGTGACACGGATACAGGGGTTAAAATAAAAGAAAAAATAAATCAGCTGGAACAGATTTTAGAGCTTTACAGACAGGGATTAAGGTTTCCTCTGTAAGTTTAAGAAAAACAGAATAATATTAAAAAAAGCAAGTGTATTTGGTGGCACTTGCTTTTTCTTTATAAAGAAATGACCGTATAGTTTTACATTAACTGTGATTTAATATGATTAAACGGTCAAAAACGTCAAAATATGTCAAATTATAATGAAATAAAATGACCGAATTGAAAGGGGTGTTACTTAGGAAAAGAAAATACAACAAATGAAAATATCTAATATTTGTTGTTTTATCTAATAATGATATATTATATTGTTAAATATGCACAAAAAATCAAATGAAAGATTGTAACTGATTTTGACTGATTTTGCTTGACTTGGATTTTTTATGGTGGTAAAATATATACAACAAAAGAAAATAATAAAAAGGGGGCGAACTTATATGCTGACACAGGAAAGACATGATGAAATTTGCAGAATAGTCAATGACAGAAAAGCTGTTACGGTTACGGAACTTGTAAAGCTTTTAGGAAGCAGTGAATCAACTGTCAGACGAGATTTGAATTATCTCCATCATAAAGGGAAAATTAAAAAGGTACATGGCGGAGCTACAAGCCTTATCAACAATTACACCACCAGAGAAGATTCCGTGGACGAAAAGGCACTTCTTCATATGAGCGAAAAGGAGAAAATCGGACGGTATGCGGCAAGCCTTATTGAACCGGGGGAGCTTATATATATAGACGCAGGAACCACAACAGGCTGTTTGGTTTCCAATATTACAAATACCGATTGTATATATGTTACCAACGGAATAAGCCATGCAAAGCTTTTGGGACAGATGGGCTGTCGTGTGTTTGTTATTCCGGGAACAATAAGAGGCTGTACGGAGGCAATTATCGGCGGCGAAGCCAACGATTACCTTATGCGTTACAATTTTACAAAGGGGTTTTTCGGGGTGAACGGAATAAGCCTTGAAAACGGACTTACAACTCCTGACCCGGACGAGGCACGAACCAAAACAGCTGCAATGTCAAGGTGCAAGCAGTGCTATGTTTTGGCGGATTCCTCAAAGTTTAGAATTGTCACAGCGGTAACATTTGCACAGCCTGAGGACGCTATAGTTATAACCACTACACTGGAAGAAAAACAGTTTAAGCTTAAAACAGAAATTGTGGAGGTTGATCAGTATGATTTATACAGTCACATTTAATCCGTCTTTGGATTATATAGTAAGGGTTGACGATTGGAATCAGGGAGAGGTTGTAAGAACATCTGACGAGCAAATTTATCCGGGCGGTAAAGGTGTAAATGTTTCAATAGTTATGCAAAACCTCGGTTTTTCCACTAAGGCTTTGGGATTTAAGGCAGGATTTACCGGAGAAGCTTTGGAGCAGATGTTAAAGAAGTTTGGCTGTGAAACTATGCTTATTCCTATTGACAACGGTTTTACAAGAATAAATGTAAAGCTTAAATGTCCTAATGAGGATAAGGAAAGAAGAGAAACTGATATAAACGGTCAGGGTCCCAATATTTCAAAGGAACATATTGAAAAACTTTTCTCCGAACTTGCCAAAATAGAAGAGGGCGACGTGCTTGTGCTTGCCGGAAGTATTCCCAATACATTGCCTGAGGATATTTATCAGCAGATAATGGCAAGAATGGCTGGTAAAAATATTAAAATTGCCGTAGACGCCACAAAGGATTTGCTTTTGAACGTTTTACAGTATAATCCTTTCCTTATAAAGCCCAACAACCACGAGCTGGGAGAAATGTTCGGCGTAAAGATTACAAATACAGGTGATATCGTAACCTATGCCAAGAAGCTTCAGGATATGGGAGCAAGAAACGTTCTTGTTTCAATGGCAGGTGACGGTGCGTTGCTTTTGACGGAAAAGGGAGATATTTTCCAAAGTCCGCCGCCAAAAGGAAAGGTTGTAAACTCAGTTGGTGCAGGCGACTCTATGGTGAGCGGTTTCCTTGCAGGTTATCTCAACACAGGGGATTATCTGGAAGCCTTGAAAATGGGTCTTTGTACAGGCTCTGCAACTGCATTTAAGGATTGGCTTGCAACAAAAGAGGACGTAATGAAGATTTACAATGAATTTAATCTTTGATTTTGTATCTTAACAGCGTGACGCTGTTGCAATATAGAATTTTGAAAAGGAGAATGGTTATGCGTATTACAGATTTACTCTCACCAAAGGGTATTGACCTGAATGCGAAAGTTTCCACAAAGGAACAGGCAATTGACAAGCTTGTATCTTTGATGGACGCGACAGGTAAAGTGAACGATGTAGAAGTTTACAAGCAGGCAGTAATAAAAAGAGAAGAAGAAGGCACAACCGCAATGGGTGAGGGAGTTGCAATTCCTCACGCAAAGACATCGGCGGTAAATGCTCCCGGCCTTGCGGCTATGGTAGTGCCGACCGGCTGTGATTATGATACACCTGACGGAGAACCGGCAAAGCTGTTTTTCCTTATAGCCGCACCGAATACAAAAGACAACGTGCATCTTGACGTTCTGGCACAGCTTTCAATCCTTCTTATGGACGATGATTTCAGAACAAATCTTATGAACGCAAAGTCTGTTAAGGAATTTCTTCAGATAATAGACGATGCTGAAAGCGATAAAAAGTCAGAAGTAAAGGAAGAAAGCAAAGACGGTTATTCTGTATTGGCTGTAACAGCTTGTCCTACAGGTATCGCCCATACATATATGGCGGCGGAAGCATTGGAGCAGGCAGGAAAAAAGCTTGGAATTTCCATAAAGGTTGAAACAGACGGCTCAGGCGGTGCAAAGAATGTTCTTACTGCCAATGAAATTAAAAATGCAAAATGTATTATCCTTGCAACTGATACAAAGGTTCCTACAGCCCGTTTTGAAGGCAAAAAAGTTATTCAGGTAAAGGTTGCCGACGGTATTCATAAAGCGGAAGAGCTTGTAACCCGTGCCAATAACGGCGAGGGAGAGATTTACCACGAAACAGGCAACAGCAGCTCAAAGAAAGAGGAAGAAGAAAAGGGCGGAATCGGACATCAGATTTATAAGCACCTTATGAGCGGCGTAAGCCATATGCTTCCTTTCGTTATTGGCGGCGGTATTCTTACGGCACTTGCTTTCCTGATTGATACAATCTGTGGTTTCGGCGGAGATACTTCCGGAAGCTTCGGTTCTATCACACCTCTTGCCGCTTTCTTTAAAACAATAGGCGGACTTTCTATGGGTCTTATGGTTCCTGTTTTGGCAGGATACATCGCATATTCAATTGCTGACCGTCCGGGACTTGCTCCGGGTTTTGTTGGCGGACTTATCGCAGCAAACGGAAACGCAATTATGAATTTTGAAGGTGCAGAGGGCTTCCAGGGCTTTATTGCACAGTTTGCTTTCGGAAATACAGGCAACACAGTTTCAGGCTTCTTGGGAGGCCTTGCGGCAGGATTTATCGCAGGCTTTATAGTTTTAGGACTTGAAAAGCTTTGTGCAAAGCTTCCGCCTTCACTTGAAGGTATTAAGCCTACACTTATTTATCCTCTTGTGGGAGTTTTTGCAATCGGCGTACTTATGTACTTTATTTTTAATCCGATTATTGGTATAATAAATACAGCCCTCAGCGATATGCTTCTTGCAATATCCGGAGCAGGAATGATGGTTGTTCTGGGACTTATCTTAGGTGCTATGATGGCTATAGATATGGGTGGTCCTATCAATAAAGCGGCATACGTATTCGGAACAATGTGCCTTGGAATGGCTGCAACAGCAGACGCATCTGCTGCAAACGATTATTATATGATTATGGCGGCTATTATGGTTGGCGGTATGGTTCCTCCTTTGGGAATTGCTCTTGCAACTACATTCTTCCCCAACAGATTTACAAAATCCGAGAGAAACGCAACAGTTTCCAACTATCTTATGGGTGCGTCTTTCATTACAGAAGGTGCTATACCTTTCGCAGCCTCTGATCCGCTCCATGTAATTCCGGCAACTGCTGCCGGTGCGGCAATAGCAGGTTTCCTTTCAACACTGTTTGGCTGTACTCTTATGGCTCCTCACGGAGGCGTGTTCGTATTCGCAACAGTTGGAAATCCGCTTATGTACATTGTTGCATGGCTTGCAGGAAGCGTTGTAACAATGCTGCTGCTTGCATTGCTCAAAAAGCCACGTCCTGAGTATGCGGCAGAAAAGGCAAACAAATAAACCATGATGTTCACGGAAAATTTAAAAGAGAAAAGGAGAATACCAAAATGAAAAGCTTCAGCTATGTAATCACAGACGCAGAAGGAATCCACGCTCGCCCGGCAGGATTGCTTGTAAGACAGGCGGCAAAATATCAAAGTGCAATTAAAATTGAAAAAGGCGGAAAATCAGGCGACGCAAAAAGAATTTTTGCAGTAATGGGACTTGCAGCAAAGCAGGGAGAAACAGTTACAATTTCCGCTGACGGTGCTGACGAGGATACAGCAATTGCTGAGCTCGAAGCATTTATGAAAGAAAATCTGTAAAACATCTCATTAAAAATAATATAAAACCCAAAGAAACGCTCCGGCATACAAAATGTCGGAGCGTTTTTTGTGAAAAAAGTAGAAAGTAAAATAATTTCTGTTTTTTGTTGACAGATAAAAATTATTGTGATATATTACTTAATAGTAAAGGTTATCAATAAGGAATGATTATTATGATGAAGCGGAACACTATTCAGCGTGCTATGGTTTTGGATGCTGTAAATAAGTTGAAGTGTCACGCTACTGCGGATGAAGTATATCAAATAGTTGTGAATGAACACCCGAATATCAGTAAAGGAACAGTATACAGAAATCTGAACCAGCTTGCCGAAATGGGAGAGATAAGAAAAATCGAAGTTCCCGGCAACGCGGACAGATTTGACCACAGATGCCACGACCACTATCACGCCAGGTGTCTTAAATGCGGAAAGGTTTTTGATGTTGAAATGGAATACATACAAAACCTTGAAAAGCAGATTAAGGACTCTCACGGATTTCAGTTCAGCGGACATGACCTTATGTTTAAAGGTGTTTGCCCGAATTGTCAGAAAAAAGAAAAGTGATAAGTGGCTGTTATAAATGCGTATGCGGACGATTAATACCGTAAATATATTTTTAGGAGATGATTTTATGAGAAGTATTACAACATTGGACCTTCAGTATGCACACAGATTTTATGGATTTAAGGGTGAAGCTCAGTATCTTCACGGACACACAGGTGTTTTGACTATTGAGGTAGAGGACACAGTAGAACCGGGCGTTAACATGGTTTTTCCATGTAATGAAATTCAGAAAACAGCATGGGAAGTTCTTAAAAACTTTGACCACGCATTGATTTTGAGAGAAGACGATCCGCTTCTTCCGGCTGTGCTTGATGTATATGAGAAGCAGGGAATCCGCAACGGAGCACCGCAGAATAAAATGATGGGTCCTGCATTTAAGACAGAGCTTGCCACTGCTTATCCTGAGTGCAGATTGGTTGTAACAAAGGAAACCTTGACAGTTGAAGGCATGATTAAGATTGTTTATGATTTGCTCAAAGATAAGCTTAACATTGCAAAAATCACCTTCACAAGCGGCGTAAATGCAGCTTCTGCTGAATTTACAACAAAGAATAAGATTGACCGCTGTCCTCTCTGCGGAATCGCTCTTGATGAAAACGGAGTATGCCCCAAGTGCGGATACAGAAAACAGAAGTAATAATTTAATATATGAATAAAGGGACGTCTTAGGGCGTTCCTTTTGTTTTGCGTGGAGATTTTTATCCGTTGACACCTGAAAAAATTGAGTATATAATTTAATAAATTGATTATATTTTTATATAAATGTATGGTTAAGATTTACGACGGGAGATGAAACAGTTGCAGGGAGATATGAATTGCAGGCTCAGTAAAATTGAGCTTAGAAACTTTAAAAATACAGAATATGGCATTGTGGAGATGCCCTCTTTTGCCAATAAGGAATATTTTTCCCGCAATGCCGATATTTTGGGAATTTACGGTCAAAACGGTTCCGGTAAAACTGCGGTTGTGGAGTGTATTTCCATACTTAAAAATCTTCTTGAGGGCAAGACGCTTCCTGAAAACGTGAAAAATTATATTGCTCAAACCAGTGAAACCTGTCAGCTTAAAATTTGGTTTACCGTGGAATTTAACGGTATAAAGAGTCTTTTGGAATATAAGGTTGAATTGGGAGAAATTTCAAAGGAGCAGACTGGAATAATCTCCGAAGAGCTTTTCGCTTCTGAGTACAGCGGCAAAGGTTTTAAA
Organism: uncultured Clostridia bacterium; assembly: GCA_944380855.1. GTDB lineage: Bacteria > Bacillota > Clostridia > Oscillospirales > Acutalibacteraceae > Limousia. Next base: position 13,444 of record CALWIW010000027.1, on the reverse strand, counting down.
AGAAAAAAGCTGATTATAGGTTACAATTCTGAAAAGGGAAAATCCTTTGTTATACCGGATAAATTATATAAAGACCTTGTAAAGCTCAGAGAAGAAAGCCCTGTGGATTTGATGGTAGCCGGAAGAATTACCCGGCGTGAGGGTGTTTCATTTATTTTCGGTGATGACATGAACCGTGTTATTGCTCTTTCAAAAGATGTTTTCGGTGTGTACGGCGGAATTATTAAAGCTTTAAGGGATTATACCGCCTATGACCTTTTTGTTATTTCAAATGTCAGAGAATCCCATGGCCACAATATCTGCCTGATACCTGTGTTGTCCGGTGCGGAGGACAAAAGGAAAGAGAGCAGAAAGTATTTTGTTCCTGTTGACGAGCCTTTTGTTTTGGAAAAAAGTAAGTTTGTCTTTTTTGAAAATATACTGGCGAAAATGAACACGGTGATTTGTACCATAATTCCCGGTCTTGCCATAGATGTTCACAGCTTTGGGGAACAGCTTATGGAAAACGGCAATGAGGGCGTAAAGGTTCAGCTTGTATCAAAAAGGGGAGAGGTGACAATTCCCCTTAAGTACGAATCGGAGGGCATTATAAAAATAATATCTCTGCTGAACCTGCTTATGTGCGTGTACAACAATCCCTTTATGTGCCTTGTGGCAGATGAGCTTGACGCAGGAATTTACGAGTATCTGCTGGGAGAACTTTTGTCTGTTTTCCGCAGAGGAGCAAAGGGTCAGCTTTTGTTTACATCTCACAATCTCAGAGCCTTGGAGATACTCGACAAAACCAGCGTTATGTTCTCCACCGTGAATCCCGAAAACAGATATATACGTCTTAAAAATGTGAGAAATTCCAATCTCAGGGACATATATCTCAGGAGCATTATACTGGGCGGACAGGATGAGGAAATTTATGACGAAACCGATTCAATCGAAATCGGCAGGGCATTCAGAAATGCGGGAAGGTCGGTGTGCGGTGAAGAACAAAACTAAAAAGGTCATACTTTTCATAGTTGAAGGCCCTACAGATGCGGATACGTTAAGCCCTGTTCTGAAAAAAATATTCAAGCCCGGTGACATACATTTTCATGTAGTCCACGGAGATATAACTACAATAAAAAAATCCACTTACGACGCTGTTATGAAGCGGCTTTCTTCACAAATAAACGAAGAAATGAGAAAATATCGTTTTACAAAAAATGATATTTTGAGGATTATACATATAGTCGACACCGACGGAGCTTTTGTGTCCTCGGAAAATGTGATTTTCAGAGATACTCACCATATTGAGTACGGAAAAGACCATATTTATACAGATAATCCGGTGAGTATAATAGGCAGAAACAGACAGAAATCAATGTCCTTAAGAGAGTTAAGCTATGCGAAAACAGTTGGAGGAATACCTTATTCTGTCCATTATTTTTCAAGAAACATTGAACACGTGATGCATAACCAGCAGGGAAATCTCACAAGCGACCAAAAAATGTATTACGCCGACGAGTTTGTAAAGATTTACGGGAACTCACCGGAAAAGTTTTTAAAGTTCATTTACTCAGAGGATTTTGCGGTTTCGGGAAACTATAGGGAAACATGGGATTTTATAATGGAGGACTGCAACTCTCTGCACCGCCATTCAAACCTGCATTTGATTTTTTCTGAATTATAAAAAATACCCCGGCTGATATCAGCCGGGGTAAGTTGTTATGTAAAAAAATTATTCGCACATATCCTCATAGCTGTAAAGCTCAAGACCGCCGTCCATAGTTGCTTTTGCGGCAGCTTCACCGTCGGAAGCTTTAACAATCATGGCAACTCTGTTTGCGGAAGCCAAAGCGTACATATATTCAATATTCAGACCCTGACTGCAAAGAATGTGAGTCATCTTGTGAAGCTCGCCAACCTTGTCCTGAAGCTTAACCGCGATAACGTCTGTAAGCATTGCGGAGAAGCCCTTATCTCTCAGTGCGTCCTTTGCGGTTTCCGGATTGGAAACAATCATTCTAAGCATACCGTATTCTGTTGTGTCAGCCATGCTGAGGGAGAGAATATTTACATTTTCCTGAACAAGAGCTTCTGTAACCTCTTCCAGTCTGCCCTGACGGTTTTCGATAAATACGGATAACTGTTTAATAAACATAGTTCTACCTGCCTTTCTTATATAGTAATATAATAAAACCTCTGTTTATATTTTATCAGTTGTACTTTCTGTTGTCAATTACGTGTTGACTCTTGCCCATGCTTCTTTCAATGCTCTTAGGCTCAACAAGTTTAACCTTAACCGCAAGACCGATAGCCTGCTTGATAACCTCTGTAATTTTATTTGTGAGATTTTCAAGCTCTCTGATTTCGTCGGAGAAAAATCTCTCTTCAACTTCAACTCTTACTTCGAGAGTGTCAAGATTATTTACACGGTCAACAATAAGCAGATAGTGAGGTGTTGTGCCGCCCATTTCAAGGAGAGCAGATTCAATCTGGCTTGGGAAGACGTTAACGCCTCTTATAATAAGCATATCGTCGGTTCTTCCTGTAAATCTTGCAATTCTCGCTGTGGTTCTTCCGCACTGGCAAGGCTTGTGGGTGATACTTGTAAGGTCCTTTGTTCTGTAACGGATAAGAGGAATACCCTCTTTTGTAAGTGTGGAAATAACAAGCTCACCGGTCATTCCGTCACGGAGAGGTTTAAGAGTCTTTTGGTCAACAATTTCCGGCAGGAAGTGGTCTTCGTGAATGTGAAGTCCTGTGTGGAACTGGCAGTCTGTGGCAACTCCGGGACCCATAATTTCGCTCAAGCCGTAAATGTCGTGGGCGTGAATACCCAGCATATTTTCAATTTGAGAACGCATTTTCTCTGTCCAGGGCTCTGCACCGTTTATTGAGGCTTTAAGCTTTATTTTGTCACGGACACCCATCTCGTTGATTGTTTCTGCAATGTGAAGCAGATATGAAGGTGTGCACATAATGCCTGTAACACCGAAGTCAATCATCATGTTGATAAGCTTTTTTGTGTTTCCCGTGGACATTGGCACAACAGTTGCACCAAGCTTTTCCGCACCGTAATGAGCACCTAAACCGCCTGTGAACAAGCCGTAGCCGTAAGCGATTTGAATAATGTCGTTTTGACCCAATCCTGCCATTGTTATACAGCGAGCCACACATTCGCTCCATGTTTCGATATCACGTCTTGTGTAGCCTACAACAGTTGCCTTTCCTGTTGTGCCGCTTGAAGCGTGAATTCTGGTAATCTGTGAATTGGGAACAGCAAATAATCCGAAAGGATAGGTGTCACGCAGGTCGTCCTTTGTGGTAAAAGGCAATTTGTCCAAATCTTCAATTCCTTTTATGTCGCCCGGTTCAAGACCTAAAGCCTGCATTTTTTTTCTGTAGTATTCTACACTGTGATAAACTCTGTCAACAAGTTTTCTTAATCTGGCACTTTGCAGGTTGGTCATTTCGTCCCTGCTCATACATTCTTTTGTTTCATTCCAGATCATATGCTCAGCAACCCTTTCTTTATAATATTTATGCTTTACTATTTATCAAAGATTGTAGCCTATCTCAAAGGCTTTTTTGTTTATTTCAATGGTCTTAGGCGGAACGGTGCTTTCAATAACATCAAGCCATTCCTCTTTGTCAAATCCCATATACTTTGCGGCGGCACCCAAAACAATTACGTTAAAGGTACGCGGTGCACCCAGCTTCTTTGCTTCCTCAGTGGCTTCAACAACAATTGTGTTTCTCTTTTCTTTAAGTGTGTCTATTATGTTTTCGGGATACTGAGCAACACCTGTTACAACTGTAATAGGGTCAATTCTCCAGTCGTTTACAATAACAGAACCGTCCTTTTTAAGAAAATGAATATAGCGGAGAGCCTCCAAACGCTCGAAAGCAATCAAAACATCTGCCTGACCCTCTTCAACAATTGGCTCAGAAACATTGTCGCCGTATCTTACAAAGGTTACAACGCTGCCGCCTCTCTGTGCCATTCCGTGAACCTCGGAAAGCTTTACGTCATAGCCTGCAAGCGTGGCAAGCTTGCCTAAAATTCGGCTGGTGAGAAGTGTTCCCTGACCGCCTACTCCGACTATCATAATATTCTTTGTCATATTATTCACCAACCTTTACCTGCTCTATAGCTGAGAATTTGCAAAGCTGCATACAAAGTCCGCAGCCGTTGCACATTGTTTCGTCAATTGAGATTGTGCCGTCCTCGTTCTTTGTAAGGGCAGGACAGCCGGGCTTCAAGCAAGCTCCGCACTTTTTGCACTTGTCGGCAACAGGTCTGCACTTGAACGGGAATTTAACGCCTTTAAGCAATGCACAAGGAGCTTTTGTAATGATAACTGATACAGCCTCTCTTGCGGTTTCTCTCTTGATAACTTCTTCAAGTTCTTTCTGATTAAATGCATCAACCTCATATACATTTTCAATGCCGAGAGATTTGCAGAGATTGTAAAGATTGATTGCCGGAACAACTTCACCCTTGAGTGTTTTGCCTGTTGCGGCGTGATCCTGATGACCGGTCATTCCTGTTGTGGAGTTGTCAAGGATAATAACTGTGCCTGTGGACTGGTTATATACCATGTTTACAAGGGAGTTTATACCTGTGTGCATAAAGGTGGAATCACCGATAACTGCAACCCAGTTGCGGATATAATCTTTACCCTTTGCCTTTTCCATACCGTGAAGTGTGCTGATACTTGCACCCATACATATTGTTGTATCTATAACGGAAAGAGGTGCAACCGCTCCCAAGGTGTAGCAGCCGATATCGCCTGCACCGTGGATTTTAAGCTTTTTAAGTACGGTGAATACACTTCTGTGAGGACATCCCGGGCAGAGGATTGGAGGTCTCGGAGGAACCTGTGCAGGCTTGTCTGCGTCAGTAGGCTCGCCTAAAACCTTTTCTCTTATCATTTCAGCATTGTATTCGCCCTGAACGGTGAATATCTCTTTGCCCACTGCCTTTGAAATTCCCCATGCTTTTACCTGCTCTTCGATAACAGGCTCAAGCTCTTCAAATATGTAAAGCTTATCAACCTTAGAAGCGAACTCCTCAATAAGCTTTTTAGGAAGAGGATTTACAAGTCCCAGCTTCAAAACAGAAGCGTTTGGCATTGCCTCTTTTACATACTGATAGGGGATACCGCTTGTGATAAAGCCAACGGAAAGGTCGTTGTATTCAGCCTTGTTAATAGGCATTGTGTTTGCGTCTTCTGCCATTTCTTTAAGTCTGTTTTCAACAAAAATATGGCGTTTTATTGCGTTGCCCGGCATCATAACAAACTTTGCGGCGTCACGCTCATAGGCAATGTCCTCAGGCTCCACACGCTCTTCAAGTTCTACAAGTCCCTGAGAGTGGGAAAGTCTTGTGGTAGTTCTTAAAATAATAGGTGTGTCGTATTTTTCACTGAGGTCAAAAGCATATTTCATAAATTCCTTTGCTTCTGCACTGTCGGAAGGCTCAACAACAGGAACCATAGCGGCTCTTGCCACCATACGGCTGTCCTGTTCGTTTTGTGAGCTGTACATTCCCGGGTCGTCGGCGGCAACAAGAACAAGTCCGCCCTTAACGCCTGTATATGCTGCTGTGTAAAGTGGGTCAGCCGCCACGTTTACACCAACGTGCTTCATTGCACACATGGAGCGAACTCCGGCGATTGACGCACCGAGAGCAACTTCCATTGCTACCTTTTCATTGGGAGCCCACTCTGCGTAGATTTCATCGTATTTAACTACATTTTCGCTTACTTCTGTGCTTGGTGTTCCCGGATATGCGGAAGATACCTTAACACCGGCTTCATAAGCACCTCTTGCTATGGCTTCGTTGCCAAGTAAAATTCTTTTTTCAGCCACTTTTATATTCCATCCTTTCGTAAATCAATAACTCTTTTGGCTTTTCCTTCAAATCTCTGGAGAGTATTCGGAGAAACAAGCTGTATTTTAGCGTCAAGTCCCAGCATCATATGCATTTTTCTCTTGATTTTTCCTTCAAGTTCTTCAAGAGCCGCATAGGAGTCCATCATGCTTTCCGCCGCAACCTCAACCTTTACTGTGAGAACGTCTGAGTGGTCTTTTCTTTCCACAACGATTTCATAGTTTGGTCCTATTCCGTCTGTATTAATCAAAACTTCTTCAATCTGACTTGGGAATACGTTAACGCCGCGTATTTTCAGCATATCGTCGGTACGTCCTGAGAGATTTTCCATTCTTGCTGTGGTTCTTCCGCAGGGACATGGCTCGTACATAAGCCTTGTAATATCCCTTGTGCGGTAACGGATAAGGGGCAGAGCTTCTTTCGTGATACAGGTTACAACAAGCTCGCCCTTTTCTCCCGGAGCCAATACTTCTCCTGTGTTAGGGTCAATAACTTCGGCTATAAAGTGGTCTTCGTTAATGTGCATACCGTTAAGCTCGAGACACTCTCCCGATACGCCGGGACCTATAAGCTCGCTCATGCCGTAGTTTTGGGTAAGGTTTACATCTTCACCCCACACCTTGTAAAGCTCCTTTCTCATGGCTTCCGTCATAAGCTCAGAGCCTACAAGCAAAGTTTTTATGTTCAAATCTTTCTTTATGTCAATGCCTATCTGCTGTGCAACCTCGGCTATTCTCATAGCGTAAGACGGTGTCGCTACAAGAAGGGTAGAACCGAAGTCTTTCATATACATAAGCTGTTTTTCGGTATTTCCTGTTGAAGACGGAACAATGGCTGCTCCCACCTTTTCCAAGCCATTGTGCAGACCCAAAGCTCCAGTAAACATTCCGTAGCCGAAACAAATCTGAGCTATATCATCTTCTGTTGCACCTCCGGCAACAGCAAGTCTTGCAACACATTCCTTCCAAATATCAAGGTCGTGGTTTGTGTAGCCAACAACGGTAGGCTTTCCTGTTGTTCCGCTGGAAGCGTGAATTCTTCTAAGCTCCTTTTTCGGCACGGCAAACAATCCGTAGGGATATGTATCTCTCATATCCTGCTTTGTTGTAAAAGGCAGCTTTTGAATATCTTTAAGTGTTACGATATCCTCGGGAGTTACTCCTGCCGCTTCCATTTTAGCACGGTAGGCAGGAACATTTTCGTAGACACGTTTTACTGTATCTTTTAAACGCTCTAACTGAATTTTTTCAATTTCATCTCTGGACAGGGTTTCTTCTTTTGCCCATATCATAATCATTAACCTCCTCGTGACTGCATTTATAATAAACAAATCTCTTTGTTCCTTTAAAGCGGTATCAAACCGTCGCAGTACAGTGCATGAAGCTATTATATCACTTTTTTTTCCGTTTGTCTTGTGTTTTTAGATAAATTTACAGAAAATCTTTTTAAATCTGCGTTTTTTTAATGATTTAAATGAAATTACCATTTCTTTGTTTTCTTGAAATTATAATTAATTCTGTTTTTAATGTTTTATCTGATATTAATTTTACATTTATAATTTGTGCAGTATAGTTTTTTCTGTTTTATTATGGCTCTTATATACAGCTATACCGTTGTATTTATTAATTTGCTTTATGATCATAACGTTAACAGCGGTACAATTCATCGGCTATCGGTATTTCTATCGTGATTATTGCAATATTTATTGGTATACAATATATAAGTAAAGTTATCTGCAAAATTTTAAATGGTAGATAACTTTGATAATTAAAATGAAAAAAATTCCCGATTTCGGGTTTTGAGGAACAGATAGTATGAAAAGCTTTTCTATAAAAATAGCGGAAACCGTTGTTAAAATAACGCCTATGTTTTCACAGGTTTTTGAAATGTGCAGGGATTATTTAACTGACGAAGATCCTCTCTTTGAGATTGAAACAACTGAAAATGACCTCGAAAAAGAAAGAGCTATGGCTGACGGAGAATACAGCCTGAGTTACCTTGAAACCTTGGCAGTGTACCGTAAAATTGTCACCAAGCTTGTTTTCTTGGATATCCTTTTGGTTCATGGTTCGGCTATAGCTGTTGACGGAAAAGCATATCTTTTCACCGCTCCCAGCGGTACGGGAAAATCAACCCATACAAGAATGTGGCGTGAATATTTTAAAAACAGGGCGGTCATGATTAACGATGATAAACCCCTTGTACGCTTAAAAAATGACGGTGTATTCATTTACGGCACCCCTTGGAACGGAAAGCACAATTTGGGAAATAATATTTCGGCTCCTCTTGAGGGCGTATGTATTCTTGAGAGAGCAAAGGAAAATAACATTGCAAGGATAAGCAAAAAAGAAGCCTATCCAACACTGCTTTCTCAGATTTACCGACCTATTGAAAACAGTGAAGCTATGATAAAGACTTTACAGATTGCAGATAAATTTATGGAATTGCCTTTGTACCGTTTGGGTTGCAACATATCCCATGAAGCGGCGGTGACGGCCTACGAGGGAATGAAAGGAGAATAAAAATGAAGTTAAAAGACGGATTTATCACATATAACACAGGAGAAGAGAATCTTCTTGTTGCAACAGGCGAAGCTGGAAAAAGCTTTAACGGAATAGTGAGAAACAACGAAACAGCCGCCTTTATTGCGGAGCTTTTGAAAAATGAAATTACCGAAGATGAAATAGTGAATAAAATTTTGGAAACCTATAAGGTTGACGAAAAGACAGCAAGAAATGATGTAAATAAGCTTTTAAATATATTCCGCAAAGAGGGATTTCTGGAATGAGCCGGTATTCAACCATAGAAGCGGAAATAGAGAAACACGGCAAAGGGATTTTTACAAATGTGGGCGACAGTATGATGCCCCTGCTCAGACAAAGGCGTGATATAATCCACATATCAAAGGCTGAAGGAAGACTGAAAAAATACGACGTTCCCCTTTACAAGCGTGACAACGGACAATATGTCCTCCACAGGATTTTAAAGGTCAGGGAAAAGGATTATGTGATATGCGGCGACAACCGAATAGGAATGGAAGAGGGAATAACAGATAAGCATATTATCGGAGTTATGACAGGTGTAAGCCGTGACGGAAAATTTCTTTCAGTAAATGATACCAAGTACAAGCTTTATGTTTTGCTTTGGGGAGGAAGAAAATCTTACAGGATTTTGTTTCTTCGTGCCAAAAGCGTGATAAGAAGACTTTTTAAAGGAAAAGGTCGGTGAGACGATGAAGCTGAAAAAAGAAAGCGACAGAAAAACTCTTCTTTGGATTTACGGAAAAACTAAAAAAAGATTTTGGTATATTGGAATCCTTGCTGTTGCTAACATAGCAATAGCCGCTCTTGCTACGGTTTTTGCTTTGCAGTGCAGAAGCGTTATCGACAGTGCGGTTGCCGCAGATACAGAACATCTTGTTATGTCGGGAATTGTTTTGGGAGTTATTGCTCTCGGTCAGTTTTTTCTGAAAATAATTATTGACAGTGTTTACGAGGTTGTTTCCGCACGTGTTTCCATGGATTTAAGGCAGGACATAATTTCAAATTTAATGAAAAAGGATTTCAGTCAGACCTCAAAATATCACAGTGGCGAAATGCTTAACAGAATTTTTTCTGATGTATCGGTTGTCACCGACGGAGTGGTAGGAATACTGCCGTCGCTTTTAAATATGATTACAAGGCTTTTATGTGCAGCCGCAGTTTTAATAGTACTTGATGTTACATTTGCACTGGTTTTTCTTGTGTCGGGAATACTTCTGTTTTTGGTAACAAAAATTTTCAGAGGAAAGCTTAAAAATCTTCACAAGAACGTTCAGCAAAAGGAAGGAAAAATGCGTTCCTATATGCAGGAAACAGTGGAAAACATACTTTTGATTAAGCTGTTCGGAGTGAGAAAAAAAGCTGAAAGCAAAACATTGGAGCTTCAGCAGGAGCATTTCAAGGCAAGAATGAAAAGACGTTCATTTACAATAGGAGCAAATGCCGGTATATCTCTTGTTTTCAGAGTTGGATATCTTTACGCACTTATCAGAGGTGCGATTTCCATAATGGATAAAACCATGTCTTACGGCACATTAAGTGCAATCTTACAGCTTGTAGGCCAGTTACAGGTTCCCTTTGCGAACCTTTCCGGATTTCTCCCGAGAATGTACTCGGCGATTGCCAGTGCTGAAAGAATAATAGAAATTGAAAATCTTTCCGAAGAAAAAGAGCCCCAAAAGAAGCTGAATTACAGCGACTTTGAAAGACTCGATATAAAAAATGTTTCTTTTTCCTACGGAGAAAACAGCGTCCTCAGTGAAGTTAATTTCTCGGTAAATAAAGGAGATTTTATTTCCTTTACAGGAATTTCAGGCGGAGGAAAAACAACGCTGTTTATGCTTATAATGGGTGCATATCAAACACAGCAGGGGGAAATTGTTTTTTATGACAAAAACGGCGAGTGTTACGATTCTTCTCAGGCAAGGGGTATGATAGGATATGTTCCTCAGGGAAACAGCCTGTTTTCGGGAACCGTATTTGAAAATATCGGTTTTTTAAAGGAAAACGCCACCATGGAAGAGGTTGAAAATGCAGCGAAAATTGCCTGTGCTGACGAATTTATCAGGGACTTTCCGATGGGTTATGATACAATCCTTGGTGAAAACGGCTTTGGAATATCACAGGGACAGGCACAGAGAATTGCCGTGGCAAGAGCGGTTTTAAGCGGAGCAGGCATTTTGCTTTTGGACGAAGCTACATCGGCACTTGACGAAATTACCCAGGTGAGAATGCTTGAAAATCTTTCAAAGCTTAAAGATAAAACAGTGCTTATAGTTACCCACAGAAAAGCGGCACTTGCCATATGCAACCGCCATCTTAGCATGGAGAACGGAGAAATTTATGAGAAAAACTCTTAATAAAAATGAAAAGTATCTGATTGATGTTTTGAAATCCGTACTGCACGGTTTGCCTGTTCCAAAGGTTTGTGATGGTGTAAATTTAGAAACAGTCTTTAAAATCGCAAAGTTTCACAGTGTCGCTAATATGGCGTATTACGGTGTTAAAAATCTTTCCGATATATCGCCGCAGCTTTTGGCAAAGTGGAAAGAGGAATACGATAAAGCACAGTTAAAGGACGTTGTTCAAAAGGTGGAGCTTGACCTTATAAGCAAAACATTCGAGAAAGAGGGAATAGACCACCTGCCGGTAAAGGGATTTACCTTAAAAGAATTATATCCCAAAAGCGATATGCGGCTTATGAGTGACTTGGATATTTTGATACCGCCTGATAAAGTTGAGGCGGCAAGGGACGCAATGATAAAAATGGGCTATACCGTGGAGCATTTTGACGGGGGAGTCCAGGACGTTTATTACAAACCGCCGGTTATGGACGTAGAGATACACAACAATCTGTTTGTGGAAACCATAAAAACCTCTGTAGAATTTTACAGGGAATATGCAAAGAAGCTTTTTTCGACGGAAAGCAAAACCCGCCGCAGATATATAAGCGACGAGGACGCTTTTGCATATATAGTTGCCCATACCTCTAAGCATTACAGAGGAGGCGGCACGGGTATACGTTCCGTTCTTGATATTTATCTGATGTGCGAGAAAAAGCCCGATGTGGTTTCATCTGAAAGCTTTATAAATCAGCTAAAAGAACAAAAGCTTGATTTGTTTTTTAAACACATTTCAAACCTTTCAAAGGTTTGGTTCTCGGATATGAAATCTACACCCTTATATGATGAAATGGGGGCCTATGTGCTTATAAGCGGAACATATGGAACACGTTCGGGAGAAATTCTCAACAGAGTTTCAGAAAATTATAACGGAAGTCTTGCTAAAAGCAAGGTTTCAAATGTGCTGAAAAGATGCTTCCCGCCCTTATATTTGATGCAGTCACAATACAGCTGGCTAAAAAAATATCCGTGGCTTCTGCCTGTTTCTTATCCTATGAGATTTGCGGCAGTGCTTGTCCACAGAAGAAAAAACCTTGATGTGTTTACAAATACTGCAAACATCAGCGAGGAGGAAGCCAAACAAATAAATGCACTTCATAAAAATACAGGAATTTTCACAGATTAATAAGGTAAAAAATAACACCATGCAGAGTTTTTTATTACACTGCATGGTGTTTAAGTTTGTTTTTTAATTATCAGTCGGCAGGCACAAATGGGAGCTCGTAATCAGAGTCGCCCCCCTGAGAGTTATTTCCGGAATCTCCGCCGGAGCTGTTATTGCCGTCGCCTGGATTGTCGGGAATAACCTCACTGGTGTTGTCATCGTTTCCGTTATTGCCGGCATCGCCGTTACCGGAATTTCCGCTGCCGTCTGAACTTTGAGAATTGTCGGAGCCGCTGTTGTTTGAGTCAGAACCGTTGCCTTGATTAGAATTTGAATTCGAGGCGGAATCGCCGTTGTTTGAAGACGAGCTTCCGTCACCGGAATTTTGATTTGAACCGTTCTCACCCTGATTTTCCATTATGTCTTCGTCAAGGATAATTTCCATGGTAGCGTCCCTTGTTTCCTCTTGGTTTTCACCGTTTTGAGAAGTTGAGGAAGGGTCTGCGTCTCCGTTTCCGGCTTTAGGCATAGCGAAAAATACAATAGCAATCACAGCAATTATAATAACCAAAGCGGAACATATTAAAACTATGTTCTTATTCTTTTTTAACAATTAAGTCACTCCTTAGTTGATTTTGAAATTCTATTATGATTGTGAAGAAACAGCATTAAAATATGCGTTTGCAGCTTCGCTGTAATGATAGAGAGCTTGTGTAAATTTATAATTGACAGACTGCTTATCATTACCTGCAAGTGTCATTCTGATGTAACAGTAAGGCGAATATGTCTTTGTTACTGTCTGAGCATGATAAGTTTCTGATGTTTGGTTACCGAAAGTTACTTCAAATGTAATATTTTTAAGTTCGGATACAGGGATTTTATCGGTTACTGCCCAGTTATATCCTGTTGCACCGCTTGTTACTTTTGCAATTTTATTTTGCATACCTTCAAATACGCTACCGTTTTTCTTTACAGTATACTGCATAACGGTTCCGTCAGGAACCGTTGGAATGTTTTGTCCCTGTACATAGAAGACACCTGCAACTGTTTCAAGGTGCTGGAATGATGTAGCATAGTGTTTAAGTTCTGTTAAATTGTTATCGTCATTATAGCTTATTGTATAAGAAGACAATTCATTTGGAGTAATTTCTAACGCAGTCATTGGAATACTTGGTTCATAGTGGTCATATACTTTGAAATATTCATTAGCATAATAACCATAAGTTGACATTGCAGAAGCTACATTTTTGATTTCCTGAGCATATTTTTCTCCCGGATTTGAGTACAATTTATTGAGATATTTGTTCACAGACATTTCACTGCTCTTGACTGTCATTGATGTGCCATTATAAGTTAAACTTAATTCTGCTGTTACCGGTAAATTAAGTTGGTCTGAGTTTATATTAACCTCAGCGGTATATTCGAAATACTCACCATTTGCTTTACCTTTTGTCGGTGTAACCATCTTTTTGATGGTGGTTATCGCTATTGTTATGTTCTTCCCTCGGATTACAGCCTTGTTCGA
>CALWIW010000026.1 GCA_944380855.1 uncultured Clostridia bacterium | reverse complement strand
TTAACCACAGCCTTGAAATTACCAGGAGTAAAAGTTGACAGAAATGAGTGTCTCATAAAAATATTTTCAAACGAGAACATTGATACACAAGAGCTTTTAGAACTTGGACCTATAGCAGCCAATGTACCGCACGAAAAAATAACCCAGTTGGCTGATAAACAAATTTTCATACGAACCGGAGAATCCTCTCTTGCTTCTTTTGTATCAGGAATTCCTGGAGGTCTTGCTATGGCGGCAACAATTCCTCTCGACCTATTACAATTTTTTGCAACAGCACTCAAACTTGCACAGGAACTTTCCTATATATACGGAGCAAACGATATGTGGCAAAATGGCAGCGAAGACAGTAATAAGATAATGGAGCAAATGCTCCTTTACTGCGGAGTTATGTTTGGAGTTTCAGGTGCTGTTTCAGGGGTCAGACTACTGAGTGTTAAAATTGCACAAACAACTTTAAAAAAACTTCCGCAAAAAGCTTTGACAAAAGGATTTTGGTATCCAATAGTAAAACAAATAGGTAAAGCTATCGGTGTAAAAGTAACAAAATCCTCTGTCGCCAAAGGAATATCTAAGGCAATACCTCTTGTTGGAGGTGTCATTTCCGGAAGCCTTAACTTTGCTTCAATGATGCCGATGGCAAAACGTCTGCAGGCAACCTTAGAAAGTGCAGCTTTTGATTACAATGACGAAAAGTTTAAAGAAGACATCATTATCATTGAAAGTATTTCAGAAGAAGATACGAAGGAAAACAGTGAGAACAGTGAAAATAAAGATGCTGTAACTAATCCCACAAAAAAACCTAAAAATCTATTTGAAAATATTACCGGATTTTTCAATAAACCAAAACCCTCTGACTCCAAAAAAGAAGATGTTTTTGAAACATTGAAAAAGCTTTCAGAACTTAAAGAAAGCGGGATTATTACTACGGAAGAATTTAATATAAAAAAAGAACAGTTGTTATCTAAAATATAACTACATAAACTAAATTAATCCGTATAGCAATTCATTTTTGGTTTTTAATATATCCTCTATAGATTAAAATGAAAATACCGCAATCCATACAGACTTTTTGCTGTATGGACTGCGGTTAAATTTTATATCAGTGCATTGAAAATTATTCTTTTATTTAAGAAAGAAGAATAATTTTCACGCTTGTACAACTGAACATATATTATATACTTGTTTTTGATTCGCAATTACAGATATGAGTATCGTTCTATAATAAACATACAGGTCATACAAGCATTACAGACGGGATTTGAAATCTTCGTAGCCGAATTTTCTCACAAGCTCGAAGCTTCCGTCTTTTTTTCGGTAGACTATTGAGGGCAGCTTCATTCCGTTAAAGGTGTTTGTCTTTACCATTGTATAAAGAGCCATATCCTCAAAAATAAGCTTGTCGCCCTCTTTTAAAGGCTTGTCAAAGGAGTAATCACCTATCACATCTCCCGCAAGACAGGTAGGTCCTCCAAGACGGTAAGTGTATTTTTTCTCGCCTTTTTCGCCGCTGTTGTAAAGGGGCGGACGGTAAGGCATTTCTATAACGTCGGGCATATGACACGCCGCAGAGGCGTCCACAATGGCAACGTCAATAACATTGTTAAAGGTTTCCATAACAGAAGTCACAAGGAAACCGGCGTTTAAAACCACCGCTTCTCCCGGCTCAAGATAAACCTCAACATTGTATTTTTCCTTTAAGCCTTTAACTATATTTATCAGCTTCTCTATATCGTAATCCTTGCGGGTAATGTGATGTCCTCCGCCAAGATTTAACCATTTCATGGAATGTAGATATTTTCCGAACTTCTTTTCAAACTCTATAACCGTTGTTTCAAGGTCGTCGGAGTTCTGCTCGCATAAAGTATGGAAATGAAGTCCGTCAAGAATATCAGCCTGCTTCGGATCAAAATTTGCAAGGGTTGTTCCAAGTCTTGAACCGTCGGCACAAGGGTCGTAAATCTCGTGTCCCTCCTGAGTGGAACACTGTGGATTTATTCTGAGTCCTATCTGCTTTCCTGCTTTCTTCGCCCTGATACCAAACTTTTCCACCTGACGTGGAGAGTTAAAAACAAAGTGGTCGGCATAGGTCAAAATCTCTTCAAACTCATCTTCCCTGTATGCAGGTGAGAAAACATGGGTTTCTCCGGGAAATTCCTCTTTTCCAAGCCTTGCCTCGTGAAGTCCGCTGGCGGTGGTTCCGTAAAGATAACTGCTTATCAACGGATAGGTTCTGTACATGGAGAAAGCTTTCTGGGCAAGCAGAATTTTACAGCCTGCCCTGTCGCATACAGATTTGAGTATCTCCAAATTTTTTATCAGTAAGCTTTCATCAACCACAAAATACGGGGTTGACAAACCGGGTACTATATACTTTTCCATCAGTCAACCAGCACCGGATTGTGGGATTCAATCCAAGGAAGTCCCCACTTGTTGAGAGCGTCCATAAACGGATCCGGATCGAACTCCTCTATATTGTAAACGCCCGGCTTCTGCCATGTGCCGTTCATAACAAGCATTGCACCTATCATTGCAGGAACTCCTGTTGTATAGGAGATAGCCTGTGAGCCAACCTCTTTGTAGCACTCCTGATGGTCGCAGATGTTGTAAAGGTAATATGTCTTTTCCTTGCCGTCCTTTTTGCCCTGGAATATACAGCCGATATTTGTCTTTCCAACTGTTCTTGGACCCAGAGATGCCGGGTCAGGAAGAACCGCTTTCAGGAACTGAAGAGGAACAATCTCCTTGCCCTCGTACATGATAGGCTCAATTGAAGTCATACCAACATTTTCAAGGCACTTGAGGTGTGTAAGATAGCTTTGACCGAAGGTCATGAAGAAACGGATTCTCTTAATTCCGGGAATATTAAGAGCCAATGACTCTATTTCCTCGTGGTGAAGCAAATACATATCCTTCATGCCTACGCCGTCAAAGTTGTATTCTCTTTTAATTTCCATTGGCTCTGTTTCAACCCAATGGCCGTCCTCCCAGTAGGAACCTTTAGCAGAAACCTCACGGATATTGATTTCCGGATTGAAGTTTGTAGCAAAAGGATAGCCGTGGTCGCCGCCGTTGCAGTCAAGAATATCAATGTAGTTGATTTCGTCAAACTCGTGCTTCAAGGCATAAGCTGAGAATACGCCTGTAACGCCCGGGTCAAAACCGCTGCCAAGCAGAGCTGTAATTCCTGCTTCTTTGAATTTTTCTCTGTAAGCCCACTGCCACTTGTACTCAAACTTTGCAGTGTTCTCAGGCTCGTAGTTTGCTGTATCTATATAGTGTGTCTTTGTTGCAAGACAAGCGTCCATTATTGTCAAATCCTGATAAGGAAGGGCAAGGTTCAAAACCACGTCAGGTTTAAAATCGTTAATAAGATTTACAAGCTGTTCAACGCTGTTTGCGTCAACCTGTGCAGTGGAGATTTTTGTCTTTGTTTTTCCCTCAAGTTCGTTTTTAAGGGCATCGCATTTAGATTTTGTTCTGCTGGCAATGCAGATTTCCTCAAAAACTTCACTGTTCTGACAGCACTTGTGAATTGCTACGGAAGCAACGCCGCCGCAGCCGATAATTAGAGCTTTACCCATTTTAAATTCCTCCTGATATTAAAAATTCCTGTTATTGTTCAAGAGCCAATAGCATCTCTCTTACTATTTTGCAAGCCGCAGCGGCTGATATACCACTGGGGTCGTATGGCGGACTTAATTCGTTTACGTCACAGCCCACAATGTTAAGGCTTGAGCAAACCAGTTCAACTGCGTCCCTGAGTTCATTGAAAGTAACTCCGCCCGGTTCCGGCGTTCCCGTTCCCGGGAAAACGCTTGGGTCGAGAACATCAAGGTCAAGCGTAAAATAAACTGGCTTTCCCTTTAAGCTATCTACAGTTTCTTTTAGTCCATTAAAATTAAATTTATTTGTGAAAACATGGTCTTTGCCCCAGAGAAATTCCTCTCTGTCCCCTGACCTTATTCCAAACTGAAAAATCTTTCCGTCACCCACAAGCTCCCAGCATCTTTTAAGAACTGCCGCATGGGAAAGCTGTGCGCCAAGATATTCCTCTCTCAGGTCAGCATGAGCGTCAAAGTGGATTATATGCAAGTCCGGATATTTTTTGGCGACTGCTCTCACTGCACCCAAAGTCACCAAGTGTTCGCCGCCCATCATAAAGGGTCTTTTTCCGTCCTCAAGGATTGTTTGTGTCCTTTTTTCAATATCCTCAAGGGCTTTTTCCGAGCTTCCGAAGCAAAGCTCCAAATCTCCGCTGTCAAAAAAGCTGTAGTCAGTCATGTCTTTATCCTGATAAGGACTGTAGGTTTCCACACCGAAAGACTCCTGTCTTATAGTGCGGCTTCCGAATCTTGTGCCGGGACGGTAAGAGGTTGTGGAGTCAAAGGGTGCTCCGAAAAGCACGGTTTTTGCGTCCTCATACTCTGCGTCGCAGGCCATGAAAGTTTCTATATTTTTATTCAACATCTTGAAGCAGCTCCTCTACATATGCAGGGAGATAAAAAGCTCCCTTGTGAAGTGTTGTTGTATAGTAGTTGCAGGAAAGCCCACGCATATTCCATCTTACCTCGTTTAAATCCTTTAATGGGTGATATTTTTTAGAGGCAAATCCGAAAAGCCAGTGTCCCGACGGATATGTTGGAATATGTGCCTGATAAACACGGCTTATGGGGAAAGATTCCACAATTCTCTTGTGGGCTCTCTGACAAGCGTTTGCGTCCTCGTCATAGAAAGGACTTTCGTGCTGGTTTACCATTATTCCGTCCTCTTTAAGGGCGTTAAAGCAGTTGCCGTAAAACTCCCTTGTGAAAAGTCCCTCACCGGGGCCGAAGGGGTCGGTTGAGTCAACGATTATCAAGTCGTACTCATTTTCATGGAAGCGAACAAAACGCAGACCGTCCTCGTAATAAATATTAACTCTTTCATCATCAAAACGGCAGGCAGTCTGGGGCAAATATTTTTTGCAGACCTCGACCACAAGAGGGTCAATCTCCACCATATCAATCTGTTCTATATCGTGGTACTTTGTAAGCTCCCTTATAACTCCGCCGTCACCTGCACCGATAACAAGAACCTTCTTTACATTTGGGTGGACAGCCATAGGCACATGGGTTATCATCTCGTGATAGATAAACTCGTCCTTTTCGGTGAGCATCATATAGCCGTCCAGCGTGAGAAATCTTCCGAATTCAGGAGAATCAAAAACGTCAATCCTCTGAAACTCGCTTTTTCCGCTGTAAAGCTGGCGGTCAATTCTTATAGATATTTTAACATTTGGAGTATGTTTTTCCGAAAACCAAAAATCCATATTAAACTCCTTTCAAAACATTAAGCCTTTCAATATCGGGATTTTCCGGTCCCGTCATAGAACAGCCCTTTTCTTTTGCATATTCTATATAATCAAGAATTTCTTTTGTTATTTTTTCTCCCGGTGCAAGAATTGGTATTCCCGGAGGATAGCACATAACAAATTCACTGCAAACTCTGCCCTCTGTTTCACGTATGGGAAGGGACTCCTTGTCGGCATAGAAAGCCTCCTGAGGAGAAACCGCCACCTGAGGGTCAATATATTCATGGCTCATAAGGTTAGATTTAGACTTTGAAAATCTTCTTCTTATTTCATACAATGCACTTACAAGCCTTTCTATTTCTCTTATTCTGTCCCCTATTGAAATATAGGCAAGAATATTTCCCAAGTCGCCGAACTCAATCTGTATATCATACTCGTCACGGAGCAAATCGTAAACTTCAATTCCTGCAAGACCTATATCAAGAGTATTAACCGAAAGCTTTGTAACGTCAAAATCATAAATACTATCGCCGTTTATAAGCTCTTTTGAAAAAGCATAGTAGCCGCCTATTGCGTTTATCTCAGTTCTTGCATATTCTGCAAGGTCAATAACTTTTGCAAAAGACTCTTTACCTCTTAACGCTAAATTTCTTCTTGAAATATCAAGGCTTGAAAGGAGAAGATAAGAACCGCTGGTTGTCTGTGTAAGGTTTATTATCTGTCTTACATGACCCTCGGTCATTGCAGGACCTGCCAAAAGCAAAGAGCTTTGGGTAAGACTTCCCCCTGACTTATGCATTGATACAGCCGCCATATCCGCTCCGGCGTCCATTGCAGAAACAGGCAGATTTTCTCCAAAATAAAAATGTGTTCCATGAGCCTCGTCCGCAAGGCAAAGCATATTATTTTCATGGGCAAGCTTTACAATGGAGCGAAGATCCGAGCAAATTCCGTAATAAGTGGGATTGTTCACAAGCACTGCCTTTGCGTCGGGGTGTTTCTCAATAGCCTTTTTTACATCAGAAACACTCATTCCCAATGGTATTCCCAATTTTTCATCGCAGGCCGGATTTACATAAATAGGAATTGCCCCGCACAAAACAAGAGCTCCCATAACGCTTCTGTGTACGTTTCTCGGGAGTATAATTTTTTCGCCTCTTTTTACCACAGACAAAACCATGCTCTGAACAGCAGAGGTTGTTCCGCCGACCATAAGAAATGCATGAGCGGCGTGAAAAGCCTCTGCCGCCAGTTTTTCCGCATCTCTTATAACAGAAATCGGGTGGCAGAGATTATCGAGAGGTTTCATGGAATTTACGTCCATTTGAACGCAGTTTTCGCCCAAAAGAGCGGTAAGCTCCGGGTTTCCCCTGCCCCTTTTATGTCCTGGAACATCAAAGGGAACCACTCTCATCTTCCGAAACCTTTCCAAAGCTTCATAGATAGGAGCTCTTTCCTGGGAAAGTTTTTTCATTTTATCACTCTCCAATCTAAATGCGGTGAAAAATCAATAAATGTTTCTGCCGCTGTAAATCTCTATCATCTCACGTCTTATGCTGTCCATAATTTCAAGTCTTACTCTCGGGGGAAGCTCGTAAACATCTGTATTAAAAAGATAGTTTTGCAAATCAATATCCTTGAGCATCATTTTTGTGTGGAAAAGATTTGCTTCATACACGTTTATATCTACAGCGTCATACTTCCTCAAAGTTTCCTCAGCAATGTAATCCTGAATTGAAACAACCTTTCCGTCATCAAAAACCTTTTTGCCGTTTACATCTCTTGTAAAGCCTCTTACCCTGTAATCCATTGTGATAATATCAGAGTCAAAGGAACCTATAAGATAATCAAGAGTTGAAAGAGGCGTAATTTCTCCGCAGGTTGCAACGTCAATATCAACTCTGAATGTGGCAAGACAGGTTTCCGGGTGATATTCAGGATAGGTATGGACAGTTACATGACTTTTGTCAAGATGTGCCACCTGTGTTTCACCACGCACAGGAATCATAGAACCCTCGGCAATCAGAATAGTAACCGACGCACCCTGAGGCTCGTAATCCTGACTGGAAACATTCAAAACAGTAGCACCTATCATATCTGTAAGAGTGGTAAGAATCTTTGTAAGTCGTTCCGAATTGTACTGTTCATCTATATAAGCGATATAGTCACGCTGTTCTCTTGCAGTTTTGGCATAACAAACATCATATATATTAAAGCTAAGTGATTTTGTCAGATTATTGAACCCGTAAAGTTTCAGTTTCTGGCCCATCTCATTACCTCCCGACCTTTTACTGAACAAAATTAAAAATTTCTGCACTAAAAACTTTTAATTTCAGTCAGTTATAAAAACAAAAAAACGCAGGCAATGTGTATTATCACATTACTTGCGTACTGTTTCAGTATAAATTAAGACAACACTATCCCCTCAGCAGTGCTTATCTATACTATTTTCAGAAAAAACAGATTCAGAGTCTATATAGCAAACTTCTCACTTTTACTACTCTTATTGACCGTTTCACAAGTTAGAATGCGACAATCGCACAGGTTATAAAGTAACCAACTTATAAAATTTTAAGCTTTTAACTCAATCAATAAGGCAACCAAAGTTGCCGCTCGGCAGTTGACCCGGCTGTCCGCATGGCCTTAACCAATAAATGGTGGTCAAAGAATATTTGCATGGAAGACGCTAAAACTGCTAAGTCCCATGTCCCCTATATGATACTATTTTTATCAAAAAAAGTCAAGGTACTTTTCCGCCATTATATCTGCTTTTTGCTGATAAAACTACAAAAAGACAATATTTTATAATAAAAAACATTTTTACCAAATTAAAGCATATTTATCCCGCTTAACAAAAAATTAAGCGGGATAAGGTTAATTATAGCTTACAACTACATATTGTCCGTAGGATTCGTTTAAATTGTATTTAATTCCGTCACTGACATTTGTATTTGTTATCACTAAGCTTTTATCATTAAGTGAAGCACCGCCGCTTGACGAACCTCTTTGAATAACAAAAGCACTGTTGATTACTGTACAGGAATTTTCCGAGTCCCAAACCGCAGGCGGACTGTTTTTAAGAAAAATATGTACCATTTTAGGTGCCGTATCCAGCGTAACGGTCTTTGAACTGTTGCCGTCCCCTACAATTACCATAGTAGTAATTCCTCCGCCTAAAAGTTTTCTGTCCTCGGCGGAAAGATGTATCTCCTCATTATTGATATGCTCACCCACAACTGTATCAATAATTGTATTATCGCTGTTAAAGTCGTTCATTTTAGGCACATCTTCGGATACCCATTTGTTAAGCCCGAGATTTTCGGTTTTATCGGTTGAAGCCAATTATATCACCCTTTCAAATTTCATCTATTTCACTCCACGAGTAGTTTTTTCCGTCCATATCAGCCCAGGTTAAATTCTTTTCTTCTATTTTGCTCCATGAAAGCCCGTCAATAACAATTGAAAGTTCCAGCTCCGCCGTAATTATCTTATTGAGTATTCTCTTTATCCACTCTGTAAAATAATAAGACAGCCCGCTGTTTTTTATTGTTATATTAACGGTGTAATCCGGATAGGAAGCGGTTAATTCATAATCATCGGTTATCTCCGACAAAAAGTCCTCGATACTTTTTTGTGTAAATGAACCTGCGGCTATCTTTGAAACAGCGGAAAGACCCTTTTTCCTTTCTTCCAAATCATCTGAAACAAAACCAATGTCGTAAGCTTTTTCAAATTCTGAAAGTCCGTAGGAAACCGCTGTCTGAACAAAACTCTCACGCAAAAGATTGTCTATTTCATCTCCCAACGCCTGAAAGCCTGCCGCATAACATTGAAGCTCCAAAAACGCCGACGACGGGTTATCCTTATAAATCCCCGTGGAAAGCAGCTTCTCTTTCAGATTATCAAAAGGTGTATACGCCACTTATACACCCTCTTTCATTGTCAAACTAACCGACGTTATAATTCTGTTAGTTCCCGCAATAATATTTGAAGCAGAGCTGTCAAATTTGTAATCTCCCACACCCTGTGTATGATACAAAGCGTCGCCTATATCTGAAAGCTTTAAATCCTGTCCTATAGTCAAAAGGCTTACCTTATCGGTTACAGCCTGTACACATTTATGCTTTACTGCGTCAAAAGTATACCCTTCAGCAGGATATATTGTTACAGTTACATTTCCCTGAACAGTTGTGGCTTTTAGAACCTCCACATCTACGCCCAGCTCCCTCTCATTAAGCACAAGGTTTTTTACATTTTGCAAAACATCATCTTCTTCCACCGCACCGTTTGGCAATATAAATATGTCTATTGTCCCCTTGCCTCTTCTTTGGGGAGCCACATAGGCAGCACCTACGCCGGCAACAGAAAGTGCCAGCTTTTCATAATATGCAGCATTTGAACCTGTTGAGGGAAAGCCCTGTGCCGCTTTTATTCTGCCTCTGAAAACCTCATCGCTTTCCTCATCTGTTCCTCCCGTAAAAGCCTGCGGATTTGTTGCTTTTTCTATGGGAAACAAAAGGGAAACCATAACGCTTATCTCTCCCGGATTTACATTACCATTGCTTCCTCCGTCAACAGCTACAGCCAAAGCTTCAACATACTCATCGCCCGGATGCAATACTACGGTTTCAACTGTGGTAAATCTAACCGGATTTTTTCCGGCAGTTGATACAAGTGTGCCTGCATTTATTGTATAATCCAAAAATACATTGCCGGAAGGATAAAATCTTACTGTTCCCGATGCTTTTGCCGGTGATTTTCTTGTAAGTCCAAGCTTAGCTGCGTGGTAGTCCAAATATTGTCCGTCTGCCATCTCGGGATTTAACTGCCTTTTAAGCCAGTCAATATTCACCCCTAAAGCATGAAGCTCTCCGGCGAGGATTTTCATTTTTATCTCAATATCAGAATTTTCATCGGGATAAACTCCGGTCTGCTGAAAATATTCATTTCTCATTCTTTCAAGAACTTTACTGTATTCCTCACTCATATAATAATCGTCCTTTCCTCTGCCTCATCGCTGTCGTTTTCTTTGATAACTAAAGTAATTTCAAATTTCCCGTCGTTTTCATTAATACTTTTCACCTCGGCAGATACGTTCTCAATACGTGAAACAGCAGATTTTACTATACTTTCAATCTTTTTCAAGGCAACTGTTTCACCGCTGCTGATATATTTTTTTAAAGGGCTTCCCAGTTCCCTGTCGTAAATAAAACTTCCTTTATCTCCGATTATAGAAATCAATGATTTTTGCACCGTTTCTTCAAAGCCTAAAACCGTTTCAAATCTATCTCCACGCAGCACATTATCTCCGTCAAGAATTTTTATATCCATATCAAACCTCCCTGCCGTTTATCAGTACCTTGCCGTCATTGCAAAGCTTAATCTCCGCACCGCCGTAAGAACGCAGCACTATTTCCCCTTCAGAAAGTCCCTGAGGATAGCTTAGAGTGCCAAGACATACTGTTCCGAAGTCGTAAGGCAAAACCACTGTTTTTTCCCCTTTGGGAGGACAACTGATTATTCCGTAAGGCGAAATCATAGGAAGACT
Organism: uncultured Clostridia bacterium; assembly: GCA_944380855.1. Classification (GTDB taxonomy): domain Bacteria; phylum Bacillota; class Clostridia; order Oscillospirales; family Acutalibacteraceae; genus Limousia. Next base: position 17,254 of record CALWIW010000026.1, on the reverse strand, counting down.
TGAGTATTCCTCCGTGCCTGCCGCACTGATGCTGTCTCCGATTACCTGTGTTATCTCTCCGCCTTTGGCTTCTCCCGATGCCTTAGGCTTTACAATTCTGTCAATTATCCACATAAACATCGTTCCCCCTTAAATTCACAACAGAATACAACTCATCATTGGTCACAACAACTTCTAAACCGCATACTCTCAGGTTATCAATAATCTGCCCTCTGATATTTACTAAAGCTTCAAACCCAAGACAATCCGTCAGCAGGCAAGGACATTTTAAGGAAATGAGCCTGCTGTCGTTTATTCCGTTTTGTATCATTTTTTCACCGCAGAATATAGGTGTAAATCTTGTATTTGACGCATTTAAATATCGTTTTCTGAGAATCTGCCTTTTTTCTGCCTCCTGAGAAAAAATCTCCGTATTATAATCCTCTTTTTCATTTCTCTTTATAACTACAGATGAAATAATCTTATAACGTCTGATGTCCGTCCTGTACTCATAAAAATCAAAGTCAAAGCCTTTTCCGAATGTTATTTTCCCCTGTGACGGCAGTCCTGTAAAATATACATTGTTGTCGGGAGAACAGTAGGGAATTGCACCGTAGCATGATTTTACAAAGCTTTCTATAATATCCCAAGGCGATTTTCCCTTTGATACATTGAATATGCCGTTGTAAACCGCAGTGCCTCCCGTATACCCGTTAAAACCGTAAGGCTTTAAAAAAGCCTGACTTATCTGCTCTGATGTGGGATTATTGTAAATTCCCGGCTTAACTTCGTTGTCAAGAAGCAATGACACCTTGTTTCTTCCGAACACTTCAATATAGCAGTTTTTGCCTGAATAAAATTCAGTAATTGTATCGGCAATTCCGTCAAACAGAATTTTCCCCTGATTTTCAAGACGAATATAGGCAATTTCATTTAAAGAGTCATTGTCATAATCATATCTCACCAAAAGGGTGTGTGCGGGAATTCCTTCTTCCTGGCTTAGAACAAGCTTTCGGAAATTCCTAATAACCTTTTCTTTTCCGTCTGTGTCTGTCAATGTAATTATCAACTAAGCCTCACCGCACTTCCCGCTATCGGTATATCCGGACGCTTTATTTGAGGATTAACCGCAATCAGCTTGTCAACATTTATTCCGTATTTATATGATAAATCCCACAATGTTTCACCGTTGGGAATAATTTTTCGGATATTTTTTCCATCAGTAGTCGGCGAGGAATTTAAGGAAGCAACCTCCAAATACTCGTCATCCACTTCAATAAACTCAAATTCATATTCCAAAATATCGGGTTTAGGTTCTCCGTTTAAAATCAGCTTGTTAAAAAAAGCTTTTATAGGAGGAAAACCGGGCAACGTTAAAACACCTGTCTTACTCATGTAAAACTTATTTCTCAGCTTGTTGTACATATCTGTACAATTATCTCCTACAAAATACCCTCTGCCGCCTATTATGCAGTTTTGCTTACCGAAATCCTGAAGCTTTGAACCGCCGTAGGGATAGTGTGTGGAATTTACAGATGACGAATGACTGAAAGTAAGGTATTTCGAGTTAAATTCCCAAGTAAATCCGTCAAAACTCATAGAGGACAAAATCATAACAGTTTCACCTCTTCTTCCTCAGTGAATTCTCTTGAATATCTCAAGCTTTCTCTTTCCATAACAAAATTAACTTCACGAACACTTCTTTCCCCGTCGGCAAAGTCAAACACATTTTTATCTTCAGCCACTGCTTTCACCTTCCTCCAAAACTTCCATGTTTCCAAAAAACTCAATATCAGTAACGACGCCGCCGTCAACAACATGAGTTTTTATAAGGGTTACGGTACAATCAGAGTATATTCTTGAATGACCGTCCAAAATGAGCTTTGCGGTAAAATTCGGCTCGTAAAAAACGCTGTCAGCCTCTGAACCGTTCTTTCTTACAAAAACGCTAAAAACACTTGAAAAAGGTATTCTTTTTGCAGGTATGTCGGTAAGATACGTTTCGGCACTGAAAATCTCTTTTTTCTCAATACATTCAGCGTCCACCAAATTTTCAACCGTCATGCCGTTGACCATAAGTTCAATAAAGCTGTTTCCTGTTTCCGAACCGGAAGAATTATCCGAATACCTTGTAAAAGTAACTGTAATTTCTCTGTACAAGGTGTCCGCCTTTTCATCAAACTTTATAGGCTCAAGTGTTATTTCCGGCGTGTCCTCATCTTCCGAACATATTAAGGAAATTTCAGAGTACAGTTTCATAGCCTTTTGTGTAAGAGCATAACCGCTTTCATTAAAAGGTGAATATAAAATAAAGCCTGCCTTTGAACTGTCTTTTCTTTTTCCGTACCCGGGATTTAATTTGCTTAGGGTGTTTTTCCCTAAGGTTTCAAGTGTAACCACAGTTAAATAATTTTTAACCGGAACCTCCAAGGGCTTAGACTGAAATTCTTTAAGAAAAACAATATCATCAAACTTCCCGCTGTTTTTAAGGCTTTGCACCGTTTCATTAATCCACAAATCAATATCGGTCATAGTCTATGTCCTCCTTTTCCCTGTAGGTCACAATAATTGCCCAAACATAGATACTTTCGTTTCCCAGCTTATACATTTCAGCACGCTTTACACAGAATTTTTCTTCTCCTCGGGAAATAACCGTATTGTGTATGTCGTCAAGAGGAATGGTATGCTGACCGATATACAGATAATGACCGCCGTCATAATATCCCGGTTCAATTCTTTTGCCGCCTATATACATTCTGTTTTTATATCTCAAAGGCTCTATAAAAGCCTTCCCGTTTACGGGTTCACCCCTTACGGTGACAACAATATCGTCACCGTAAAGGGCTATTGAGCGGCGGATTCTCTCTGCCAAACTCATGTTATTGTCCTCCCAAAATAAAAACCGCTTTGTAAAAGCAGATCGGAAATTTTCTCTTTTTCAGTTAGCCATAAGCTTTTGGCGGACTCAACACGCTGAGAATAGTCCTGTTCGATTTCCACGTCGCCGGCTTTAAATCTTTTTGCGGTTTCGGCAGAAGAAACAGTAAGGCAGTAGGAATAATACGCCAAAGCGGCGGCGGCAGAGCTTACACGGCAGACATTTTCTTTTGCAGTATCCTTACTTGTCAATCTGCTTTCAATATATTCAAGAGAATCACGACAAAGAGGCAGCCACCTCTGCAATTCCTCTTCTTCAATTCCGGAAAGCATTATAAATCTGTCCGTAACATTTTTTAAGCTCATCTAACCGTCTCCTGTTACTCGATTTTTAAAACCCTTGCTGCGTCGGTAAATATTTTTGCAAATCCGGCAGTACAGGTAATAGCGGCTCTTTCAAGCTGTCTGTCAATAAGCTTGTCATACTCTGTCTGAACGCCTCCGGCAGTAACCATTTCAAGAGCACAGTTTTTGTCCATAGCAATCAGATTAGTGCCCGCAAAAGAAGGAACATGAATAAGTGTTGCACCGAAAGGAGTCATCATCTTGCCTGTTCCGTGGAAAGTAAGACCGGCTGATGCGTCCTTCATCTCCTCAATTTTAAATATCATTTTAATTGCGTCTGTTGAGGCAACCATTGTATTAAGCTCGTAAGGTGAAAGCTTCGTCCACATATTGATAAGGTCATCATATGTGATATTTGCAGAATCTCCCGCTTCGTCCGCGGCACAAGGATTTGAATTTCCGTCGCCGTTAATAATTGTGTTGATTGCGTCCTCAGCCTGAGAAAGAGCAATGGCCGCACCTATCTGTCTTAATGTAACGGAAAAAAGGTCAAGTCTTTGATATCTTATAGCCTCATAAGAGGAAACAAGCATTCTTCCCCTTTTCTGAAGCTGTACAAGATGCTCCTGAGTTTTTACGGTTGTCTGAGGAATAAAAGCACCCTCGTTTACAGCCTTAAGCTTTTTCTCGTCGTCAGATGGAATTGAAGCAATGCTTCTGTAGTCAAGTCCGTCAATGTTTGTGACAACAGCCACCATCTGATTTATAACATTAACATTTTCCATGCCTGCGTGAACAGCCCTGCTTATGTATTCAGGGAACAAAGCCGCACTGTCCGATGTCTGAAAGAACTTCTCAATTCTGTCAGAAGCTTTTCCGCTTACCTTAATATCAAATCTTTTAAGCTGTCTTGAAAAAGCGTCAAGACCCTCAAGCTCAGTGCCGATATAGTTTTCGGATGGGTCCAAAGACTCCAGAATATCAGAAAAGCTTTTATTTCTGTATGAATACATACCCTTTTCCGGTTTAATCTTCTCGTACATTTCCATTATTTTATCTCTCCTTTTATTGGTTATATAATAAATTCAACATATGTACTGTCAAATGCAATTACATTGCAGGGAACGCCGCCGCTGAGAGCTTTCACGGAGCTTGCGGAAGCTGCCGCCAGCTCCTGATAACCCAAATTGATTGTGCCGGACTTTTTCACCTTGAAATATCCCTTTGTCTGCACTGCGGCAAATCCCCCTCTTACGTTTACCACAACTCCGAAAAAGGAATTGCCGTCAGCACAGGCACCTACCTTGTAATTTGCCGTAACCTTAACTATACTGCCTTTTTCAAGACCTTCTGTTGCAATTACGGTGACAACATTCTCACCGTAGCCGTTTAAATTTATTTCGCTCATAATTTACCTCCAAATCAAATTTTGAATTCCTTGTTGCTGTTTTTTTCTTTTGTATTCTTACTTGAAGAAAGCTGCGGACGGCACTTTCCCAAAATACCGGAAGCTTTTTTCTCGTAGGAATTTTTAAGCTCGGACAGTTCCCTTACGGACAGTCCGCTCATAATTTTTTCAACCGTCTTTTCACTGATGTCCGGCTGAATAACAGCCGAATACCTTCTTACGGCTGCTTTAAGCTCGTTTCTGTAAACAGCACCGTCAGCCGCCGATTTTTTAAGCTTTTCTATATAATCCCAAAGCTTTTCTGTCTGTGCAGAGTCAAGATTTAAACCTTCGCACGCACTGATACTTTTCAAAATTTCTTCCATCGAAACGCTCCTTCCGTCTTCCTGACAATAGCTTTTTATTACTCCTGCTTCCCTTTGTGCGGGAACAGCCACAAAACTCCATTCATATGCGTCTATGGGGTCAATAAGCTCTCCGAAGCAAAGCTTGCCGTTGTAGATATTCCCCTTTTTATGACCGCATTTTCCCATTTCCTCTCCGCAGACAGAGCATTTCTCAAAAGCCACGCTGCATCCGACGCTGACTTCTTTTTTTATACCGCTTTCAATAGCGTAAATAACATCGTCAAACTGTCTGCCTTTCGGAATATACGCCCTTGCTTCAAGGCGAAAATACTGGTCGCCGGTAGCCGTAACCACTCCGTCAACGCTTTTTGTACTGCACGAAAAAATTCTTGCAGTCTGATTGTGTGCGGTGGGATTATGGTCAAATATTCCGCTTTTGCCCACAAACATTTTTTCAAGAGAGGTTAAAGTTTCCACAGGAAATCTCTGATAATCCCTGTCCACGTCGTTGTCGCAGAGAACCACCGTAAACACATATAAATCTTCCTTTGAAAATTTCTTTCTTGTGTATCCGTTGATTAACTCCAGTTCTTCGTCACTGGGAACGTCCTGTACCTCAGCATTATTGCCAATGTCCCCGCGGATACTTTTTAAAAGACCTCTGCCGCTTTCAAAATTCATACCTTCCAAATCACCCTTTTTCAATTACTTCAAATCTCCCGTTTTACCAAAACTTCTTTCAAGCTGTTCAGCCTGTGCATTAATCAAACGTGCATTTGCAAGCTCAACCTCGTCAAGAAGGCTTATATTGTCCCATACAACCCTGACTCCCGATAAGCTTCCGTTTAGTCTGAGCCACATTTGAGTTATCCTGATAATCACCGGCTCAATAAGCTTTCTGTAATACTCCAGCTCGCTTGTCAAAATGTCCGCCTGCTGCTGACTCATTCTTTCTGTGCTTGACCATGAAAGACCGAGAATAAAAGGCGGTATTCCAAGCTTTGCCACAATCTGCTCTAATATATGCTTTACCGGAATGTCACAGTCAAGAACCTGATTATCTGCACCAATAACCTTTACGGAAATATCCCCAACCGCAACAAAATCGCATACCTCGCCTTTGTTTCTCATGGCACGGCTCCACTCGTCGGCAATCTGCTTTGCCTGAACGGAAGCATTCATACCCTCCGTTTTCGGGTTATAGGTCACGGCAAACCTTACATTTCCCACTCTTTCCCAGTTAGTTCCCACTGCTGTAAAAATCTTCAGCAAAATAGAGCTTACAAAGGGCAAACCTTTAAGGATAGAGTTTCCTACAACCTCTCCGGGCTGAGGATTTAAAGGAGTCATGCAAATAAGCTGAGGGTGCTTCACAGGCTCCCACTTGCCGCCGTTTTCCACACAAACAACAACCTCCAGCGGAGACTCGCCTTTTCTTATGTCTACATCTTTTAGGGAAGCATTGTAAAGATATTCAAGCTTTCCCCCGTCATTGAGAACCATCTCGCCTACAGCCGTACCATAGGTGAGCATTTGGTCAAAATACTCGGAAATAAAGGTGTCGATACCTCTTGAAGTACCGTTTACCTTTACGTTTCTGCAAAAGCTTTCCAAATCCTTCTGCATACGTTTGTCGTCACATTCAACATTGAATGTTCCCAAAAGTCTCACTGTCTTGCTTATAGCTGCGTCAACAATAGGCAATGCCTCTCTTAAAGTTGCGTAAAGCTCCATTTCCCCTTTTTTCAGCGGAGAATAGCTGTCCAAAAGGGAAAACGGGTGTCTTTTGTAATCGCCCGCCGCAGTTTGAACAACACAGCCAGACTTGCTGTTTTGGGAGGTATCTTTTCTGCTTTTCAAAAAACCTTTCAAATTTTCCTCCTTATCTTGCAACGGCACAAGCGGCAAAACCTGTGCTTTTTTCAAGGACAGTGGTTACAAAATACCGAATATCGTCCATAGCGTGGTCATTTTCCTTTACCGGAACATCAAACTTGCCGTTGCTGTCCCAGCGGTAAAGTGAAAATTCCCTCATGCTGTCCTTGCAGGTGCTGCAAATTTTTATTTTCCCCTCTTTTAACGCTGTAGAAGTCTTTCGTATTCCGTCTGTAACATTGTTTTTTGCCGGAACAACCGAAAACTCCCCGTGTCTTTGAATAACCTGAATAAAGCTGGCGGCAGAAGGGTCAACCACCACAACACTGATATTTCTGTTCCCCACAAGGCTTCTAAGTGCTTCATAGTGTTCTTCATCTGTTTTTTGTACGCCTGTTTTTCTTGACTCGTAATAATATTCCTCTAATCTGTACCAAACTCCCCTTTTAAGACCCCACAGTCCGAAAGAAGCGGGATTAACGGTACCGTAGTCGCAGGAAACCGCATATTCCTCCATAGGCTCGTCGGGAGGCATACAATAATTGCTTTCATCGTCCATGAAAGGATATACGGCACCAAAAACTGCAACCCATTTCCCCAGAATAAACCTCTCATAAAAGGCTCCGGAATAAAGCCGCTTGTATCTTGCTATAGTTTTCTGAGATAAAGAGGGATTGTCCTCCATAACAAAATGCAGATATAAAGCGTTTTTCTTTTTTAGCTTTTTAATCCATTCGGTATAAAACCAGTGCTGAGGATATTCCGGGTTGCAGTTAAACCAAAATTTAGAACCGTTTACCGAGCACCTTGCCAATGCCTGTTCAACAAATGAACGGGGCATAAGTGCAACCTCATCAAAGAACACACCGGCAAGGGTCATACCCTGAATAAGAGAAGCAGAAGACTCGTCCCTTCCGCCGAAAAGGTAATACCTGTTTTTTCTCCCGTTGTAGGTAACTGTCAGTATGTTTTCCGACAGCTTTTCTCCAATCTCAAAGCCAAGACTTTTCAAAAGAGGCAAAACAGGGGTAACCACATTTCTTCTTAGTGATTTTATGGTTTTTCCGCATAAGGCAAAGGAATTGTCGTTAAACTCGGAAAAGCTCCATGCTATAAAAGACAACATCATACAAAATGTTTTGCCGCTTCGCACCGCCCCGTCGCAGATAACGGCGTCGTTGTTTTTCCATGGAGAATTAGGACACCACCAAGTTAATGCCAAAAGCTGCTTTTCCGAAAAAGGCTTAATCTCCGCCATACTCAATGTCGGTTCTCTCCTGTCTTGACCCGGCACCGCTTACGGCAGTAGCACCTCTGTTCAGAGCTTCAAAGAAAGAAACCGCCCCGTTGTCTTCCAATGAACCCGCCTCCAATTTTTCCAAAGCCTTAAGCCTGTCAAAAAACTTTATTTCCATAGCACCTTCCTTTGGTTTTCGTATTTCTGAAACACAGTAGAGATCCATGTTTTTAAGAGTTTCCATATCAGGATTTTCCATATATAAAAGGCTTACTGCGTCCCCGATGCTTCCGAAAGCCAATTTTTTATAGCCGGTAACCGCCATAGAAGAAACCGTCTTTTTTCTTATTGCAAGAAGTCTGGCAATTTCATCTGCTATATCCTCCTTGCAAAGTAAATTTTCTCCCCAATTCTCAGGATTTTCCTTGCAGCCTGCTAAAATGGCAGCCTGCGTAGAATTACCGCTGCTGGCATAGTGACAGCAAAACTGTCTTTCCTGCCTTGTTAATTTATCTTTCAATGACTTTTCACCTCGTGTTTTTAATTACACCTCCCGTTAACAGGAAAAAAATGACAAAAATTGCATAGTAATCTGCAACAAAAAAGAGAAAATAAGAAATTTTTTGAAAAATCTTATTTTCTCTCTTAAAATGTTAATTAAAATTTTAATTCATAAGCAGTTTTACCGTCACCACCGCAAGACAAGCGGCAGTAAAATCAGCAAGCAAAGCACAAAATAAAGTATGTCTTGTCTTTGATATTCCTACAGAGCCGTAATATACCGCAATGGCATAAAATGTGGTTTCCGTTGAGCCTGACATAACGCTTGTTATTCTCCCGATAAGGCTGTCAGGTCCGTACTGAGATAACAAATCAGAAAGCAAGGCTGTAGACCCTCCTCCCGAAACAGGACGAAGCAAAGCCATAGGCACTATCTCTTTTGGAAAGCCAAAAAAATCCGCCGCAGGCGAAACAATAGAAGACAGCACGTCAAAAAGTCCCGAGGCTTTCATCACCTCAATCATCGCTACAAAACCTACAATAACAGGAGTTATTTCAAGCAATACAGTAAGACCGTTTTTAGCTCCTCTTAAAAAGCACTCAAACACGGGAACCTTTTTAAAAAGAGCCATAACCATAACAGATAGAAGTATTACGGGAAAAACATAGGTCAAACTTTTCGCCTCCTTTTGTTTAAAAGCTTTGCCGCCGTCACACCGACAATTAAGGCACAGGAAGACGCTATCCAAATGCATAAGATAATGTCAAAAGGCGACTGACTTCCGTACTTTGCCCTTAAAGTCCCTATCATGGTGGGAAGAAGCTGTATTGACGCAGTATTTAAAACCACAAAAACAATCATATTGTCAGAAGCCGTGTCCCCTTGACGGTCAATCTTTTTAATTTCTTTCATAGCTGCTAACCCAAAAGGAGTGGCGGCATTTCCAAGCCCTAAAAAGTTAGCTCCCACATTCAGAGATATGTTTTCAAAAGCCTTGCTTTTTACGTCAATGTTGGGAAAGAGATGTTTCAAAACAGGCGAAAATAGTTTAGCAGCCAAAGACGCCGCTCCGCATTCCCTCATAATTTCCATAAATCCGCACCAAAAGCAAAGGGCACCTCCTATGGTTAAAAGCAAACTCACCGAAACCTCGGCACTTTCCAAAAGCCCGGATGTAAGCTGGTCTGTAGTATTTAAAAATACAGAACATACAACAGAACCGGCAATAAAAACAGCAAAAATATAGTTTAACAAGCAAAATCCCCCCTTTTTCTTTTTCGCTTGTGTCTCAATATGTCGAAATTTTCCTCATTAAAAAATATCCTGTAAAGACTTGACTTTTTTACCACTCTTTGGTAGTATTTTATCATAAATCAATTCATACGGGGTATATCTGTCAAATTAAAAATAAAAATATTTGTTTTGCAAATACAGCTGTATCCCAAATATTTTAAAGAAAGGATGTAAAATACTATGAAGGTAGCCGGTTTTTTATGCAAAATTGATAAACTTGGAAGAATTGTAATCCCTAAGCCTATCAGACAGGAATTTAACCTCAACGTTAATGACGAGCTTGAGCTTTTCACCAACGAAAACGGTATTGAGATGAGAAAATACCGAAAAAAATGTCTGTTTTGCGGCAATGAAGAATTGCCACAACTTATGGAATACAAAGGAAAAATCATTTGCGAAAACTGCAAAAAGGAATTGGAAAAAATTTGATTTCCAACATGATAAAATGATGAAATTTGGAGGACTTTTAAATGACAAGAATAGACAAAGAAAACTATTATCTTGATATTGCCGAAACAGTCCTTGAAAGAGGAACCTGTCTTAGAAGAAATTTCGGTTCAATTATAGTTAATAACGACCAAATAGTATCCACCGGATATACCGGAGCACCGAGAGGCAGAAAAAACTGCTCAGACTTGGGATACTGTTTCAGAACCATGAACAATATTCCCCGCGGCGAAAGATATGAAATGTGCAGAAGCGTTCACGCCGAAGCCAACGCCATAATCCATGCCGCACGTGACCAAATGCTGGGCGGCAAGCTTTACCTTGTAGGTAAAGACGCGGTAACAGGCGAATATGTGGAAAATACAAACTCCTGTGCCATGTGTAAAAGAATGATTATAAACGCAGGCATTTCAAAGGTTGTAATCAGAAACAACAAAACCGATTATGTTGTTGTAGATGTAAATGACTGGATAGAAAACGACGATTCTCTTAACGCCGTATTCGGTTATTGATTTTAAAAATAAAAATGAATTTAAGCTTTAATATTTGAGGCATAAAATATCCGCCGGTCACTCATTTGTGGCCGGCGGTCTTCTTTGTTTATTGTCCTGAATGATAAAATTTATTACTTTTCTGTGCATTTAATTCCATAATTTTCCCGAATGGTTTTCCTGATTATATCATTTAAATAATATTTCTTTTATTTCCGGAATTGATTTTCCGTCACTTTTCAATTTTTTAATATACTCAATACGCCGTACTGTTTCTTCCCTTTTATAACGCCGTGTAAGGTTTTCCTCCTCCTGCTCAAAAGGAAGCATACCCTCTTCCGTATAAAATTTTAAAGTGCTGTATCGGCTTGAGGTAATCCTTACAAGCTCCCCAATTGTAACATACTCCGAGGCCATTATCTTTTCCATACTTCTTTGTCTTGACATAAGTTATTTCACCGCCGCTACTGTATAAAACGGTATCTCAAATTATCCAAAAAAGACTTTCCTTTTTCGGTTAAGGAAACAATAAAATATTTTTCGGTAACAGTTAAATCATTCATAACAAATACACCTCACTAAATCATTACATATCTTCTAAGTCTTACACCCTGAATGGGAACTCTCATAATAACCTGACCGGGTATGCACTCGTAATAGGTATTGTCAACCTTAATAAGAGGAACAGTGCCGGTTTTAATAACCGTAACAATGTGTCCCTTTTCGGCAAATCTGTCTAAAACACAGGCAAGACGCTTGTCATCATCGGAAAACCACTCTTCAACCTCAATAAAAACCGCCTGTCTTCTTTCAAAAAACGGTACAACATACAGGACGCCTGTTCCGATAGCTGTTGAAAATATCTCTTTTTTCTTTTTCAAATACTTTACAATAATCTGTTCGTACTTTCTTTGAATTTTCAAGTTAAAAAGACTTTTTGCTTTCTTTGAAGTTAAGTGTATTTCATTAAGCTTTTGTGTGATTTTATCCACCTCCAAAGGTGAAAACAAATCGTAAAAACAACTGCTCTCTCTTAAAAGCCACCAAAGAAAAATCACTTCCGATGAAACCTCGCCGCTTTCCAAAAGCTCTGCTCTGATAGACTCCGTCTGGCGGGTATACTCATCGCTGTCACATAAGTATTCCGACACCTCAACACCTGAGGTAACATAATATAAATCGCAGTTAAGTATAGATGGAATAACAGATAATAGATTTTTATCTCTAAGCTCCGAGGTAATTTTATTTTCCTCCGCCTTAAGCTTTCTTGTGGAAGCCCATAAAATTTTCTTAAATTCCAATTCCGGAAGACCGTCCGAAATATCATCATCTAAATAATTTTCTAAAATTTTTGCAGCCATTATTCCTCTGACAGCAAGTTTCTTTGCAGAAACCATTGTTTCAACTTCCAAACCGTTAAGTGCGATAATCGCAAATCTTTCATGTAAACTTAGTTCTTTCATACCTAACCCTTCAATGTGAATTTTATCTACTTATTACTTCCCACTTACTACTTACGATATAATTATACCACACTTTAACACTGTGTCAAGTCCGTGTCAAAACAAACACTTGAAAAAAAATATATGTAAATGTATAATTAAGATAAAATCAATAAGAATGGGAGGATTTCAATGAAACTGCCGGAAACTATTGATATCAACACACTGTATAAAATTGAACGCATAGGAAAATTCACCAAATTGGCAAGAATAATAACCCTTATGCTCTCTTTTATATTTTTAATATGGTTTATTATCCCTATAGGTTTTGGGATTTTAAATATCGGAAATATAGTCGGAATTCTTCTATGCCTGTTTTTTATTTTTGTTTATGGGTTCCGCCGAACATTTCTCAGGGTAAAATGCTATTTTAATCAACACAGTATTCTGTCTGTTTTTTGGCATTTAGGTAAAATTGCTGTATCGGCATTTGTGATTTATGCTTTTGTAATAACGGTGTTTATGTTTATAGTAAGCTTTATTGCTCCTGTACATAATTCAACGGCTATCGTGCTTGGATGTCAGGTAAGGGGCGAACAGCCAAGTCTTATGCTCAGTGAAAGAATCGACGCAGCGGCTAACTACATGATAGAAAACAGTACCGCAAGACTGATAGCCTCTGGCGGAAAAGGCGAAGGAGAAGCCATAAGCGAAGCTGAATGTATAATAAGAGAGTTGGAAGACGACGGAATTACACGTCTCAGAATGTATATGGAAGACGACTCCTATAACACGTCGGAAAATATTAAAAATTCCATTGATATTATCGAAAGCCAAAACCTTGATACAAACGTTGCAATTGTAACGGATTTCTTTCACCAATTAAGAACAAGGCTTATTTTTCAAAAATACAATTACGAGGGAAATATAGGCTGTGTTAACTCGGAAACAAACATCTTGTTTGCCCCTACATATGTAGTCAGAGAATGGTTCGCAATAATAAACGAACTGTTTTTCAGATAGTTAAACATAATAATTATAGTACAAAGAAATATCCGCAGTATTTTTTATACTGCGGATATTTTTGTGCTTCACTGTGCTTTACTTTAGGACAGTAAATTTATTTTATTTCTTTTGAGTTTTTTGCTTTTTTCCAATCATAAATACCACTGTGGATATAAGTGCAAATATCAACAATAATGAAATACTGTTGTTTTCTCCTGTCTGAGGAGATTTTGCGTTCTCTGTAGGTTTCACATAATTAGGATCCTTTTCCCCACAGACTGTGCAGTTGCCGTTTTCATAGCTGTGACCGGTAGCCTTAATTACGGTATCTTCAAATGTAGTTGGAGTTGCACCGTTTTCATCTTTGAAATGTTTGTCGCATTTTTCGCAGTACCAGTATTCAAGATTTCCATTCTCGGTACAGGTAGCAGCTTTGGCCCCTACCTTTACCAAATTATGTTTTACCGTCAGGCTTACCACAGCACTTGTGGCATTGCCCAAATCACCTGTCACCATGCAGCGGTATTGATAGCCGTTCATGTCAATTGTGGTTGCCGATGTGGTATAGCTGGCGGCGTTTGCACCGTTGATATTTGTCCAGCTGGTGCCGTTGTCGGTGCTCTGCTGCCACTGGTAAGTAAGTGTTCCGGTTCCATCAGCCGCCACTTCAAACGTCGCTGTGCCGCCCTCGGTTACGGTCACAGACTGCGGCTGGGATGTAATGGTTGTAAACTTCTGCATTTCACTGTGGAAATACTTTTTGCCAGTCACCTGCTCAATAGCCTGTGTTTCGTTTTGGAAGGGCGACCCAATCAGAGGCTGTGCATCGTCTTCACTTCCGCCGGCCTTGGCTGTAATCTGCCCTCCCATCACCGGGCCAATGGTAAGGGTACAGGAAAGAGTTGAATTGACACCTTTGCCGATGCTGTCATCGTCGATGCTCTTTGCGGTAACAGTGCCTCCGGTGATGGTGATGGTAACGGTGCCGTCATAGCCATAATCGCCGCCGATGCCTGCACCATAATAACTGCTTACGTTGACCGTGCCGCCGTTGATGGTAACGGTGCCGCCATCCTGTCCGTCACTGCCGCCGATGCCCGCATTTGGGTTGTACGACTGTGTCTTAACAGTGAGAGCACCCATCTTCTCCCCGGTGGACTGGGCATAAATAATCAGGCTGTTACCCTCAGCCACCTGGATGCCCTGGCTGGCGGTGAGGGTGTAGCCATCAGCCAAGATCAGATGTACTGTGCCCGTTACGATGATACGGCTGCCGATGGTCACATTGGAATCCACTACATACCAGGCTTCCTCTGTGCCGCCATCCCAGACGGTATCCTGGTCTGTAATCGTTTTAGCACTCGCTGCTGTCTGCTGTCGGCCGTTCTCGTCTAAATATGGAATATTTTCTACATTCCGTGAAACACTCAGCAGCATGGAAACAGTTCCTTTGCAAACAGACAAATCCACACCATCTGCAGAACAAACCGAGCAATCTGTTTTCATTGTTCCCTCACTGCACTTGTTGGTGCAGGTGCAGACAGGAGTTTGGAACACAGGTGCTTCCCCGGTACAGCTGATGTGGTCAGCGGAACATATCGGGCAACCCGTATTGACCTCTTCCTCAGTGCAGAGGGTTTCGCAGCTGCATTTTTCCGGCTGCGGGTCTGACGGAACTTCTTGATCATCGCTGTTCTGTGCGTTGCAGACTTCACAAACAAAGGTACATGGACTTCCCTCTGTTGCGGGAACATAGCTGCAGGCTTCGTCGTGGGTGTGATTGCAGGCTGTTGGATCTGTCAGCCCGCCACAGCTCTCAGTGTGTTCATGGGAACAGGGGATTTCCGCTGTACCTTCGGTGTAACCGCAGCTTTCGTCATGCTTGGTGTGGTGTTCGCACAGCCCGCTTGTGCCTGTAATCACGCAGCTGTCCTGTACACCTGCTTCGGCAAACGTTATCGTCGGCAGTTGGGACACGATTATGCACAGACAGACAAACGCCGCAAATAACCGTTTTTTCATAAAGTTTCCTTCTTAAATATATTTTTGAACAGTTCTTACACACAATAAACTACTAAAGCCTTAAACTTTTCAAAACTGTTCAGATTATTTTTGACACTCACAATTAACATCAAAATACTGCATAATCAAAACATCTAAAAATAACCCTTTTAATTATAACATAAAAATCACTGAGATTGCCAAAACTTACAAAATTGTTAAGTAGAATTTTTAATAATTAATTTCGTAGTTTTTTATATATAAATTTTCCTATATTCATGCAAAAAAATAAAAGCATCTTGTTAATACATACTTATCGATTACTTTTTCACTGTTTTTTACGATATTGATAATAAAACAAAAAAAGATACGCTGATTCAATACATAACTGTATCAAATCAGCGTATCTTGTCAAAGGCACATGAAAAAGATTTTTTCGGCATTTCGGCGGTGGGATTCGAACCATCGAAATCGTTTTTATCTTGATTGACATCATTGCTCCACCTCGACTTTTACTTCAAGTCCACCGATGAAAACCACCTTGATTTTATCCTTGGATTCTACGATCACACATTGCAGGATTTTTCGGATGATTTCATTATCAAAGGTCAGCGGGTGATTTTTCATGCCATCGAAGATGGTAAAAATATTGTCTAGCCGAGACATGGCATTTTTGCGATGCTGTTCGGCGGCAATGTATTCTGTCAGCCTGTTTTCAAGCGTCCTCTTTTCGCTCATCATCGCTTCGATGCGTGGATCGGCGAGCAGGCTTTCGGGATTTTCGGCAGTTACGGTGTTCAGGATGCCACCAAATTCCTTATCGATTTGTGCGATGCGGATTTGAATATCAACGCTTTCGTCCTCACCAGCTTCAGCGCCAAGCCCTATTTGGATATGCATTTTTAGTGTTTGCAGAATGTCGGGATTGCTTTTTGCTGTTTTTAATATGGCATTCATAATCGCTTTTTGCAAGGGGGCTTCTTCTATGGTCGGTGAGTGGTGACAGTATTTTTTGCCGTAGTCAAGGCGGTTGATACAGCGCCATACAATTCTCTTTTGACCACCTGCCGTCCAAGTGCACCGGCGGTAGGGCGTTCCGCATTCTCCGCAGACGAGCAGTTCGGTGAGTGCGTACTTTCCGCAGTATTTGCCTTGCTCGGTTGTCGTGCCGATCTGCTTGACCTTGCGTTTCGAGGCTCTCCTTGCCAGTTCCTCCTGTACCTGTGCGAAGGTGTCGGCATCGATGATTGCCGGATGATTGTTCTCTACATAATACTCGGTCGTTCGCCGCCGTTGATACGCACCTTTTTACTGATACAGTCCTCGACATAGGTTTTGCCCAGCAAGGCATCTCCCTTGTATTTTACATTGGAGAGGATAGACTGTATCACTCCGGGCTGCCATACGGCTTTTCCCATCGGCGTGGAAATACTGTCTGCGGTTAGTCCATCGGCAATCTGTTGCAGGCTGTTGCCGGCGAGAAATTCCGTATAGATTCGCCGTACTGTTATCGCCTGTGCAGGATCAATCTCCGGTTTTCCGTCTGCACCCTGACGGTATCCGAGGAAGGATTTATAAGCGAAGGACACATTGCCTTCCTTTGCGCTTTGCGCCTTGCCCCATGCCACATTGTGGCTGATGTTTTCGGATTCGCTCTGTGCGATAGAGCCATATATGGAGATGTAAAACTCAGAGGCAGGATCGATGCTGTGCAGATTCTGTTCTTCAAAGTACACATCCACCTTGATTTCCCGCAGCATTCGGGTGATCTTGATGCAGTCGAGGGTGTTTCGGGCAAATCGGCTGATGGATTTAACAATAATCATATCTACCCGGCCTCGTTTGCATTGGCGGATCAACTTATTGAACTCGTCACGCTTTTTCATACTGGTGCCGGTGATACCCTTGTCGGCGTAAATGCCTACCAACTTCCAGCCGGGTTCTCTGTGAATCCGTTCTGTGTAGTGGTTCACCTGATTCTCATAACTGTTAAGCTGTTCGTCCT
>CALWIW010000025.1 GCA_944380855.1 uncultured Clostridia bacterium | reverse complement strand
TTGCCCGCCGCATGTACAGCGGTAATCTCCAGATGAAACTCTTCCAAGGCGGAACTAAAATTAACTGATTTTGGAGCCGGGGGTCATGTCATCTACAAAGATTACTTTTACTTCTTCGCCGCAGGTTGCAGCAAGAATCATGCCGCAGCTTTCAACTCCGCAGAGCTTTGCAGGCTTCAGGTTTGAAACGAGAACAACTCTGCGTCCGATAAGGTCTTCCGGCTTGTAGAATTTTGCAATTCCGCTGGCAACGGTTCTTTCTCCTGCACCGTCATCAAGGGTGAGCTTCAAAAGCTTTTTGGCTTTCTTTACAGGTTCGCAGGCCTTGATTTCCGCAACACGCAAATCAACTTTACAGAAGTCCTCTATGCCTATTTGTGCGATACCCTCAAGCTCCGCTTTCTTTTCTTCTCTGTCGGATTTAGGGTCGGCTTTCTTTGCTGCCTCTTCCTGCTTCTCTGCAATTTCTTTGAGCATCTTTTCGGTGTCAATTCTTGAGAAAAGCGGAACAGGAGTTCCAACCTTGCCGCCAGCCTTTGTGCCGCCGAAGGTTTTAAGGCTTTCATAATCTGTCACATCGCAGTTGAGCTGTTCAAAAATCTTTTTTGATGTTTCAGGCATAAACGGAGCCAAAAGCACTGCGGTAAAGCGGATACCTTCCAAAAGATTGTAAAGAACTGTGCCGAGTCTTCCCTTTTTCTCAGGGTCTTTTGCAAGAACCCAAGGTGCTGTTTCGTCTATATACTTATTGCAGCGGCGTGCAAGATTAAAGAGAGCGTCCAGAGCGTCGCTCATTCTGTACTGCTTGATAAGATTATCTATTGTTTCCACTGTTGTGAGAGCTGTATTTATCAGGTCGTCGTCCACAGGCTCTTTAACATCACCCGGGAGAATTTCGCCGTCAAAATACTTGTTGCTCATGGCGATAGTTCTGTTTACAAGGTTGCCCAAAGTGTTGGCAAGGTCTGAATTGTATCTCTCTATGATTGTTTCATAGGTTATAGAACCGTCGCTTGTATAGGGCATTTCTGACAGGAGATAATATCTCACTGCGTCAACGCCGAGAAGATCAACAAGATCGTCGGCATAGATAACGTTGCCTCTTGACTTGCTCATCTTGTCTGTTCCGAACAAAAGCCAAGGGTGACCGAATACCTGCTTCGGCAAAGGCTCGCCCAAAGCCATAAGCATAATAGGCCAGTAAATCGTGTGGAATCTCAAAATATCCTTACCGATGATATGAACGTCGGCAGGCCAGTATTTTTTATAAAGGTCTGAGCTTCCGTCAGGGTCATAGCCCAAAGCGGTGATATAGTTTGAAAGGGCGTCAATCCAAACATAGATAACGTGTTTGTCGTCGAAGTCAACAGGAACACCCCATTTAAAGCTGGTTCTTGAAACGCAGAGGTCCTGAAGTCCCGGCTTTATAAAATTGTTGAGCATCTCTTTCTTTCTGCTCTCAGGGAAAATAAAGTCAGGGTTATTCTCGATAAGCTCCTCAAGCTGTTTCTGATATTTTGACATTTTAAGGAAGTAAGCCTCTTCCTTTGCCTTTTTAACCTCTCTGCCGCAGTCGGGGCATTTTCCGTCTACAAGCTGAGCCTCTGTCCAGAAGCTCTCGCAAGGGGTACAGTAAAGACCCTCGTACTCGCTTTTGTAAATGTCGCCCTGCTCGTAAAGCTTTTTAAATATTTTCTGTACCACTTTTTCATGGTAGTCGTCTGTAGTTCTGATAAACTTGTCGTAAGATACGTTGAGCATATCGCAGATTTCACGGATCTGACCTGCAACCTTGTCCACATATTCCTTTGGCGAAACACCTGCGGCGGCTGCATACTCCTCTATTTTTTGACCGTGTTCGTCAGTACCGGTGAGGAAAAACACGTCGTATCCCTGCATTCGCTTGTACCTTGCTATAGCGTCGGTCAATACAATCTCGTAGCTGTTGCCGATATGGGGTTTACGAGATGTGTAAGCGATGGCTGTGGTAATGTAATACGGTGTTTTCTGACACATATTGAACACTCCTCTTTCTTGTATTATAGATTACTGCCTCTTTAAGGCATATACTTTATTATACCAATAAAGGAAAAGAATTGCAATTTTTTTAGAATAAAAAATCACAAAGCTATACAGCCAGTTAGTAAAACAGGTTGTATAGCAAATGTTGGGAGAAAATTTTTGGATTCCAAAGGGACCACTGTCCCTTTGGCAGGTAGTTTGGAGGACAGCGTCCTCCAAGGTCTTAAAATACTGCAAAAACGCAAGAGAGGAGCAAAAAAACAGTCCGGTGAACTGTTTTTTGCCGGGAAACTCACGTCAGTGTTTGTTACCCGCTAACTCTTTATTTTTCTAAATTCACTTTTTACACAACTATTGATAAAGAGCTGTAAAACAAAAAACCGCAACGATAAAATCGTTACGGTAACTGCTGTGTTGGCATCTCCCTATTTTCCCGGGCCGTCGCCAGCCAAGTATCTTCGGCACCACTGAGCTTAACTTCCGTGTTCGGTATGGGAACGGGTGGACCCTCAGCGTCATCAACACCAACTTTTATTATCTGTCGTTCGACAGCTTTAATATTATAGCATCGGCAATTTGATTTGTCAACACTTTTTTAAAATTATTTTTTTGCTTTTGCAGATAAATGTCAAAGATAACTTAAAGCCACCGTGAGAACGCACAGTGGCTTTGCTGTTTATTATATTAAATTATTTTTGTCAAATTATATATTCCATCGAAATACTGTTTTAAAGGGCGTTGTTAAATCTGTTTCAAAGACTCTGTGTATATCCTTAATAGTACGGACAGGTTCGTCCTCCTGGATAATTGAAGAGAGTCTTGTCTGCATTTCTCTACCCGACATTAAAGCTATCGCCTTTTCAAAATCGGCTCTTCCCGAACGGCTGCTGCCTACAATGGTAAGTCCCTTTTCGAGAACCATTCTTGTAAAAATTGGAACGGGATTTTCACTTACGCCCATCAATACAATTGTACCCTGAGGGCGGATATGTGCTATTATGTCAGAAATAGCGGACTGACTTCCCTCTCCGCCGCAGCACTCAAAGGCATGGTCACAGCGATAATCCTCCGGAAGCTCATTAGCGAGATAAGTGTTGTCAACAAATCCAAACAAGTCAAGCTTTTTGGGAGTCATTCCCACAACCGTAATTTTTGCTTTTGGAAATGTGTTTCTTAAAACCAACGAAACCACAAAGGCAAGACTTCCGTCGCCGAACACGACAAAATCGTTTCTGTATTCATGTGCCAGCACCTGAAGTCTGGAAACTGCGTGCATTGCAACGCTGACAAATTCCGTAATTGCCGCTGTAGACGGCAAAATATTGTCATACGGAACAACTCTGTCAGGATTTATCGCAACAAGCTCACGCATAAATCCGTCTTTTCCGCTTGACAAAAAACCGCTGTTGGGTGCATAGTTTTCGTAAATTCCCTTAATATCATCTCCGGGAACATTGGGAATTAAAACCACCCTTTGTCCCACAGAAAATGTATTGCTGTTATCCTTAATTACAGTGCCTGCACATTCATGAATCAGTGCCATAGGAAGCTTTTTTGCCAAGTCACGGGCATTTCTCAGTCCCCTGTAATATCTCTGGTCAGCATGACAGATTGCCATATACTCCGGACGAACTATAACCTGCTGTTCCTCCCTTGAAATCTGCTGATACTTCACAGAAAACACATGAGGGCTTACAAGCTGATAAATGGAATTAATCACGTTTTTCCCCTCCTGCCATTGCTTCGGCAACACGGTAATCCTCTATGGCAGTAATCTTCATATTTGCAACGTCTCCCTGCACAAGGCTGACGGGAATATTTGCAACAACTAAAATTTTGCAGGCGTCCGTAAGAATTGCCTTTTGCTCCTCTGAAAGGGAATTATATGTGTTTTTAAGCAGTGACATTTTAAAGCTTTGAGGGGTCTGTCCCTGATACATCAACGGACGCTCCGGAATCTCTGTTATAAACTTTCCGTCGTCAGAACGAACAATAGTATCCGTTGCGGGAATAACCGTATCGCAGGCACCGTACTTCAGTGCCGCGTCAATATTTTCTTCGATAATACGAATACTTACAAAGGGGCGGACTGAATCATGAGTAACGATGATATGGTCGTCGCTTTTTCCGTAATCCCTTTCAATCCCCTCTATAATGCTCATAATTGTCAGGTTTCTGTCCTTGCCGCCCTCAACAATTTCAACACGTTCAGGCTCGGAAATATATTTTTTTACAATATCCTTTGCATACAATACCCATTTTTCATGGACGCCGATATAAATTTTTTCAAATCGGCTGCACATCAGGAATTTTTCAAGAGTGTGTATAAGAATAGGTTTTTCGTCCAAAGGCAAAAACTGCTTCGGCCGGTCGGCGATTTTCATTCGGCTTCCAACGCCACCGGCAAGTATTGCTCCAAATATCATTTATTATCAGTCCTTTCTTTTAAATAATAAACACCTTTATATTTTTTATAGGAATTGTGTAAATCAATAAAAATAGCGTCATGGTGGGGCTTTTGTTTTTCCTTTGGCGGAAGCTTCATATAATCCCCGAAAGCGGTTTTCAAATAAACGTCATACCCCTGAGGAATAGGCATCTGCTCATTCTCAAAATCCACCCAAACCGCCTTATCAAAAGCTTCACGGGGGTATTGCTTTTTCATGTAATAGGGTCCTGAGCAAAGCTCTGTAATATATTCACATTCCTTTATAGGGTATTTTGTCATTTTCCGTTCAGCGGCTTTCCAAAGCTTATACCGCAGTTTTTTTGACGGAACAAGGGTAAGAGCAATTTTGCCCATTACCGAAACCGCCTTGCCGTGATTTACCGGAACTGTCTGTGCACAGTAAAGAGAGTACACAAGAGCCCAAAACACCTGCATTTTTCTTTTCATTTTACCGCTTGGCCAGCCGTCAAGAGGAAGCACGTCCAATGCTACTCCGTGGCTTATGTCCATATCCACCTGATATGGTTTAATTGCTGTAGTTTCGTTGTCACGAATGGTTACAAACAGGTTTCCGTCTACAAGATTTTTATCTGAAAATACGCAGGCATATTTTTCAGTATCCGCATATTTCGGCCAAAGCTCCTTGAGCTTTTCATAATCATCTCTTGGCATAAACACATCCACGTCGTCGTCCCACGGAATAAAGCCCTTGTGACGCAACGCACCGATACAACAGCCGCCGCACATATAAAACAAAAGTCCGTGCTTATTACAGAACTCTTTGAAGTATAATGCAATTTCAAGACTTTTATTCTGAAGCTCACGTAAAGAAAAATCACCCATATTTGCTCTCCTTTATTTAAAACCCTACAGCCAAACTCGATTATCTAATCCATATTTGTTATCGCAATCTATTGTTTTAATCACTGTTTCCGAATTTTTTTAAAGAATACCGTCCCGCCGTACAATACAAAAATACCGATTATAAACACAAAGAAATGATAGTCCAGCACGTCCATAATTGCGTACAGTGTTGTTTCTCTGGGCATCAGCGGCAGGCTTGCAAAAATCGCTAATACAACTGTGTTCAAAAGCCATATCTTTCCAAACATATTGCGTAACCATGACAGCAGCATACCAAGCACAAAGCTTACTATAAACACTCCCAAATATCCAAAATCCACATAGTTTTCAACAAGATATGAAGTTCCTCGTCCTTCACCGGCAAGATACCCGCTTCCCTGTACTACATAGGATATGGCATGGGCAAAGCTGTGGCTGTTATATGCACTTCTGAAACAGTTGCCGGAACCGATGTAGTCGGGGTCGGTTCCCAAAACAATATTTCCAAGCTTTCCGTACACATAGTTGTCGTAAAGAGGTCCGAAAGAAAAGGTACGCGGTTCTCCGGGGATACTTGATTCATAGGCTATTCCCTGAAGCACGGTATCATAGGTTGTTCCCTGTTTAAACAAAAAGTCAACAGCAATCTCGGAGGGATTTAAGTCAACCGCCTCTCCGGAACGCATATAGTTCATAACACCCATTCCCATAATCACCAAAGGAATGGAAACAATTATTAAAATTTTCTCAAATTTATCAATCCACTTTTTACCGTTTGGCAAACGCTCTTTGTTGCGAATTACAAAATACACAAAGGCAAACACTGCCTTCAGCATAAATGGGTTTCTGAGCCCAATAATCAGCATAGGTATACCGGACAAAACATATGCACCCAAAACCACATAGCTTATCTTTTTGTCAGGCTTTGTAGCCAAAAAGGCAAAAACGCTGAAATCATAAAATCCGGCAACAAAATTGATTATATACGGAAGACGGGACTGGTAATCAACAAAATATGATTCATAAGCTTTTCCCCTCATAAACATCAAAGCGTCAATGTCCTTTGCAAAAAAACACAGCATACAGATAACCATTACAGAAAAAGTAATAATTCCCATAATCTTTGAGTCTATATGAGGAAGTCTTGAAACGACTTTTTTGTTTTTTCTCTTAAAAAAAGGATAAGCCTTTTCCGCCGTCACATATCCCAAAAGTAATGCCACACTGCTGAGCAAAATACAATTTAAGGCTGTTACGTTTGTGCTTTCAGAAAAAAATGTATACCAGGCAGTCTGCCGGAACATATAAACCGTAGGTCTTGAAAGCAAAAACATAAAAAGCATAAAATTAAACAATATGAGCATTATACGTCTTTTGTAATTTAACGCTCCGTAAACTATATTGCATACAAGAACCAAAAGCAGATTGCACAGCAAAAGGTTATACAAGTTTGTGGTTGTCAAAAACCAATAGGTGCATAAAAGCACTATATATACAGCTGAGAATATCACACGGGACTTTGAAAAATACTTTTTTAAATTCAGTTTGTCCATATGTTATCCACCTATATTTTCTTATACATCTCTTTTAAGAAGTTTAAATTTATTGAAATATCACCTAAAAAGCTGTTTTTCATGGGCAGGGAATTATTTATACCATCCCCTGCGTCATAAGTTTCTATATGTGCGGCTTCATAATTTGTAAGACCAAGAATTCTTGTTTCCAAAACATCAAGTGCTTCCTCATTTTTCCTTACCGCACCGCTTCCCGTTATGTCATACTGCTCTATTTCCACATACTTTATTCTTTCGTTTTGGTCTTTTGTGTTGAGCATTATACTAAGCTCAAATCCATCGGCTGTACGGGTCACATATTGGGAAATAGCAGGGCTGTATATATCCCCCTTATACATATTGTTTTTTACCTTTTCAAGAGCCTCCATTGCAAGACTCAAATCAATTTCACAGGCGGCGAAAAGGTCGCTGTTTTCCGCAGGAATACCGTTTTCGTCAAGCTCGGTTTTTAAAAGCTCGTCTATTGTCATGGCCTTTCCCACAGCGTAAATCTCAAAGGCTTCCATCTGTGTTCTCCAGTCGCCCTTATAGCTTTCATAAGACAAACCGTAAGAATTTCCCTGCTCTTTTACCGACAAAATATTTGTGCTGTCACCTTTAAATTCGTTTTGGTTAATTGATATATAGGTAATTTTATCATCTTTGTCAAGGCCTATTCCAAGATATAACACATTCACACCCTGTGATGTTTCCTCTATGGCAGAAGCAAAACCTACACTTACAGCCTTTGGTTTTGGTCTTTCACGTTTTAAAGAAGACTGTTGGCTTTGACAGCCTGTAAAGCAAAACAGCAGCATGGTAAAAGATAACAGTAAAGCAACTTTTTTCAAATATATCATTCCTTTTGAGTCAAGTAATTTTTATATGAGTTTTCACAGTCAATAATAATGTTATCGTGGGAATAGTAAGCGGCAGAACCCTTTTTCGGCACCACCATGTAATCTCCGCCGTACACCTGGGTTAAATATTCGTCATATCCGTTCATAACCCTGACAGTCAGCGAACCGAAAGTCATTTTAATTGCCGGCTCAAACAACTTTTTAGGATAAAAAGCAGCCTTATCTCCCTCTATATCCATGTAATAATCTCCGTTATTATCAAAGCCCTTCAAAAGCTTTTCGCACCTTTTGTTTTTTCCTTTATTTCCGATAATGCTGTACAAAACAGACATCAGCTTTTGATACATTCCCTCTTTTTTTGCGGCATAATAGGGCATATATCCCAGTCTGCGTAAAAAAGTCACCTTTTTCTGTATTTTTTCAGGCTTTTCGGGGAGATTGGTATCAAACAAAGGGAAAATATCAATTCCTATACCCCAGTTCATGTCTATATCTCTGTCTTTTTCATTCATAGACGTAGTTGTGCTCTTTCTTACCTTTGGATATGCCAAAAAATAATTGGGGTCTGTTTCCATATCCTGATAGAAATAATCCCCGGGAAGCTCAGCCAAACAATGCTTTTTAAAGCTTTCAAGCTGAGAATAAGGAATATACAAATCTATATCATCGTCCCAAGGGATAAAATCATTATGGCGTACCGCACCGAGACAGCTTCCCCACGCCATATAATAATCTATTTCATTACGCTCGCAGACAAGAATTACTTTCTCCAAAATATCCGCAAGCTGTGTCTGCAACTGTTTAAGCTCTTGATTTACTTCTGTATGACACATATTTACCTCATTTCTTTTTCAATGCAACAAGCTTTCTATACAGTTTTCCGCTGACCATAAGAACCGCCGCTGAAAGCTTTCTGCTTTTGTGAAAATACGGACATTTAATAATAAACCAAAAATTCCCCCGGATATAACGGATAAATTCCTTTCTCTTTTTTATATCCTCGGGATCGGTTAAATGCGACATTTTGTCCAATACATTAAAGTAAGCCCAAATGACACGCATTTTTGCTTCATATTCCACATTAGGGAATTTTTCTTTTACAATTTGATAATTTCGTTCCCATGCTTCTATTGTATTATAGTTTTTTGAACTGAACTTTGTGGTTGTAATACTGTTTTCACGGTGCATATAGTAATAAACCGCATCGTTTACAAGAACAACACGCTGACACTGTGAAAGCAAATCCAAAATAACAAACCCGTCCTCGGTTATTTTCCCTACAGGGTAACGCACATTGTCAAACAGAGTTTTTTTGTAAAGCTTGTTTACCGCCCACACGCTGGCTTTTTCGGCAATTAAAATTTCCTTTATTGCTTCTTCCTGAGAAAAAACCTCTTCCTCCGAAGAAAACTGAAACGAAGGAATTTCTCCCGAGTAACAGTCAAGCACCCTGCACATAGACATATCGGCGTTGTTGGCAGTCAGCGAATCATACAATCGTTCATACATATTTTCGCTGATTAAATCATCGCTGTCGATAAATCCTATAAGCTCCGCCTTTGCCTGTTCTATTCCGTAATTTCTTGCAGAGCTTAAACCTCCGTTTTCCTTATGAAATACGGATATTCTCGAGTCCTTTTTTGCATATTCATCGCAGATTTTGCCCGAGTCATCTTTGGAACCGTCGTCAATCAAAAGCAATTCAAAATCCGTAAAGGTCTGCTTTAAAACCGAGTCAATGGCTTTAGGCAGATACTCGCTGACATTATAAACAGGCATTATAATACTTATTTTCATTTTTCACCTCTGCTGATAACCCTTTTCCATTTTTCCGCAACATTGGAGAGTAAAAACTCCTGCTTATATTCACTGCATTTTTTTGACATAATCTCCAACCGCTTTGAATCTTTAAGAAGCTCCGTCATCTTAACCGCAAAAAGCTCCGTATCATAGCAGGGAATAAGCAAACCGTTTTCGCCGTCTTTAATTATCTCGTTTGCCCCTGTTTTTACATCAAAACTTACCATGGGCAATCCCTTTGCCAAGGATTCCAAAAGCACAACGGGGAGCCCCTCACGGTAAGAGGTAAGGGCAAAAACCGTCGCCTCGTCGTAAACTGACCTAAGGTCTGATACGGCTCCCATCAAAATCAGGTTTTTCTCAAGTTTTTCCTTTTTTATCTGTTCCTTGTAATAATCAAACTCGGGGCCATCCCCGTATATCTTCCACTCAATATCAGGATTAATGGAAACCGACTTCTTTGCAATTTTTAAAAGCAAATCAATACCCTTTTCTTCGGAAAAACGTGTAACCGAAAGAATTTTTTCTCCCATCGGATTATACGGCACACTTCTGATGAGAAAAATATCCTCTATAGGATTGGGTATTGTCAAAAGCTTTTCTTTAGGCATTTTAAAAATTTCATGATAATCATTTTCCGTGGTCTTTGTAAGGGATACTATGCGGTCAGCACATTTTGCGGTAAGCTTTCTGAAAAAAGTAACCTTTTTATCGTCAAGCTGATTGCATAACGCTCCGTGGTCCGCATATACATGATATCTTTTTATACCCATATTGGCAAGAGAAGTGATAAATCCCGCAATTACCCCCAAAGACAGCAAACAGTCAAAATCGTTTTTCTTTAAAACCTTTCTGAGATTTCTGCGTGAGTCAGCCATAAGCTTGCGGATACGCACGCTTTGGTTAAAGGTATAGATAACCTTAATGTCCTTTGGAAAATCATAATAAAAAGAGCCGTTTGTTTTTCCGAGACTGATTATTGTAACATCATATATGCGAACAAACTCACTGCACAAAACACTGCAAATTTTCTGAACACCGCCCATTGTTGTAATATCGTTAATAACAATGGCAAGCTTTTCCTTTTTCATATACCTCTCCTCTTTACAATTTTCATAAACAAATCCCAGTAATAAAGAAACTCTTTTTTATTTAAAATCAAGGAGACAATCACAATCAGAGCAAGTGAAACTACCCCTACAAACACAGCTTTAACAATAAGCATCCAAAATGACGTCACCGCTATCCAAGAACTCAACAGCATTGTCAACCCGCAAACGGCAACCAGGCACACAAGGTAAACGCTGTATGAAATAAAATAGCTTGCTGTTTTTCTTTCAAAGCCTTTTCGGTACAGCACCAACGGCTCAATCCACATATTAACAAACAGATGACTGCATATAGTTCCTATCAGCACGCCCACAAGCTCTAAATGAGGAGCCAAAATTATAGATACCACCAAATTTACAAGACCTTCAGCCAAAGGGCGGAAACGGTCCTCGTGATAAATACCCATTGCCTCTTTAAAAGTAAGCAATGAAGAACGCATACCTGTCATATAGAATTTCAGCACAAGAAGTATTACCACAAGCTGGCTTAAAAGCATATTTTCACCAAACACAACGGCGATAAAGTCGCTTATAAGGCAGTACACGCAGACTGAAATAAAACTCATCAAAAAGTAATTAAAAAAGTAAACTTTTTTAAATACCCCAAAAGACTCTTCGGCAGTGGACTGGGCATTAAAGTTTCCAACGCTTGATGTTATAGATGAAAACAACTGGGTAATGAGTGTTGAAAAAGAATTGGTAACATATACATAGTTTGTATACATTCCAACCGTTACAATGCCTATGAACTTTGAGATTATCAAGGTATCCGTAGAAGAAACGCAAACACCGCCTACCTTATGAAAAACCAGTGCTTTAACATTGCGTTTCATATTCTTCATAATACCATTGTCTACTTTGCTTTTCTTATATTCCTTTAAATAAGGATACATTTTCTTTGTCTTTAAAGACAGCAGTACATTTTCCAGCAATGTAAAGATAATCTGAATAATCAGGTACAATATAAAGTTTTTAGTGGTTAACAAAACGGCAATTTGCAGCCCGTTCATAACAAGATACAAGCCGTAATGGTAAATTATCGTGATATATTTTTTCTGATCGGCAATAATTAAATTCTGTTTATAGGAATTAAAATAAGAAAAAGCAGAGTTTAAAACAAATAAAATGAATATGAGATAAATATTTTCCACATTGGAAATATCGCCCGTTATAAAATTTTTAATAAAGGGCGTAATTGCCAAACCGATACCCAAAATTACAAATCCTAAAATCGTATAGATTTTTCTGTACAACTGCATAATGGCACCGATTTGCTCACGGTCGTCCTCTGCAAGAGGTCTGTACAAGCTGTAAACAATGGCAGGGCCTATTCCCAGCTCCACCAAAGACATCATCGACAAAATTTGCGTAAACAGGCTGTTTACACCCAGCAGAGTTTCCCCAAGCATCATCAGGAAAATTCTTCTTGCAACGAATGTTACTATTATGTTTATGGTCTGAGCCGTAGTTGCGGCAACCGCATTTATCGCGGAGTTTCTTGTACGCCTCAAAACATTCACTCCTTTCCAAAAGGAACAGTTGAAACTAAAAGCCTATGACTTTATGTTTTCCATCCCTTAAACGAAAAAATTATCCGCCGTAACAGACATTTTTTCTCTCTTTCCAAAAAGGAATTTTTAAAAAACCTATAACCGTTCCCACACCGTATGACAAATGTAAAAGCAAAAACATAAAAGGCAGCAAAAGCTGTGAAATATGGAAACGTTTATTTTGTATGATTGATACCACTGACATAGCCAGATTTAAAATGATATAAGCACCCCACATCAACGCCGCAAGCTGCCAAATACCAAACAATGCCAAAACACCTGTAATAATAATACCAATTACAAAACAAAACGGAACAAAGTGATAAAGCTCCAAACAACCGGGCTGAACCGCAGTTGTCATGCCTATCCACTTGCCGTTTTGAAACTTTTGTTTTAACATTTTTGAAAAAGAGGCTCTCATAATCTGACTGGATTTAATTCTGTCATCAAAACAAATCTTAAATCCGGCTTTTCTCAAACGATAATGAAAATCATTGTCCTCTGTACGGATAAGACGCTCGTCAAATCCTTTAACTTTTTCTACCGCTGTTCTGCGGTAAGCACCGTGAAACACGGATTTTACGTATTCTTTCTCGCCGCTTCGTCTGTATGGTGCGAAGCTGCTGCCGAACATTGAATTTTCGGCAATTAACAAGGTTTTCTTATAAGGTGTATCTTCGTCTGTTATACAGGGACGCACTCCTCCGCAAACGTCCTCTCCGCTTTCAATACATCTGACACTTGCGGAAATAAAATCGGGAGCAAAACGGGCATGGGCGTCCCAGCGTATCAAAATATCTCCCTGTGAATTTTGAATAACCACATTCCAGCCGGAGGGCTGAGTCTTTTTTCTGTTCTCGGCAACCTTTACCGCCAAAAATCCGTTTTCGCTTTTTGCAAATTCTTCCATCATTGCCCGGGTATTATCCGTAGACATACTGTCAACCAAAATAACTTCAATCTGCTGACGGTCAAAATCCTGATTTAATAAATCGGAAAAAATATTTATTAAATTTTTTTCTTCATTATATGCGATTATTCCAAGTGAAACTGTCACAGAAACGTACTCCTTTCCCTTGTCCCTTATGAGAATTTGTAAGTCCTATAAATCACTAAAAGAGTCACTCAATTATTAACGGAGCTTAGTCCCCTGCCACCGCCGTAACGGTTTTTATCATAACTTTTATATCATAGAAAAATCCGAATTTTTTTAAATACTCATAATTATATTCCATCTTTTTCGGCAAAATTTGCTCAACATATACTTCGTCAGGAGAAACTGCGTCCTTCAGCAGGCGGTCTTCGTCCTTATAGGCAATGCTTGCAGTGGAAGTAACTCCAGCCGGCAAAAGCAGAGTCGCCATCATTTCCGGAGTATAACAATTCACATACTTTTCTACCTCGGGGCGGGTGCCCACAAAGGTCATTTCCCCTTTCAAAATATTCAAAAGCTGGGGAAGCTCGTCCAAACGGCACTTACGCAGGCGGTTTCCCATTTTTGTTATACGGCTGTCGCCGTCAACCGTAACCTGAGAACCAAGCTTTTCCGCGTCTGTCACCATTGTACGAAACTTAAATATACGGAAGGTTTTACCGTACTGTGTAACACGAACCTGTCTGAACATTACAGGACCTTTTGAGTCAGCCTTTATCATTATGCTGATAACAATCAGCACCGGCGACAGCAAAATCAAAAGCACCAGAGAAACCAAAATATCAAAAATTCTCTTTGCTATCAAGCTTCCTGTTTTCTTCTTTAAGGAAAGATAATAAGGCTTTACTTCTTCGGTTTTCATGTTTTCGGGCAGCAAGTCCCACTTTTTCAGAATCATTTACCGGACTCCTTGATTACGTTTATAAATGTGTTTATGACATAGTCTGCCTGTTCGTCGGTCAGACGTGTATGAAGAGGCAGTGTAATCTCATTTTGATACAGCTTAAAAGCGTTGGGGTAGTCTTTTATATCAAAGCCAAGGTTTTTATATGCCGTAAGCATGGGAAGCGGTTTATAATGCACGTTTGTAGCAACGCCCTTTTCTCCCATTCGCTCTACAATTTTGTTTCTTTCCTCTTCGCTTTTGCCTGTAAGACGCACCAAGTACAGATGTCCGCTGGACTGATGCTCTTCGTCATAGTGATTAAGTACACGAACCGGCATATTTTCAAGAGCCTTGTTATACACCGAGATTATGTGTTTTCTTCGTTCAAGCATAGACGGATAACGCTTAAGCTGTGCTAATCCGATAGATGCCACAATATCCGTCATATTACATTTATATCCAGGAAAAACAATATCATACTCCCATTCGCCCACTTTTGTTTTTGAAAGAGCGTCTTTGGTCTGTCCGTGGAGAGAATACAGCATGAAGAAACGATAAATTTCGTCAGAGCTTATTCCGGGAATATCTCTCCATGTTACCGCACCGCCCTCAGCAGTTGTTAAATTTTTAACCGCATGGAATGAAAAGGCTGTAAAATCCGCAATTTCTCCGCACATTTTACCTTTTCTCATTGCACCGAAAGCATGGGAAGCGTCAGCCATAACAGCAATTCTGCCCATAGCCTCCTGATATTTGTTGGAAGGACGGAACAATCCCTTTTTAGCCTCCACAATTTCGTATATTTTCTCATAGTTACAGACAATTCCCGCCAAATCTACAGGAATAATCATTTTTGTCTTTTCGGTTATTTTTTCTGCAAGCTGTTCATAGTCCATTTCAAAGGAATCGGGAGCCGTATCAACAAGGACAAGCTTTGCCCCCACATGACAGACAATACTTGCCGAAGCGGTATAAGTATAAGCAGAGGTAATAACTTCATCTCCCGCACCGATACCAAGCAGCTTCAGCACGCCCTCAAGACAGGCAGTAGCCGAGTTGAGACAAACAGCTCTTTCTGTATGACAATATGAGGCAATGTCCTTTTCAAACTGTTTTGTTTTCGGTCCTGTGGTAATCCAGCCGCTTTTTAAAGCACCGACAACTTCTGCAATCTCTTCCTCGGTAATATCGGGTGGTGAAAATGGAATTAACATTTATAAAACGTCCTTTCTTTTACAAACAACAAAGCCTTACTTCATTTTATCTTTCTTTTAACTAAAATCATTTAGATAAACGGGAACATGAAAAAGTCGGCACAAGCTTCTGCAAGCAGCAAAGCAACAGGTGAGTATCTCCTCTTTCCAACATATCGTGCAGTCTTGCCAACATTTCGTCGAATTCCTCTATGTTCACATGGATTTGTTTTCCGATAAAAATTTTATGATTAAGAGTAGACTTCAAGCCTTCTTCATTCATCAAAAGCTCCTCAAACAGCTTTTCACCGGGACGAAGCCCCGTAAATTTAATTTCAATATCCTTATAGGGTTCTTTTCCGTATAAACGAATCAGATTTTCCGCAAGGGTGGTTATTTTAACAGGCTCACCCATATCAAGCACGAAAATTTCTCCGCCCTTTGCCATAGCTCCCGCCTGCAAAATAAGTGAAACAGCCTCGGGAATAGTCATAAAATAGCGAATAATGTCAGGATGTGTAACAGTAACGGGACCACCCTCTTCAATTTGCTTTCTGAAAAGAGGAATAACGGAACCGTTTGAGCCTAATACATTTCCGAATCTCACAGCCACAAACTCTGTACCCTTGGAAATTTCAGCATTGTACTGAACTATCATTTCACAGCAGCGTTTTGTAGCTCCCATAACATTTGTGGGATTTACCGCTTTATCGGTAGATACCAATACAAACTTTTTCACCTTATATTTATTGGCAAGACTTGCCACATTAAACGTTCCGAAAATATTGTTCTTTACCGCTTCGTCAGGGTCTTCCTCCATAAGAGGAACGTGTTTATGTGCCGCCGCATGAAATACCAAGTCGGGACGGTATTCCTCAAACAGCTTATCCATTTTCGGGTAATCACGTACAGAGGCTATACGCACCTCAAGGGGCAGTGTATTTCCGTATTTTCTCAAAAGCTCCTGCTGAATCGAGTAAGCGTTATTTTCATATATATCAATCAAAACAAGCTTCTTTGGCTGATACTGTACAATCTGACGGCACAGCTCGGAACCGATTGAACCGCCGCCTCCCGTAACCATACAAACGCTTCCGCTTATAAGGTTTGCCACCTGCACGTTATCAAACTGCATAGGCTCTCTTCCGAGAAGATCCTCAATCCGAATATCCTGTGCCTGAGAAAGCAATTCTTTTTCAAAAATTAGCTTGTGCAGATAGGGCAAAATTTTAACCTTACATCCTGTAGTTGAACACAAATGCAAAATCCGCTTTCTGTCTTCTTCGTCACAAGAAGGAATTGCGAAAAAAATCGCCTCAATGTTAAGCTCTTTGCAAAGCTTCGGTATTTCATCGGTAGAACCGTAAATCTTTATTCCGTGAATACTTCTGCCTATTTTTTCTCTGTCATCGTCAACAACACAGACAGGCAGATAACCGCAGCCGGGAATACTGAGCATTTCCCTTAATATACTCTGGCAGGCATGACCGCCTCCCACAATCATAGAACGCTGTTTTGACACACCGCTCATACGAGAGTCCCCGGGCTCTGACAAATACAAATACAAAAATCTTGCACCGATTACCGCCAAAACAGAAATACCGCAGGAAAGCAGCGGATACAAAACCGTTTCCAGCTGCTTGGCTACAATAAGGATTACCCCTGAAACAGCCGTACCGGACAGCACGCTGAATACACAGTAAATTAAATCCCCTATATCGGCATACCGCCAAATCTTATTGTAGGTGCCCCAGGCAACAAGAGAAAGTATATTGCAAACAATAAAAACAGAAGCGTTCCAAAAAACACCTTTGGCAGTCATAGGAATATTAGTGGTAAAGGTAACCAAAAAATAAGAAATAACACAGGATACCACCAATACCAACAGATCTATTCCCATCAGCATCAATTTTCTCTGTCCCAAATTCTTCAACTTATCTTCCTCGCATTTCATTTTTAGTCTATCAATTTCCAAAAAGTCAATATTATTCCCTATATCTGCAATACGATTACTTAAAAAAATCATTTATCAATTTTTACACACAATTTACACTATAGCATATATTACCACCTTGACCCGTAAAAATCAATACAAATAAGATTTTTCAGAAAAAAAGCCGAAGGGACTGCGAAAAAACGCAGTCCCTTAATAAACATCATATAAAGAATTTGAACAGGTCACGAAAGCGACCTGTTCTGATGATTTATAATGTTATCGAGTTTTCACTCGAGGCGTAGAAGCTTTGTAAGCCTTTTATTATTCCTCTGCTTCTGCGGACTTGCCTACTTTGGCGTCGCCCATATCCTCAAACAAGTTAAATCTGAAAAGCTTTGACTCGTCTTCCTTGTTCTCGCAGATGATGTATGCCTCTGAAATCTTTCCGCCCTCAATAAGCTGTGTCAAGCCAACGAGCTGACAAAGTTTGCTTTTAAGGTTAAGATGATCTCCCTCGCGTGTTATCAAATACACATTACCTTTGCAAGTGTCAAGCACGGCGAGGAACTCTGCAACATTAACGTCATGTAAACTGATTGTAGGTGTCATAATAATTTTCCTCCTTAAATGTTTCGTGCTGCCATTTACCATTTGGCAATTTAATCTATACCGAAGATAGATTTTTGTATTCATCGGTAGTCAAGCGGACTATTTACTTGACACCTACATTATATACACGCAATAGGTAAATGTCAACAATTATTTTCTTACAACTTTGTAAATAATGCGAATTGAACATCACATTTTGCTTTTTGAAACGCGTATTTATTGTACATTTTGCACATATAAAAACAGAGTATAAAATTACTCATCAATAATAGGCAGCCGTTTTTTGGTAAAAATATACTTTTATAAACACTATAACCCGCTACTAATATTATAAATGCCGAATTTACAAAATTAACCTTTTTGTCATTTTCTTTGAAAGAATTATTTTACCCAAACTAAAAATTGGATATTTAATACTCTATTTGCTTAAAAAGATTGTTTTAATTCCTTTACTAATGTATAATAAGCTTATCATTAATATAATGGAGCAAAAGGAGAGTTTTTATGCTTAACGAGCAATTTAAAATTTTTAAAAGCGGAACTGATATCCGCGGGGTTGCCAGCGAAGGCGTTGCAGGACAAACAGTAAATCTTACCGACGAAATGGTTTATAAAATGGCTGACGGCTTTGTGCTTTGGCTTTCCAAAAAGCTTTCAAAATCACCAAAAGAGCTTACCGTTTCCGTGGGACGTGACAGCAGAATTTCAGGACCGAGAATTGTCGGAGCTGTTACAAAGGCTTTTACAGATGACGGTGTAAAAGTTCTTGACTGCGGACTTGCATCTACCCCGTCAATGTTTATGACCACAGTTGATTTAAAATGCCACGGAGCCTTGCAGATAACCGCAAGCCACCACCCCTTCAACAGAAACGGTCTTAAATTTTTTACCCGTGAGGGAGGACTTGAGGGAAGCGACATTGAAGAAATCCTTACCTATGCTCAGGAAAATCAGTCACCTGAAAAAATCGGCGGAGGCGAAGTTGTTCCCACAAATTATATGGAGCAGTATTCCAAAAATCTCCGTGACATGATTTGCAAAGAGGTAAACGCCGAGGATTACGATCACCCGTTAAAGGGATTTAAAATTGTTGTGGACGCAGGAAACGGAGCAGGCGGTTTCTATGCTTCAAAGGTTTTAGAGCCTTTGGGTGCGGACACAAAGGGAAGCCGCTATCTTGAGCCTGACGGAATGTTCCCGAACCATGTTCCAAACCCTGAAAACGAGGACGCAATGAAGTCCATTTGCGAAGCTGTTATGGAAAGCCATGCGGATTTAGGCGTTATTTTTGATACGGACGTTGACCGCGGAGGTGCTGTTGACAGCTCGGGAAACGAGATAAACAGAAACCGTCTTGTAGCCGTAGCTTCCGCAATAGCCCTTGAAGGAAACGAGGGCGGTACAATTGTTACCGACTCAATCACCTCATCGGGACTTAAAACCTTTATCGAGGAAAATCTTAAAGGCAGTCACTACCGTTACAGAAGAGGCTATAAAAATGTTATAAACAAGGCATTGGAGCTTAACGCTCAGGGTATTAACTGCCCTCTTGCCATTGAAACCTCCGGACACGCCGCAATGAGAGAAAACTATTTTCTTGACGACGGTGCATATCTCTGTACGAAAATAATTATCAAGATGGCACAGCTTAAACAGCAGGGAAAAAGGCTTGAGGATTTAACAGCTGAACTTAAAGAGCCTGTTGAATCAAAGGAAATAAGATTTAAAATACAGGAAAAGAACTTCAGAGAGTACGGAGAAAAGGTTATCGCTGATTTGCAGGAATACGCAGAAAAGGCAGAGGGCTGGAAAATTGCCGATGACAACCGTGAGGGAATCAGAGTTTATTTTGACAAAGAAAACGGCGACGGCTGGTTTTTGCTCAGACTTTCCGTTCACGACCCGATTATGCCTTTAAATATAGAAAGCGACACAAAGGGCGGTACAGATGTAATATTTGAAAAGCTCAATGAATTTTTAAAAACTACATTTTTAACATTATAAATGTAATATAAAAACCGTGGTTTTTCACTCAGCTCGTAAAAACCACGGTTTTTTATTGTTGATTCTTTGTCAATAATTAAGGTAAAGAAACAGTTCGCCCGACTGTTTCTTGCTCGTTCCTGCCTTTTTACGCATTTTAAAAACCTCGGAGGACGCTGTCCTCCAAACCACCTGCCAAAGGGACAGTGTCCCTTTGGAATCCCAAAATTTTTGCACTATTAATAGAAAACAAGATTCCATTAATAGTGCAAACCCATTCATAAAAATAAAATTAAAGAAGCTCTTTACGGAGTTCCTCTCCTGACTTTTGGGAAAGATAAGCAGGAGCAATATCAAAAGCAGTCTTGCAGCCAAAGCTTCCTTCCTTTGAAAGTCTTACGGCAGCTCTTGCATAGGCTACCAAAATACTTGAAGTAAACTCAGGGTTTGAACCCAGTTTTAAGGAATACTCTATAATATGATTGGTTTCGCCATTTTCTCCTGTATTGCCGCTTCTGATAACAAAACCGCCGTGAGGAATACCGCTGTGGTCTCTTTTAAGCTCTTCCTCAGTGATAAAGTGAACTATTGTGTCGTAATCGGCAAAATAGTTAGGCATAGTTTTAATGTCGTTTTCAATTTTTGCCTTGTCCGCACCCTCTTTGGCAACAACAAAGCACTCTCTTATATGCTTTTCTCTTGTGGAAAGCTGAGGATTTGAACCGCTTCTTACTGCGTCCATAGCAGCCTCAACAGGAATTGTATACTGCTTTGCGTCCAATACACCCTCAACACGTCTTATGGCGTCGGAGTGTCCCTGACTTACGCCCTTGCCCCAAAAGGTATATGTGCTTCCCTGAGGCAAAACAGCTTCTGCATATATTCTGTTAAGAGAAAACATTCCCGGGTCCCAGCCCACAGAAATAACTCCCACTGTATTTCCTGCTTTTGCGGCTTTGTCAACAGCGTCAAAGTGAACAGGGATATTAGCGTGAGTGTCAAAGCTGTCAACAACATTGAAATGCTCTGCAAGCATAGGAGTCTGAACAGGAAGGTCTGTTGCACTTCCTCCGCAAAGGATAAGCACATCAAGCTTGCCCTTAAAGCTCATAATATCATCTATTTTGTATACGGGACAACCCTCTGTAAGAATTTTAACAGTGCTTGGCTCTCTTCTTGTAAACACCGCACAAAGCTCTGTATCCGGGTTTTGTCTTACAGCAAGCTCAACTCCTCTGCCTAAGTTTCCGTAACCCACAATTCCTATTTTTATTTTTTCCATATCCAATGCACCTCTTTTATCAGATTGCTTTTACTGCTTTTTTGCAGACGAAAAAAACATCAGCAAAAATATTTTATCATAAATTAAATGTGAATTAAATAGCATTTTTGCAATTTCTCCTTTATTTTGTTAATTTTTTCCCGATTTTTCGGCGTTTATATCTTTTTGCCGGGTATTTTTGAAAGTACAGACTTTAAAACTTTCATTTTGCTTTTATTAACGCCGCCAAAATATTATGTCCGATTCTGACTTTTATATTGATTTTTTTCCAATATTTTTACTTTAAAGAAATATTTTTCACTCTATTGTCACTTATTATTCATTGTTAAGTCCTTGACAAGGTAATATATGGGATATATAATTAAATTAATTAATAACATCGTTAACATTAAATTACTGTGAGGTGATATTTTTGGAACCCTGCCAACGGCCCAAAAGCACTGCCAATCTTGACAGCGACGAAATTCAGGCGGCAAAGCTTATAAACGCCATGCACGTTTTTTCAAAGGTTAATATCGGAACCGTCCTTGGAAAGCTTTCACAAACAGAATATTTGGTTATATACTTTGTCCGCAAACACGGCGAATACGACGGAGACTGCAACAACGGAGTTAACGTTACAAGTCTTTCCGAGGTTTTGGGAGTTTCCACCCCTGCGGTTTCCAGAATACTTCGGACTCTCGAGGAAAAAGGTTTTATAAAAAGAATCACCAACAGCAAAAACAGAAGAGAAACACATATCTCCCTTACTGAAAACGGCCGGGAGATATATTTTCGGGACAGAGAAATTGCCTCCTCTCTTTACAAAGCAGTAGAGGAAAAAATGGGCAAAGAAGAAATAAAAGAGCTTGTCAGGCTTTCCACTTCCTTTAACCGCATTATGGGCGAAGAACTTGAACGAATGAATTTATCAAAAATAAAATAGCCTTTATAGGTAAAATCTATATACAGGAGTGATACAAAATGGCACAGAATGAAAATATCTTTGACTACTGCGAAAACAATCCGCAAATAATGTCTTTAGCAGATATATGCCTTGCAAACAACAATATCGACCAAAGCCTTTACACAAAATACGATGTAAAAAGAGGTTTGCGTGACTTGGACGGTAAAGGCGTTTTGGCAGGCCTTACCGATATTTCCGAAATAAGACAAAACAAGATTGTTGACGGAAAAACCGTTCCATGCGACGGACAGCTCTTTTACAGAGGAATAAATGTAAACGATATTATAGCGGGATTTCTCAAGGACAAAAGATTTGGTTTTGAAGAAGTTACATACCTTCTTATTTTCGGAAAACTCCCCAACGCAAAAGAGCTTGAGGACTTTACAAATCTTCTTGCCGCATACAGAACTCTTCCCACAAACTTTGTCCGTGACGTAGTTATGAAAGCTCCCACAAGCGATATGATGAACACACTTGCAAGAAGCGTGCTCACTCTTTACTGCTACGACACAAACGCAAACGACATTTCCGTAACCAATGTTTTAAGACAGTGTCTCCAGCTTATATCTGTTTTCCCTCTTCTTTCCGTTTACGGATATCAGGCTTACAATCACTACTGCTGCAACAAGAGCCTTGTAATTCATGTTCCAGACCCAAAACTTTCCACAGCTGAAAATATCCTCACCCTTTTGAGAGAGGATAAAAAGTATACAGAGCTTGAAGCAAGGGTTTTGGATTTGGCTTTGGTTCTCCATGCGGAGCACGGCGGCGGAAACAACTCAACCTTTACAACCCACGTTGTTACCAGCTCAGGCACAGACACATATTCCGCAATAGCCGCAGCTCTCAGCTCCCTTAAAGGACCTAAGCACGGCGGTGCAAACCTGAAGGTTGTGGGTATGTTTGACGAAATGAAAAAAGCCATCAAGGATTGGACGGACGAGGAAGAAATCGACGTATATCTCCAGAAGCTTCTCCACAAGGAAGCTTTCGACCGTTCGGGACTTATCTACGGTATGGGTCATGCTGTTTACTCTATTTCCGACCCGAGAGCTATCGCCCTCAAGAGCTTTGTAAAGGAACTTGCCGTTGAAAAGGGACTTGAAAAGGAATTTACCTTATACAGCAACGTTGAAAGACTTGCTCCTATTGTTATAGGAAGAGAAAAGAAGATTTACAAGGGCGTTTCCGCAAACGTAGACTTCTACAGCGGATTTATTTACAGTATGCTGGGACTTCCGAAAGAATTGTTCACTCCTATTTTTGCTATTGCCAGAATTTCAGGCTGGAGTGCCCACAGACTCGAAGAGCTTATAAACGCAGGAAAAATAATCCGTCCTGCTTACAAGAGCATCAGCGACGAAAAACAGTATACTCCTCTTTCTGAACGATAATTTTTTATCTCCGACTTTTTTGTCTCCGCCTTGCAAAGCTTCCTTTTGGAAATAAACATCATTACAAGGCGGGCGAAACGTTAGTTTAAAAAATTACAATGGCTATGTTACATTTAACTTTGTGGCATAGCCGTTTTTTATCTTTTTTATCTCCGACGTGCAGAACTTTTTCTTTGAAATAAACGTCAGCTCACGTCGGGCGAAACCTTAGTTTAAAAAATTACAATGGTTATGTCACATTTGACTTTGTGGCATAGCCTTTTTTTATTACGATAGCCATAGGCAACCACACCGTACGGCAGATATGCACATATATAATTATATAAAATAATAATAAAACAGCCATGGTCAAAAAAATAACCATGACTGTAAATTTTAATATTTAAAATAAATCCTGCCGAGAGCGAATCATTCCAAGAACTACAGAAAACGTTTCGCCCGACCTGTGCAGTAGTTGATTTTTAAATCCTACCCTGGCAGGTCGGAAACAAAAATCTCGCCCGACTTGAAACGAAAGTTGATTTTTTATACGTCCTTTGCAGGTCGGAATCAAAAACCTTAAGGAAAGAAAAGCCATTCTGCGTCAGAAAAAAGAAGTTAAAACCGCCGCATGGCGGAGGTTTTCCAAAAGATGACCCTTTCCAAGGCGGATTTAAAAAAATCAAAAAGATTTCAGGGTATTGTAGACCGCTCTGACTTTTTTGGAAAGCTCTATATAGGCCTGAGGAGTAAGCTGCTGTGCGGAGTCTGAAACCGCAGCCTTTGGATTTGGGTGAACTTCAATAATAAGTCCGTCGGCACCGCTTGCAACGCCTGCAAGGCTTAAAGATTCAATATAGGCTCTTTTGCCTGCCGCGTGGGACGGGTCAATTATTATCGGAAGACAGCTCCTCTCCTTTACCACTGCAACGGCGGAAATATCCAAGGTATTTCTTGTAGATGTTTCAAAGGTTCTTATTCCTCTTTCGCAAAGAACGATATTGTAATTACCCTCGCTCATTACATATTCTGCGGCGTCAAGCCATTCCTCGATTGAAGAGGCTATTCCACGTTTCAAAAGCACAGGAACACCGCTTTTTCCCACCGCCTTTAAAAGACGGAAATTCTGCATATTTCTTGCACCTATTTGGAACATATCGCAGTATTTTGCCGCAACCTCAAGCTGATTTTCGCTTATAACCTCGCTTACCACACGAAGTCCCGTGGCGTCGGCAGCTTTTCTCAAAAGCTTCAAACCCTCGTCCTCAAGTCCCTGAAAAGAATAGGGAGAGGTTCTGGGCTTGTAGGCACCGCCTCTAAGAAATTGAGCACCGGCTTCCTTTACCGCATAGGCGGCTTCCATTATCTGATCCTCGCTTTCCACGGCACAGGGTCCGCCCATCATGGTGAACTCATCGCCGCCTATCTCAAAGCCTTTTACGTTTACTCTTCTTCCCTGGGGACAGATGTCACGGCTTGCCAGCTTGTAGCTGTGCATAATGGGAACACAGCTTTGAACGCCGTCCATTGATTCGATACAGGTGTCGCAAAGTTTTTTCTTGTCGCCGATTATTCCTATTATGGTGGTGTCTGTTCCCTTTGAAAGATGCACTCCAAGTCCGTGTTCTTTAAGAACATTTTGAACATTATTTATTTCCTGCTCCGTGGCAGTTTTTTTCATTACAATAATCATATTTTTTCGTCCTTTCCAGACAAAGAGAGTTTTTACTTAACAAAGCGTTTTATATAATCGTCCGCCTTGTCAATAAGATTAAAATCATTGTCATAGCTGCAAAGCTTTTTTGCTCCGGCAATATCCACCCACAAAAAGCTGTCAATTTCGCTTTCCTGAAGCTTAATATTGTCGCCGGTGGTTCTTGCAAGGAAGAAAACAACTTCCTTTCTTATCTTTCCGAAAGGACAGTAATTGCTGACCTCGCGGAAGTTATCCATTATTACCACGTCAAGATTTGTTTCTTCTTTAATTTCTCTGATTGCGGTTTCTTCTTCGCTTTCGTTTTCTTCAATGTGACCTTTCGGAAAACTCCAGTGACGTCCGTTATGGTTTTTCACAAGAAGAAGCTTTACATCGTTTTTGTTTT
Organism: uncultured Clostridia bacterium; assembly: GCA_944380855.1. Lineage (GTDB taxonomy): Bacteria > Bacillota > Clostridia > Oscillospirales > Acutalibacteraceae > Limousia. The sequence continues at coordinate 5,788 of CALWIW010000025.1, read as the reverse complement.
TTCTGAAAACAACGGCACCGCAGGATTTTTCATACAAACAGAGAATTTTAGTTGGAACAAAGCTCTTTATTACGGACAGAGCTTTTATGATGTCGGGCTGGTAATAAATTTCTTTTTCACTGCTGATAATAATTTTTACATCTCCGCTTTCGGGAGTCACAACAGCCACAACAATACCGTAAAAAACATCGCTTACGGGATTGTCTGTAAGGATAAACGCACGCCTGCTCTTGTCATCAATATTCGCATACCCGGAATAGAGATTGTCCGCAAGTTTTCCGTATATATTTGCAGTTACTTTTCTCGCCAACATCGTCCAATCACCCCCGTTATAAATTGATTAAAAACTTGTCGATATTTATGTTTATTATATTACAAAAACCCTGTCTTTACAATACGAAACAGTAAAATACATCTATTCTTTTCAGAGTTATAAAAAATTACGGCTTCGCATAACTTTTGTGCGAAGCCGTGGCTTTTTTCTCTTTAATTCAGCTTTATAAAATCAAAATGTTCTCATAACTGTAAGAGATATACTTATAACCAAAACTAAAGCGGAAATACACGACAAAATAATCGCGGCAACTGCAAACCATTTCTTATCGGATTTTAAGCCGGTTATTCCCAAATAAAAAGATACCAATATCAAAATACCGCCGTACACAATACCCAAAGCCGAAGTTAAAACCATAAACAGTGATAAAATAAAACCGATTACAGCCATATTCCCGTTTCTCTTGTTTACTTCTCCCGCAAAATCATGCTTATATACTGCGGTGGGATTAGGATAAAAGCTTTGTCCTGTAAGAGGCTGGGTTTCATACGCTCCGGTATTATCACAAGGAATATTATAACAGGCAAACATATTTGCGTTTTCACATTCCCTTGGCTGAGCTTTGGAATTTGTCACGTATACATGTTTAGTATTGCTTGCATATGAATAATTAGACAGCTCGTTAAGCAACGGCTGAATATGATTTCTTGCACTGCTTTTTGCCAAACTTCCGGTTATGGCGTCGTCAAGAGGCATCGGCTTTTGACGACTGTGCAAATAAGCGTATATAATAATGGTTCCGGGATGCATAATGTGATATTCCAGATATTTGTTTCCCATCATCATATCGCTTAAAACGTAACAAAGTGTATGGGTATGCCCTGTGGTTTCAAATTGCTTGTAACCGTAAGCAATAAGAAAGTTCTGCACAATAGAATTTAACTGTTGGGAACTAAGATTTGTCTGAAAAGCAAATTCGGTTTTTCCTTTCATCAACACAACTCCTTAAATGTTTGTGAGAATAGTTATTAAATCTTTCAGGCTGCAACATACAGTAAAAGCATCGTATGTTTTTAATCTGTTTTTATTATATCCGTAAATTCCCTTTCATAAAATAGTGTATTTTTAATTTAGTGTTATTTTTATATTTAATATAAAAGCAGAGATTTAATCCTATATTGCATGAAAGTGTTCTTTGTGATACAATGTACAAAAGAAATATGTAAATATTACTGTAGGCGAGCAATTCCAAAACTTTTGGAAAGGTTTTTTCCCACTTGTGACGGTGCTGATTTTCTAAATTAAGTTCTGCAAGACGGAAATAAAAAAACCTCACCCCGAGCGAACCATTCCAAAGAATGAAGAAAAGGTCTCGCCCGCCTTGTGATGACGTTGATTTCTTAAATAAAGTTCTGCAAGACGGAAATAAAAAAACCTCACCCCGAGCGAACCATTCTAAAGAATGAAGAAAAGGTCTCGCCCGACCTGTGCAGGCGTGTATTTCCCAAAATAAACCCTTGCAGGTCGGATATAAAAGAAAAAGAAAAAGAAAGGACAGATATAACGTGAAATATGAGTTTTCTCAAAGAGTTCAGGCTCTCAAACCAAGTGCAATAAGAGAGATTTTTAAATATGCGGCAGACCCTACTGTAGTTTCCCTTTCGGCAGGAAACCCTGCACCGGAAGCTTTTCCCTGCAAAGAGCTTGCAGAGATTTCACAAAAGCTTCTTGCGGAAAATCCTGTTGCCGCTTTCCAGTACAGCTTTACAGAGGGATACCCTGTTTTAAGAGAACAGCTTAAAAAATACATGGCTGAAAAACACAGCTCATTTAAGGATTTTGACGACCTTATTATAACCTCAGGTGCACAGCAGGTTATGGACCTGACTACAAAGGTACTTGTAAACGAGGGCGACAAGGTTATCTGCGAAGCACCAAGCTTTATCGGCTCTCTCAACAGCTTCAGAAGTTATTTAGGACAGCTTGTAGGCGTTCCCGTTGAATCAGACGGCATGAACATGGAAGCTCTTGAGGAAGCTCTCAAAAACAACGAAAATGTAAAGTTCATTTACACAATTCCAAACTTCCAAAACCCCTCAGGCGTTACAATGAGCTACGAAAAGAGAAAGAAAATGTATGAGCTTGCCTGCAAGTACAATGTCATTATTCTCGAAGACAACCCATACGGCGATTTAAGATACAGCGGCGAGCATATTCCCACAATCAAGAGCCTCGACACAGAGGGCAGAGTAATCTACGCCGGCACATTCAGCAAGGTTATTTCCCCGGGCATGAGAGTCGGCTGGTGCATTGCTCCAAAGGAGATTATTTCAAAAATCGTTGTGTGCAAGCAGGGCGAGGACGTTCACACAAATATCTGGTCTCAGATGGTTTGCAGTGAATTTATGGCAAACTATGACTATGAAGCTCACCTTGAAAACCTCAGAAACATCTACCGAAAGAAAGCTCAGTTTGCTATGGATCTTCTTGACAAACACCTTGCTCCTAAGATTACATACGATAAAATCGACGGCGGACTTTTCATCTGGTGCAAGCTTCCCGAAAACGTGGATATGCCTGAGTTCTGCAAAACTGCGGTTCTCAACAAGGTTTGCGTAGTTCCTGGAAACGCTTTCCTAACAGACGAAAGCGAAAAGACAAACGCTTTCAGAATAAACTTTTCAACACCAACAGACGAGCAGCTTGAAAAGGGAATAAAAATCCTCGGCGAAGTTGCGGATAAGTTCTTTTGATTCCGCCTTGTATTTTATTTCCGACCTGCAAGGGTTTATCTTTGGAAATATATACCTGCACAGGTCGGGCGAGACCTTTTCCGCAGTCATTGGAATGGTTCTCTTACATATGAGTTTTTATCAACATACAATTTCGGAGGAAAATTATAATGGAAACAGAAAAGAAAAAAATAGTTTTCAGTGCCATTCAGCCCAGCGGAACAATAACTTTGGGCAATTACCTTGGTGCTGTAAGAAACTGGGTAAATATGCAGGACGAGTACAACTGTATTTATGCTCTTGCCGATCTGCACACAATAACCGTAAGACAGGAGCCTGCGGTTATGAGAAAGAACATTTTGGACGCTTACGCTTCTATAATGGCTTGCGGTATTGACCCTGAAAAAAGCTTGTTCTTTATTCAGAGCCACGTTCACACCCATGCAGAGCTTGCATGGATTTTAAACTGCTACACACAGTTCGGCGAGCTTTCAAGAATGACTCAGTTTAAGGATAAATCCGCAAAGCACGCGGACAACATTAACGCAGGACTTTTTACATACCCATGCCTTATGGCTGCCGATATTCTCCTTTATCAGGCTGATATGGTTCCGGTTGGTGCTGACCAAAAACAGCATTTGGAGCTTTCCCGTGATATTGCAGTAAGATTTAACGGCTTGTACGACAACGTATTTAAGGTTCCCGAAGGATTTATTCCAAAGAACGGTGCAAGAGTTATGAGTCTTCAGGACCCAACAAGAAAGATGAGCAAGTCCGACGAAAACGTAAACGGCTGTGTACATCTTCTGGACACACCTGAGGTTATAATGAAGAAATTCAAGCGTGCCGTTACAGACAGCGAAGCTGTTGTAAGATACGGAGAGGGCAAAGAAGGAATTAACAATCTTATGTCCATTTATTCCGCCGTTACCGGCAAAACCCTTGAGGCAATTGAGAAGGAATTTGAGGGCAAGGGCTACGGCGACTTTAAGACAACGGTAGGCGAAGCGGTTGTTGAGGCTTTAAGACCTATTAAAACCCGTTACGAACAGCTTATCAAGGACAAGGCATACCTTGAAGAATGCTACAGAAAAGCTGACGAAACCGCACTCCGCTTCAGCCAGAGAACTCTTTCAAAGGCTATGAAAAAGATAGGATTTGTATTGTAATAATCATTGTTAAATTTAATTTTAAAAAAGCAGCGACTTGTAAAATACTTAAATCGCTGCTTTTTGTTGTATTTAAAGACCTTGGAGGACGCTGTCATCCAAACCACCAGCCAAAGGGACAGTTGTCCCTTTGGCAGCCCAAAATTTTTGCACAACATTTGCTATACATCCTTAAACACAATAATGCTAAGAAATATAAAACTGTAATGTAACCGTAAAATTAAAAATATCCGACACCTTTCACCGTAGTTTTTATATGTAATGTATTAAAATAAACCCTATAAAACTTACGGTGAAAGGAACAGGGTATATGGAGAAAGAAACAGCAAAAAACACTGAAACCAGCATAGAAATTATCCACGACAGAAATACTCTGCGTGTGTTTTTTAAAAACATTCTTTATGCGGATACTTTCCGAAATGCTGTATATATACATACGGACATAGGGATACTTAAAACATACACCACATTTAACAGATTTTTAGGGCTTTTAAAGGGAGACCGAAGATTTTTAAACTGCTTTAAGGGCTGTGTGGTCAATATGGACAGAATAGAAAAAATAGTTGACTATGATTTCTGCCTGGACAACGGAGAAAAGGTACAGATAAGAAAAAGGGGCGGCAAAAAAGTCAAAAACCAATATTTGCAATATCTGCTTTCCTAAACAATATGCCGGATTATTATTTTTTAAACATAAAAAGGTTCTTTTCCGAATTAACGAAAAAGAACCTTAATTTTTTATATCTGCTTTTATTGAGCGTCGGCGTCAATGGAAAGGGTCGCCGCTTCCAGAACAGCCGAAATTATTGGAGATGTTGTTCCAAATCCCCAGCCTCCGTGTTCAACAACAACGGCAAATGCCAAGGGATATTCTTCGCTGTCAATGTATCCTGTTACCCATGCGTTTGGTTCTCCCTCGCCTACCTCCGCAGTACCTGTTTTTGCACAGGCGGGAAGTCCCGCAAAGCTGTAATCTCCGTAGTGGGTTTCAACTGTATACCTCATCATTTCCCCCAGCTTTTGAGCGACTTCCTCTGACATCATTCTGTCGCCCAGCTGACCATTTTCAGAGGAAAGTCCAAGCTGACCGAACAGTGAGGAGTCCTCTTTAACAAGGTAAGGAATAACAGGCTGACCGCCGTTTGCTATGGCTCCGCTTATAATAGCCATCTGCATTGGGTTTGCAAGGTCTGTAAACTGGCCTATTCCCGACCATGCAAGCTGGTTGTCGTCTGCCTCGGTTACATCATAATGGGAAACAGATGTGGGAACATCGCTTATATAAAAATTAGAGTTAAATCCCATTTTTTCCGCTGTTTCCTGCATATGCTCAGCACCTACCTGCAATGTTATCTCCGCAAAAGCCACGTTGCAGGACTGGGATAATGCTTCCTCAAAGCCTAAATCCCCGTGAACGGAATGGCAGTTTATAGGATTGCCCAAAACATCAATGCTTCCGTCGCAGTGGAAGGTCTGATTTTCTATGTCGTCGATATATTCAAGGGCAGCGGCAGCTGTCACAAGCTTGAATATTGAACCGGGGGTATAGTCTGAGGAAATTGCGTGATCAAGATAAACGCCCTCATACTCGTCCTCGTTTTCCTCGGTAATTT
>CALWIW010000024.1 GCA_944380855.1 uncultured Clostridia bacterium | reverse complement strand
TGAATATTGATGATTTTATAATTTCAAGTAAAATACTTTTAGAAAAAGGACAATTTGAATCCGCTTTATGTTTAATATGTTGTGCTATAGATGCCTGTGCAAATAGCAAATATAGAAATATCAAGGGTAACAGAAATCGTATTTGTAATTTTTCAAATGAGTATATGTCAATCATTACACAGTTTGGTATGCCGGTACAGTTCTATCAAAAATGCAAATTTCAATTTGGGAAAAATATCAAAGGCTTGAAAACTGATAACAATGGGTTTGCTGAAATTGAAGATATTATATATTTTTGTATAAGATGTGGTTTGATTCATGAAACTTGCGTATCGCCATCTTTAATATTTAGCAATGATTTAATTTTTACCTATCACGATGGAATAATGTTTCTTCCGAAAACTTTGATATTAGGTTTGATTGAGGCTGTAGAAGTGTTTAGAAGAGATGAAGACAATACTTAATTTAGACGAAGACGGTATCTAAAGTGTCCACCCCTTCCAGAAAGAGTCAGAACAAATTTGTTCTGACTCTTTTCTTTTATTCAAGATAGATACTTGCGTCAAAAGCGTCAACATATAATGAAACTACCGATATTTTGGAATACCACGTTGTATTGAAAAAATTAGGGATTTAATTATCATAAACCGGTAAAAACTGGAATCAAACCAAACAAGCACTGAATCAGCACCTGCTTGATTTGCCTTATAGGAGGTTATAATCTATGAGAAAAGGAATATCTCAAAATAAAAAAATTATAATAAAGCTTTTAATTCTGTTTGTCCTTTTGATTATCTTTATTTGGACTATTATTCAAAACTCACATATCGGAGTTACTTCAATAGATTTGCATAATAAAAAAATACCCGAAGCTTTTAACGGGTTTAAAATAGCTCAATTATCAGACTTTCACAATGCTGAGTTCGAAAAGAATAATTCCGCCATAACAGAAAGCCTGAAAACTCAACAGCCGGACATAATCGTTATTACAGGCGATTTTGTTGACTCAAGAAACACAAATATAAACATTGCTGTTTCTTTAATAGAGAAAATCACAGATATTGCACCTTGTTATTTTGTTACAGGTAATCATGAATCCAGGATAGGAGAAAAATATGACATTTTGGAAGATGAGCTTCTAAAACTGGGAGTAACCGTACTTCATAATCAATCTGTCAGCATAAACCGAAACGGTTCATCTATCAGTCTTGCAGGAGTAGACGACCCTGATTTTGCCATTAAGCGTAACGGTACACTTTCTTCCGACTACAGCATTATCTCTGCTGAAACAGACGCAGCAGGAATTACAGACGGCTATAATATTCTTCTGTCCCATCGTTCGGAGCTGTTTGAAGCCTACACGGAAAAGAATATAGATTTGGTATTAAGCGGCCATGCCCACGGAGGACAGTTCAGACTGCCGTTTATAGGCGGTTTATATGCCCCTGACCAAGGATTATTGCCGAAATACGACGGCGGAATTTACCAAAAAGACAACACCGTTATGATTGTCAGCAGAGGTATAGGAAACAGTTTATTTCCATTTAGATTTAACAATCCGCCGGAGATAATATATATTGTATTATATAACGGAGATAATGAAATAAATCAATATCAGTTATAAATTTGACCTCTTCCCTGCCCTACAGAAAACTCTGTTTTTAAATTTGAAATTAACATAGATAATTATCAGAAAATATACAAAAACACCCTACCGGCTTTATCAGCCGATAGGGTGAATTTTTTATCACATAGAATTTTATCAGTCTGTTGTGTAAGGAAGAAGAGCAAGGTGACGAGCACGCTTGATTGCTACTGTAAGAGCTCTCTGGTGTGCTGCACAAGTACCTGTTACACGGCGGGGCAAAATCTTGCCACGCTCTGACATATAACGGCGAAGTCTTGCAATATCCTTGTAATCTATGTTTTCTACCTTGTCAACGCAGAAACCGCAAACTTTCTTGCGTGGCTTTCTGCTTCTGTTCATAGGTCTTTCAGCCATGGTAAAGGTCTCCTTTCGTATATTTAATCGTTAAGTCTTTGTTTAAGGTGTTAAGGTTTTAGAACGGCAAGTCGTCATCAAGGGGCATTTCTTCAAAATCTCCCACCGAACCGTTAGAGTAGGAAGGAGCCGCAGGTTCCGACGGAGCAGCATAACTGCGTTGCGGAGCCTCGTAAGGCTGTCCGTAACCGCCCTGTGAATATCCGCCTTGTGAATATCCACCCTCTCTGCGTTCACCGGTAAAAGAAACATTATCAGCCACAACTTCTACAACATATCTGTTTGAGCCGTCTTTTGCCTGATAGGTTCTGCTTTGGAGCTGTCCCTCAAGAGCAATAAGAGAGCCTTTAAAGAAATATCTGCAAACAAACTCTGCGGTGCTTCTCCAGCAAACTATATCAAAAAAGTCTGTCTGGCGTTCCGCACCTGATTTAACATAACTGCGGTCAACCGCAATTCTAAAGCTTGTCACGCTTATTCCTGAAGCTGTTGTTTTAAGTTCCGGGTCTGAAACAAGTCTGCCCATTAAAATAACTCTATTTAACATAGTTATTCTCCATTACCTTAATTATTCACCTTTTTTGATGATGAGAGAACGGAGAACGCCGTCTGTAATCTTGTAGATACGGTCAAGCTCTGCAGGGAACTCTGCTGTGCTCTCAAAGTTCATCAAAACGTAATAGCCTTCACTCTCTTTGTTGATAAGGTAAGCAAGTCTTCTCTTGCCCCACTCGTCAACATTGAGCAGTGTAGCGTGCTTTTCAATCAAAGCCTTAAACTTCTCAACGATTGCCTGGATTCCTTCTTCACCCTGCTTCATTGAAATAACCATTACTGTCTCGTAATTAGCCTTTACTGCCATTTGTTGCACCTCCTTCTGGACTTTTGGCGGCTTATGCCGCAAGGAAAGTTATGCAGGTAAAATTAACATAACTTTAATTATTATAGCACGTATTGTACTTTTGTCAAGTGCAACACATTAAAAATAATTGCCGAAATATTCCCCTAAAATCCGTGATTTTTACTTTAATTCAATGAAAAACAGGCGGTGTATACGCCCGCCTGTCCATAGTTTAATTGTACTGAATTATTATTGCTGATTCTCCTCAAGCCTATCGGGATTGAAGCTTATCAAAGCGTCAGAACCTGTAACTGTCGGAAGCTTTCCGTCCCACTTCTGGATTTTTTCATATTCAACAACATCGTCGTTTAATGATTCTGCCAAAAGTCTGTTGGCGTCTGCCTGAGCCTGGGCCTTAGCTGTGATTGCGTCTGCTTCTGCCTGTGCTGCGATGAGCTTCTTTTGTGCCTCTGCTTCGGCAATAACAATAGCCTGTTCCTGTTCTGTTTTTGTCTTTATAAGGTTTTGTTCCGCAACCTGCTTTGCCTCAATAGCGGCATTAAATTCTTCGGAAAAATCAAAATTCACAATACTGAATTTTTCAATAACTATACCGTATTCGCTTACTTTTTCCTCCAAAGAGGTTTTAATCTCTTCGCCAACCTGAGCACGGAGAGTTATAAGCTCCTCGGCGGTATATTTTGCACTTACGGATTTCATGCTTTCCTGTACCGCAGGAAGCAACACGATTTCCTCGTACCTTTCACCTATGTTTTTGTAAATGTTGGCACTGGAGTCAAGTCCCACACGGTAGTTTACGGCGATTTGGCTGTCAACTGTCTGTAAGTCTTTAGATACCGCATTTGCCTGTACTTCCTGCTTTTGTATTTTATTGCTGATTATAGCCACTTTCTGCACAAACGGAGCTTTAAAATGAAGTCCCTCCTGCATAACATCGTCGGATACCTTTCCAAAGGTCATAACCACGCCTGTGCTGCCGGCCGGCACGATAACTACTGAAAAGGAAAGAATCACCGCCGCAATAACTACGATTACGGCAACAGGAATAATCTTTTTAAGCTTTGCATTCATTTTTTGAGTGTTGTTAAATCCGTCCATTAAAATTTCCTCACTTTTTGTTTTTACACTTAAATTTGTTACAATAAATTCTTTATTTCTTCTTCCGCAAAACGCCGTAAAACGGCACTGCTGTAAGCAAGGTTCATTATAAGCAAAACATCGGTCAGACGTTTTTTTTCACTGTCATTTAGATAATTAAAAGGCTTTATCTCTTCCGTTATTATCTTCGTCATTTGATGTCTGTCAAATATATTTTCCCTGTCGCACAGCCAAACAGTTTTAAAAAACAAGTTAAAAAGAGTGCTGTCCGATACAAGGTCGTCGGAGGTGTCCTCCACATCTCCGTTTATGTATTCCATAAGCCGCACAATTTTTTCAATATGTAAAGCACCTCTTACGCTGTTTATCAGAATAATTCTGATAATATGCCTTTCCTTATACCGCTTGTTTTCGGGTTTCATAACCCAGCCACGCTTGACCCAATTTTGGATAGTGGTAGTTTCAAGCCCGGTAATTTTTCTTACCTGTGCAAGAGTAAGACCACCTGTAGCCTTTAAAACAGGTTCGATTAAACCGTATACATTATTTTCGTTGCCCTCTTTATACGATACTGTGGTTCCCGGGATTGTAAGCACCAAGTTCATCCCTTCCTTTATCGAGTTTAGATGATTATATCATGGGTTCATTTGACTGTCAATAGTATTTGTAATAATTTTAAATATTTTCGCAAAATTATTAAGTTTGTTTTGTTTGTAAAATTTGCATAATAAAAATCCCCGAGTCCTGCTCGGGGATTTACATTTACTATTATAAGATTATACTGCCTTTGGAGCACTTACAGCTCTTGTAACCTTACCTGAACGTAAGCAGCGGGTGCAAGCGTGTACGTGTTTAGGTGTACCGTTAACTACAGCCTTTACTCTTCTTACATTTGGTTTCCATGTTCTGTTTGAACGTCTGTGTGAGTGGGAAACCTTGATACCGAAAGCAATATCCTTACCGCAGAAATCACATTTTGCCATGCTTCTGCACCTCCTTAAAATCATAATAAACAATTTAACTATGTTATAATAACAGATTTCCCCTGTAAATGCAAGTGGTTTTCAGCTTTTATTTAAATATTTTTTTCCTGTTCCCCATTGACCTTTGAGATTATCTCAACATATTTAAATAAAAAAACAGTAATCACTATTGACTTTTACTATATATGGTGCTAAAATAGGCTTACACTTCAATTAAACACAATATTTAGTACAGGAGGAATTCTTATGAATATAAATGTAGTTGGCGGAAATCTTTCACAGGAAGAGATAGATGTTTATGTTGAACAGCTCAAAGCTGCTCATCCTGATAAATATATAAAGTCTGTAGAGCTTAAAGTAGACGGCGAGTTTGTTGACCTGAGATATGAATATGACCCTGTTCCCTTTGAAAGAATCAGAAGAATTACAGGTTATCTTGTGGGTACTGTTGACCGTTTCAACAATGCAAAGAAAGCGGAAGTAAACGACCGTGTAAAACACAGCCTCGGCTGCTCCTGCTCTATGGAAGAGATCGCCTGAGTTTAGACTTCTTTTTACTTCAGTTCAAAATATCCTTGATATATAATTTCCTGAAAAGCTCTGTATTATCAGAGCTTTTTATTTTTGTAATTTTTTATCAGTCGTATTCTTCTTTTATAAAACACAAAACATTTAATTATACTTGACACGGCATCTACTATGTGTTACTATATAGCAGCAGTAATAAGTGTTACTTAGTACCTACTGTTATGCAGAGGAGGAATTATTCTTGGAAAATCTAACGGAAATGCTTAAAGGAATTTTAGAGGGATGTGTCCTTGAAATCATTAGTAAAAGGGAAACTTATGGTTATGATATCACAAAACAGCTGAACAATCTTGGGTTTACCGATGTTGTTGAGGGAACAGTTTATACTATATTATTAAGGTTGGAAAAGAATAATCTTGTAAATGTTGAGAAAAAATCATCTGAAGTTGGACCTCAAAGAAAATTTTATTCTTTGAACGACGCAGGTCATATAGAACTAAATAAATTCTGGAAAAAATGGGAGTTTATATCTTCAAAAATCGAAATGTTAAAGGAGAATAAATATGATGAAAAAATTTTTTGATGACTACTTTAATGTAAAAAAAATTATAGAAAGCAAAATAGAATATAAAGATCAAATGAAAAGAGTAGAAGCAATGCCGGAGGATTACAGATATGTATTTAAAGAAATTCAAAATCATATGTGGCAATTTGTTTCCGGAGCCGGATACGATATGATGGAACTTCACTATGGTTTGATTGATCTGTTTGAAGAGGGAATTTCTGAGGGAAAATCTGTTTTGGAAGTGACCGGTGATGATGTAGCAGATTTTGTCGATGAACTTTTAAAAAATAATAAAACATACACAGATGATAGAAAGAAAAGAATAAACAGCAAAATCAAGCGTAACATAGAAAAAATAAACAGCAAAAAAGCCGACACCTGCATTTAACAAATGATTTAATACAGAACAAAACGCCCCGAAAATTCGGGGCGTTAATTTTATAAGCTTTATTTATTTTCTTCTTTTAAAATCTCTTTAATAGCGTCTCTCAAAATTTTAAGACCCTCAAGAAGCGTTTCGTCCTCAATAATAAGCGGAGGCATAGTCTTAAGCACTGCGTTCTTTCTTCCTGCGCCTTCAATAATAAGATTATGGGCAAAAGCATAATCCTGAACTTTGTCGGCAAAACCCTTTACCGGAATATCGGAAAAATCAATTCCCCAGATAAGGCCTATTCCACGCATCTTAATTCTGCTGTCAAGAGGGAGAATTTCTTTCTCTATAAATTCCTTTTCTATTTCGCCTTTTCTTCTTGTTTCAGCCTCAATATTATTGTTGAGCATATACTCAAGTCCTGCCTTTGCTGTGATAAAGGCAATTTGGTTTCCTCTGAAAGTTCCGTTGTGTTCACCGGGAGTAAACACATCAAGGTGAGGCTTGAAAAGCGTCAAAGCCATGGGGAAACCGTATCCTCCGATTGATTTTGAAAGTGTGAAAATATCAGGCTTAATTCCGGCACGCTCAAAGGAGAAAAATGTTCCGCTTCTTGCACAGCCAACCTGTATATCATCAACAATAAGAAGTATATCGTTATTTGTGCAGAACTCGCTTACTCTTCTAAGCCACTCCTCTTCAAATACCTGAATACCGCCCTCTGCCTGTATTGTTTCAATTACCAAGGCAGCAGGCTTTTCAACACCTGAATGGTCATCCTTAAGAAGAGTTTCCATATACTTAACGGTGTCAAGCTCCGGGAACATATAAGGAGCGGGAATATGCACAACGTTTGAGTCAAGAGGAACTCCTGCACCTCTTCTTGATGCTTTATCTGTTGTAAGAGCCAAAGCACCCAAAGTCATGCCGTGGAAAGCTCCCATCAAAGCCCACACGGTTCTTCTTTTCGTGTATTTTCTGGCAAGCTTTAAAGCCGCCTCAATAGCGTTTGTACCTGTCGGACCCGGGAACATTATCTTATAGTCCAAATCTCTCGGCTTGAGAATTTTTTCTTCAAAATACTCAATAAAATCTCTCTTAGCAGTGGTATACATATCCAAAGAATGTGTTATACCGTCATTTGCAATATACTCAAGAACCTTTTCTTTTATATAATCATTATTGTGACCGTAGTTTACGGCACCTGCTCCACAGAAAAAGTCTATATATTTATTACCTTCCTCATCAAAGAAAAATGAACCCTTTGATTTTGTGAAAACGGTAGGAAAATGTCTGCAATATGAACGGACTTCTGACTCGTATTTTTCAAATGCTAAAGTATTCAAACCGATACTTCCTTTCTTATAACATATACAAGTTATCATTCAACTGCCATTATACAATTACCCGCCAATGAAGTCAACAAAATTAACCCTATTCACTAATAAAATATTAGATGTGGCAAGTTTAAAAAATTATGCAGAATATCTATCATTTTTCTAAAATTTATGATAGAATAGCGGTATGCAGTGTATTTTGAATTTATTTAATAAATATTGCTTAAACACTTGAGCAAATTATTAAAAACAAAACCACACTGTAAAAATTAATTACAGGAGCAGTAGAATTGTATGCAGGACGATTTACTAAAGAGAATTAACGAACTTGCGAAAAAGAAAAGAGAACAGGGGCTTTCTAAAGAAGAACAAGAGGAGCAAAAAGCCCTGTATGCTGTGTATCTCAAAAATTTTCGGGATAATTTCAACAAACAGCTTGATTCGGTAAGTATAAAGACTCCCGACGGCAAAGTTATACCATTTAAAGAGTTTAACAAAAGAAATGATAAATAATTTACGACAAAAACAATGAAACTGTAAACTTAAAATATTATGAGGTGATTTTTTTGGACGAAAATACGATAATGGGTATAGTTATATTTATATGTATATTATTTTCTGCGTTTTTTTCCGGCACGGAAACAGCTTTTTCAACAGTTAATCAGGTAAGACTGAAAAGCTATGCCGACAGCGGCAGCAAAAAGGCGAAAAAAGCCAAGACCGCTTTGTATATCTGCGATAACTATGACAAAACCATTACCGCTATTCTAATCGGAAATAATATTGTAAACTTAGGCGGTTCTTCTCTCGCCACGGTTCTGTGCATAAATATTTGGGGAGATGTGGGAGCGGCAATCGCAACCGGTGCTACCACCTTTTTGGTTCTTACCTTTGGCGAAATTATTCCTAAATGTATCGGCAAGGAAAGCAGCGAAACAATTGCACTGCATACTGCCGGAATATTAAAGGCTTTTATTTTCATTTTTTATCCTATTGTATTATTCTTCATAGGCCTTAAAAGTCTTGTTATAAAAATGCTTAGAATTAAAAACGACGCTCCTTCCGTTACCGAAGACGAGCTGAAATACATAATCAACAGTATTGAAGAAGAAGGCGTATTGGAACAGCAGGAAAAGGAGCTTGTACAGTCTGCGTTGGATTTTGACGAAAAAACCGCTTTTGAGATACTTACTCCGAGAGTTGATATGACAGCCGTTGATATAGACAGCGACTTTGAAACCATGAAAAAAACAATCCTCGAAGAAAGATACTCACGAATTCCGGTTTATCAGGGCAATTATGACAATATCATCGGTATAATTCACAGCAGGGATTTTCTTGAGGAATTGGCAAAAGGCGTTAAGCCCAACATGAAAAAGCTTATTCAGCCCGCACAGTTCGTATATAAAAACCAGCGTCTTTCCGACATTCTTACCGAGTTCAGAAAAAACAAGCATCACATGGCGGTTGTAATCGATGAATACGGCGGAACATTGGGTATAATCACAATGGAAGATTTGCTGGAGGAAATTGTAGGTGAAATTTGGGACGAGGACGAAGAAGAAGAAAAGCTCTTTGCAAAAATAGAGGACGGAACCTACAAAATAAGCGGAGATATGCCTTTGGAGGAAATGTTCGGACTTTTCGGAATTAATCCAAGAAATATTGACAGCGACAGCGTCACAGTGGGCGGATTTTTCCTTGACAAAAAAGGTGAAATTCCAAAAGCCGGAGACTTTTTGGAAATTGACGACTTAAAAATTACTGTTATGGAAATTGAAGACCAGAGAATTATCACACTTCTTGCCGGCTATTCCGACAAAGAGGAGTCAGCGGAAAACAGAGAAACTAAAAAATAATATATACTAAATTTTAAAAAAGGACGTACATTCATTTACTTTGATGTGCGTCTTTTTAGTTTTTATTTTTAAAAACACTTTATGTGAAACGGGACAAAATAAAAAGCAAAAAACAGTTGAAGAAGATGTGTAATAATGTTATAATCAACTTTAAAGCTATGCATTTTGAAGATTTTTTCGGGAATAATTTTCTCGGAGGTGTTTTTAAATGGCAAAAGCTGAAAAGAAAAATACAAAAAACAAAAAAACAGGAGCAGTTTCTCAGGAGGAAACGCCGGACGTTGTCACGTCAGAAGAAGAAACAGGCGTTCAGCCTCAGCAGGACTGCGGTATGATAGAGGCTAACCACAAGGGAAAAAATATCAGATGCCTTACTATTATAGGTGAAATTGAAGGTCATTTTATATTGCCGGCTCAGAACAAAACCACAAAATATGAACACGTTATCCCTCAGCTTGTTGCAGTTGAGGAAGACGACAGCGTAGACGGTCTTTTGATACTTATAAACACTGTTGGAGGAGATGTTGAAGCAGGTCTTGCCATTGCGGAGGTTATTTCCGGAATGAAAAAGCCTACTGTTTCTATTGTTTTGGGCGGCGGACATTCAATAGGTATTCCCTTGGCGGTAGCGGCAAAGAAAAGTTTTATTGCCCGAAGTGCCTCAATGACCGTTCACCCTGTGAGGACTAACGGTATTACCCTCGGCGTGTCCCAGTCCTTTGAATATTTTAAAAGAATGCAGGACAGAATAAACAACTTTGTCTGCACAAACTCAAATATATCAAAGGAAAGATACAGCGAGCTTGTGTTAAACACGGGAGAGCTTGTGATGGACGTAGGAACAATTCTTGAGGGTGAGGACGCAGTAGAAGAAGGACTTATTGACAGCGTAGGAAGTGTCAGCGACGCCATGGAGTGTCTTTATTCAATGATAGGTAAAAAAGCTTCAGCGTCACGAAAGAAGTCAAAACAATAATTTGCCAAAAATCAGAAAAGCCGCAAAAGGCGTTGCCTTCTGCGGCAGTGAAAGCGGAGGTACATAATGTCAATTTTTGAAGCCATTATTAACGGTATTGTGCAGGGATTAACCGAATTTTTACCTGTATCAAGCAGCGGTCACCTTTCAATTACTCAGCATATTTTGGGAGTTACCGACAATAATTTATTCTTCAACGTAATGCTGCATATAGGAACATTATTTGCTGTATGCGTATTCTATCATAAGCTCATCTGGAGACTTATAAAAGAATTTATCAGCCTTGTAAAAGACATTTTTACAGGAAAGTTTAAATGGAAACAGATGAACGAAGAAAGAAATATGATAATGATGCTGATTATCGGCCTTATTCCGTTATTTTTGCTTTTCGTCCCCATTCCATTTGCGGGAGTAAATGCCAAAGACCTTGCCGATATTTGGACAGGTCAAAAATATTTTATAATCGTGGGATTTTCTTTGCTTGCAACTTCAATACTTCTCACCTTGGGAGATATAAAAAATAAGAAAACTACATTGAAGTACAAAAGAGCAGGCAAGCTTCGTGCCGACGGTGCCGGAAGACGCAGACTTAAAGCTCCCGACGCAGTTGTTGTGGGTCTTACACAATGCTGTGCCGCTGTTTTCCCGGGACTTTCCCGCTCCGGTTCAACTCTTGCAGCAGGTGAGCTGAGAGGAATTAACAAGCAAAAAATGCTTGACTACACTTTTGTTTTGGCTATTCCTTCAATTCTTGCCGCCGCTGTTTTGGAGCTTAAAGACGCTTTAGGTGCAGAGGGCGGCCTTGCAGGCGACACAAGTGTTGCGGCTATTATTGCCGGAATGATTGCCGCCGCTGTTGTGGGATATCTTTCAATAGTTCTTTTTAAATGGCTCCTTAAAACCAATAAAATGTATGTATTTATTGTTTATACAGCTATAGTTGGTGTAGCAGTAATTATAATAAGCATTATAGAAATGATTACAGGTGCAAATGTATTTACCGGAATGCCAATAGTTTAAAATCGATAAAATAAGGAAATTTAAATAACGGAGGTGAGGAGATTGGCAGACAGCAAAAAAACAAGAGGAAAAACAAAAGGTTCTTCCTCGTCAAAATCTTCATCTAACAGAAGTAAAACACGTTCAAAAGCTTCAAACAGCAGAAAATCTTCCAATAAAAACACAAAACACGAGGGAATGAGTCCAAGAGTAAAGGCTATTCTATATTCGGCAGCCTGTGTGATTTCCTTTCTCCTGCTGATAATAAACGGTGGTTTTCTCTGGGGATTTTTAAGAGGTCTGCTTTTCGGAATTTTCGGAATTGCCTCTGTAGGTCTTCCCGCCTTTCTTGCGTATATGGCTTACATAACCACAAAAGGAAGGACTCTGTTAAAAGGCAGTAAAAAAATGTGGCTTATCGCCGGAATTATCTTTGATTTAGACTGTCTGTTTTATCTGTTCGGTTCGGAACAGTTTTTGGAAACGGGATTTTTCACCGCCATGGGCAAGCTTTACGAGCAGTCAGCATCCTCCCCCAGCGTGTTCACCTGCCGGGGAGGAGTTATAAGCGGCTTGCTGGGATATCCAATGCTTCACACAATGGGATATTTCCCTACAGTTGCAATATTTATATTGGGACTTGTGGTTTTGGCCATGATAGTAACAAACCGCTCCATGTCAGATGTAGGAAGAGCTGCAAAGAAAGCCGGGAAAAAATCAAGGGACGCTGTAGGAAAAACCTTCGACAAGGCTAAAGAAGCAAAAATACGACGCAGCAATAAAAAAGCTTACCAAAATCAGTATACCGACCAATATGAGTATACGGATTATTCATCAGACGCTGATTACGAAAACGACTATACTTCTGAAAAATATTCAGAACAAAGCTATGGTTACGAAAAACGCAGAAATGCCGGAAGTATAGATATTCCAGTTGACGGCAGTGTTTCTGGTTCTGAAAGTTCTGCTGTTAAAACGACTAAAGAAAACAAAAACTTGGGTTCTCAGCTTGTGGACGCAGTGAGAAAAGGAAATAAAAAATCCAGCGTTTCAGATATAGCACGGGAAATTTCCATAAAAAAACAAAAGGATAACACCTTTAATACCGAAAGTTCTCAGGACTTATCACAGGGTATCGAAAACCCTTTTGCAGGCGTCAGCAAAACTGCAATTATTAACAATTACGATGAAAGCAATTCTGTTCAAAACAAAACCGAATACAGATTGCCGCCTGTTCAGCTTTTAAAGCCTCCCCCATCTTCCAACGACGCGGGAGCAATAGAAGAGCTTCACAGCAATGCAAAAAAGCTTGTATCCACATTGGAAAGCTTCGGCGTAAAAGCAGAGATAATAAATATTTGCAGAGGCCCTTCCGTTACCAGATACGAGCTTTCCCCCGCTCCCGGAGTTAAGATAAGCAAAATCACAAACCTTGCCGACGATATCGCTTTAAATCTCGCTGCAGATGGCGTAAGAATTGAAGCCCCTGTTCCGGGCAAAGCGGCAGTTGGAATTGAGGTGCCGAACAAGGTTGTAAACACCGTTTCCATTCGTGAGCTTATAGACTCCGACCAATTCAGAAGCGGAAAAAGCAAGCTTACCTGCGTATTGGGAAGAGATATAACGGGAGATATAGTAACCTTGGATTTGGCAAAAATGCCCCACCTTCTCGTGGCAGGTACTACAGGCTCAGGTAAATCAGTCTGTGTAAACGCTTTGCTTCTCAGTATTCTTTATAAGGCTACTCCCGACCAGGTAAAGCTGATTTTGATTGACCCGAAAATGGTTGAATTTTCAAAATATAAAGGCGTACCACATTTGCTTATTCCTGTTGTAGCCGATGCCAAAAAGGCGGCAGGTGCTTTAAACTGGGCGGTTTCCGAAATGCTTCAAAGATATAAGGTTTTTTCGGAATTTGAGTGCAAGGACATATACTCCTTTAATAAACTTGTGGACGCAAACATAAAGTTTATGCAGGAAAACAATACGGACGAAGAAGAACGCCCTATGGAGATAAACGGACTTCCTGTTCCCAAGGAGAAATTCCCTCAGATAGTTATCGCCATTGATGAGTTTGCAGACCTTATGATGGCTGCTCCGGGAGAGGTTGAAGAGTCTGTTTGCCGCCTTGCTCAGATGGCAAGAGCCGCAGGTATGCACCTTGTAATTGCTACACAAAGACCTACAGTAAATGTTATTACAGGTGTTATCAAATCAAATATCCCATCAAGAATTGCCTTGAAAGTTGGTTCAAATATGGACTCCAGAACAATTCTTGATATGGGCGGTGCAGAAAAACTTATCGGTAAGGGCGACCTGCTCTTTATGCCGGTGGGAGCGGCAAAGCCCGTCCGTGTGCAGTGCTGTTTTGCTTCAGACGAGGAAATCGAGAGAGTAACAGGCTATACCAAAAAGATGCACAAGGCGGCGTATAACACAGAAATTGAGGAGAAAATCCGAAGAATTGCCGCCGAGGAAATCAATTCAAAAAATAAGCCTGATACTAAAGCCGAAACAGAGGGCGACGAAGAACGTGATCCGCTTATTGAAGAGGCGATAAAATGCGTTCTTGAAGCAGGTCAGGCGTCAACGTCCATGCTCCAAAGAAGAATAAAGGTAGGATATGCCAGAGCCGGACGAATGATAGACGAGATGGAACAGATGGGAATTGTAGGTCCTTATCAGGGTTCAAAGCCCAGAGAAGTTTTAATGACCTATAACCAATGGCTGGAACGCAGTAATTTAAGATTTGACAGAGCTCCCGAAAGCGGAGCTTCCGATAACGAGGAAGAGGAAATGCCGTAAGGCTTTTCTCTTCCTTTTTTATGTAGGTCTTTAGTTTTGTCATGAAACATGATATAATTATTAAAAACTTACAACGTCAATTCACGGAGGTTTGAAATGGCTTTTTTACCTATAAATGAAAAAGAAATGAGAGAAAGAGGCTGGGACAGCGTAGATTTTGTTGTGGTTACCGGTGACAGCTATGTTGATCACCCTTCTTTCGGTACTGCAATAATTTCAAGAGTATTAGAGGCAGAGGGCTACAGGGTAGCCGTTCTCCCTCAGCCTAATATAAACAGCGACAAGGATTTTAAACAGTTCGGAAAGCCACGCCTTGGCTTTATGGTTTCCTCAGGCAACATCGACAGTATGGTTGCCCACTATACTGCGGCTAAAAGAAAGAGAAGCGACGACGCCTACACGGCAGGAGGAAAAGCCGGAAAACGCCCCGACAGAGCGGTTATTGTTTACACACAGAAAATAAAGTCTATTTACCCGGATTCTCCTGTAATAATCGGAGGACTTGAAGCTTCTCTGAGAAGATTTGCCCATTATGACTATTGGGACGACGCAGTCCGCCCCTCAATACTTTTTGACAGCGGAGCCGATATTCTTTCCTACGGCATGGGCGAAAAACAAACGGTTGAGATTGCCGACAGACTTAACCTCGGCTTTCCCATTGAAAGTCTTTACGATATAAGGGGCATTTGCTATGCCGTAGATACAAAGGACTATACCCCGGGTCCTGTTGTGGATTTGCCGTCATACGAAAGAGTAAAGGAAAACAAAAAGGACTACGCCGTAGCCGCGAGAAAAGAATTGGAAGAGTCCGACGCAGTGAGAGGACGAGTAGTTATACAACGCCACGGCAAAAAAATCCTTATACAAAATCCCCCAATGATGCCTTTATCTACAGAAGAGCTGGACAAGGTGTATTCCCTGCCATATGAAAGATACTATCACCCCTCATATGAAGCCTTGGGCGGTGTTCCCGGTATTCAGGAAGTGGAATTTTCCATCACCCATAACAGAGGCTGTTTCGGTGCCTGTAATTTCTGCTCAATCGCATTTCATCAGGGCAGAGCCATAACCGTCAGAAGCATGGAAAGCGTCATTGACGAAGCAAAAAAGCTCACTGAAAATCCACGTTTCAAAGGTTATATACACGATGTCGGAGGTCCAACCGCAAACTTCCGTATGCCCTCCTGCAAATTACAGGAAAAAGCAGGACTTTGTAAAAACAAAAAATGCCTTGCCCCTACACCATGCAAAAATCTTCAGGTTTCCCATACGGAATATATTGAAATGCTCAGAAAGCTTAGAAGCCTGCCGAAAATCAAAAAGGTTTTCATAAGAAGCGGTATAAGATTTGACTATCTTATGGAGGACGAAAGCCGTGAGTTTTTCAGAGAACTTGTGGCTCATCATATCAGCGGACAGCTTAAAGTAGCTCCCGAACATTGCTCAGCCGCTGTTTTGGACAAAATGGGCAAGCCGCATATTGAGGTTTACAAAAAGTTCCAGGACGAATTTTATAGAACCACAAAAAAGATAGGAAAAGAACAGTACCTCGTTCCCTATCTTATGAGCTCTCACCCGGGTTCTACCATGAAGGACGCCGTAGAGCTGGCTTTGTTTCTGAAAAAAGAAAAAATTCACCCCGAGCAGGTTCAGGACTTTTACCCTACGCCGGGAACAATATCCACCTGTATGTTTTATACCGGTCTTGACCCTTACACCTTAGAGCCTGTATATGTTCCGAAAACTCCGGAAGAAAAGGCCATGCAAAGGGCATTGCTTCAATATTTCAATCCAAAAAACAAAGCCTTGGTAATAAAGGCTTTGAAAATTGCAGGAAGAATGGATTTAATAGGCACAGGCAAAAACTGCCTTGTTACCCCGGACAGGTCTTTTGTTCAGAATAACAATCAAAAAAATAAAACCACTAAAAAGACTAATTTTAAGAAAAACAAAAACTCCAAAAAACACAAATAAAAAGATATAAATAAAGGTTGTATAGCAAACTGTTTTCCAACACATCTGCTATACAACCAATTTTTTTGATTACATCAAAGACTTGTAAAGCTCTTTTATTTCTTCAACAGAAGTATCTCTCGGATTGCCGGGACGGCAGGCATCGGCATATGCTGACTCTGCAAGGAAATCCAAATCCTCTTCCTTAACAATTTCCTTTAAATCGGCAGGAATTCCAACATCTGCTGACAGCTTTTTAACTGCGTCAACAGCGGCCTTTCTGTATTCCTCAACAGTCATACTCTCTGTTCCCCTAACGCCCATAGCAGCAGCGATATATTTGTACTTATCACCTGTTGCTTCTGCGTTGTACTCCATAACCGTAGGAAGAATTATTGCGTTAGCCACACCGTGAGGAGTATCATAAACCGCACCAAGTGGGTGTGCCATTGAATGAACAATTCCAAGACCAACGTTTGAAAATCCCATTCCTGCAATATACTGACCTAAAGCCATTCCCTCTCTTCCCTCATGGGTATTCTCAACAGCCCCTCTGAGATTTTGTGAAATGATTTCAATAGCTTTCAGGTGGAACATATCCGTCATATCCCATGCGGCTTTTGTGATAAAGCCTTCAATTGCGTGTGTCAAAGCGTCCATGCCTGTAGCTGCTGTAAGTCCCTTTGGCATTGACGACATCATATCAGGGTCAATAATAGCCACAACAGGGATATCATGGGTATCAACGCACACAAATTTTCTGTTCTTTTCAACATCTGTAATAACATAGTTTATTGTAACCTCTGCGGCTGTGCCTGCTGTGGTTGGAATTGCGATTGTGGGAACAGCCTTATTTTTAGTAGGTGCAACACCCTCAAGACTGCGGACATCTGCAAATTCAGGATTTTCAACAATAATGCCTATTGCCTTTGCTGTGTCCATGGCACTTCCTCCGCCGATTGCAACAATATAATCGGCACCGCTGTCCTTAAAAGCCGCAACACCTGTCTGCACATTCTCTATTGTAGGATTGGCTTTAACATTGCTGTATACTTCATACGCCAGATTATCCTTATCAAGAACATCAAGAACCTTTTGTGCTACGCCGAATTTAAGCAAATCGGGGTCGGTTACAACAAAAGCCTTTTTAAAACCTCTTGCTTTTGCCTCTAAAGAAACATTTTCAATTGCTCCCGCACCATGATAAGATGTTTCGTTTAATACTATTCTGTTTGCCATATGTATCTCCTCCTAAAGGGAATATATTTTATCTACCCCTTTATTTTGGCACAGTTTATAGCAATTGTCAATATATTTTTCTGTATACTATATGTTTTTTATATTAAAATAGCATGAATATTTATATATATTCTTGGCAGTTACTCATACTTGATCTACAAAAAAGAGGATAATCAAAATGCTGATTATCCTCCGAATACTGTTTATTAAATTAAAGAATCATTTTATCGGAAAAAGCGTCGTTTGCCGTATCGGAATAAAGCTTCATAAGCTTTTCAACGGTCATATTTTTTCTCTCTTCTCCCTCTAAAACCAGAACTATTTTTCCGCCTGACATCAAAATTGTTTTATTTCCCGTATTCAATGCGTCTGAAATGTTGTGTGTAACCATCAAGGTCGTGATATTGTTTTCGGCTACTATACTGTTTGTTAAATCCATGACCTTTTTAGCCGTAACAGGGTCAAGTGCCGCTGTATGCTCGTCCAGCAAAAGTAGTTTCGGCGTTACTATTGTTGCCATAAGCAGTGTAAGTGCCTGTCTCTGTCCGCCGGAAAGCAGTCCAACCTTCGTTTTAAGTCTGTCCTCAAGTCCCAGTCCGAGCCTGCTCAATGTTTCTTTGTAAAACTTTTCATCGCTCTTTCTTACTCCGATACCGAATCCTCTCCGTGTGCCTCGTCCGTAGGAAAGTGCCAGATTTTCTTCTATAGTCATGTTGGGAGCCGTTCCCTTTAATGGGTCCTGAAAAAGCCTGCCCATGTGTTTGGCTCTTTTATGATTGGGCATATTTGTTATGTCTTCACCGTCAAGTGATATCTTTCCGCTGTCAGTCATATATGTTCCGGCAACAGCGTTAAGCATTGTGGATTTTCCCGCACCGTTGCTTCCTATGACGGTTACAAAATCACCTTTTTCAAGCTGTAATGAAACACCGTTCAAGGCAACCTTTTCGTTGGCAGTATTGGGATTGAATGTAAGATAAATATTTTCAAGAGTTAACATTTTTTATTTGCCCTCCTTACTTTTTTTCTTGCAATCTTTTCACCTGTAACCTGTACACAAATTGCAATAACCACAATTAAAGCTGATAAAAGCTTAAAGTAAGATGCCGGCAGACCCAGCTGAAGAACTATAGAAATGAAAATTCTGTATACTATTGCTCCGAGAATTGCAGAAACAATATTATTGATAATTGAACGCTTGCCGAAAATTGTTTCACCGATAATTATAGAGGCAATTCCCACAACAACCGTTCCCACGCCTGACTTGGCGTCCGCAAAATTCTGATCCTGAGCAAGAACAGCTCCCGACAAGGCAACAATACCGTTTGCCACAGCAAGACCCAAAACCTTCATATTGTCCGCATTAATAGAGCTTGCCTTTACCATTTCTTCATTATCGCCTGTGGCACGCAAAGCCATACCTTTTTGCGTACGCAAAAACCATACAAGTGCAAGGGTTGTAATAAGCAGTACCACAAGAATTACAGGTATGATTGCCAGTTTTCTCGAAACTGCGTCTGAACCTACCATATCCATGAACGGTGTAAATATGTTGTTCATGCCGTTTATGGAAACCGTCGGTTTGTCCCCCATTATAATGAGATTTATTGAATAAAGGCCTGTCATTGTAAGTATTCCCGCCAAAAGTGCAGGCACTTTAAGCCTTGTGTGAAGCAAACCGGTTATTATTCCTGTTATTGCACCTGCCAAAAATGCCATAATCAATGAAAGAACCGGAAAAAGAATACCTCCGCCTAAGGGCTCCTGAAGCTGTGTGAACATAACAGATACAGCCGCTCCTGTTACAAAAGAGCCGTCAACCGTCAAGTCCGGAATATCAAGCACTCTAAGCGATACAAAAACTCCCAAAGCAAGAATTGCGTAAATAAGTCCCTGCTCTATAGAGCCGAGTCCCAAAGTCAAATACTGCAAAAGAAACACCTCTCAATTTAATACAGGATTACCCCTATATGTTACCGCCGGAAAAAGCAGAATTGTTTTTCCGGCGGGACTCTTATTATTTTCTTATTCAAAAATAACGGTTTTTTCGTTGTTCAGAACGTCTTCCTTAACTTCAACACCGATTGCGTCTGCTGTTGTGGTATTTATATATGTGAACAAATCCTCAAATACCATAACAGGAATATCGGAAACCTTTGTACCTTTGAGAACCTTATCCACCATATTTGCCGTTTCAATTCCCAATTCTTCATAAGTAATTCCGATAGAAGCAAAGCCTCCGTCCATAACCATTGAATCCGCACCCACATAGCATGGTATTTTTGCATCCTTACAAATCTGAGAAAGCACGCTCATACCTTCAGCAACTGTATTGTCGGTAGGTGTAAATATTGCGTCACACTTTGTCACCAATGATTCTGCCGCCTGCTGTATAGCCGTACTGTTTTCAACATTGGCTTCAACATAGCTAAGACCTTTTTCCTCACAATACTGTTTTGCTCTCTCAATATTTGCAACAGAGCTGTCCTCGCCGGAATTATAAATAAATCCGAAAGTTTTTATATCAGGAGTAAGCTTCAACGCCATGTCAATGATTTTATCTACCGGAACGCTGTCGCAGGTACCTGTAACATTTTTATCAGGATTTTCAAGAGTTGTTGTAAGGTTTGCGGCTACCGGGTCAGAAACAGCAGAAAATACAATAGGTATTTGTTCTGCATAATTCATAGCCGCTGTTGCCACCGGTGTCGATATGGCAACTACAATATCGCAACCGTCTGCCACAAATTTATCCATCATAAGAGGAATAGTTGTCGGGTCATTTTGTGCGGACATACAGGAAATTTCCGCATTTTCTCCGTCCTTATATCCCAACTCCTCAAGTCTTGTTACAATTGATTCTTCAATTGTATTCAGAGACGGGTGCTCTACTATTTTTATAATACCTATTTTTGCTTTATCACCCTGAGCTGTATCTGAACCTTTATCACCGATATCATTTGAACCGCAGCCTGCAAAAATTGATGTACACATTAAAACTGATAAAATCGTTACAATAAACTTTTTCATATATAAATCAACCTTTCGTATTTCGTAATGTTATTCTATTCTGATTCAGTTCCGTTACAAAATACGCCATCGCTCTTTAAGTAATATCATAATTATCACCCTTTTTCTAAAATAAAAAAGCCCTCAGGTTATAAATATAACCCAAGGACAGATAATGCAAAATATCTGCGGTGCCACCTTGTTTGACAAAATGCCCACTCATCGAATGCCAACACATTCTATCTCTGTAACGTGAGAACACGTTGCGGGATACTAAATTCCCCCGCACCCTCCGAGGTCCATTTGCAATACCGTTTCCTGTCTCAATCCCAGCACCTGAGACTCTCTGTGAGTTCGTATACAGCGTTATCTCCTCATCAATGGTTTAACATATTAAATTAATAACTGTATATATTATATGCTTATATATAATGATTGTCAAGAGTTTTAATTAAATAAAACTCAGACAGAAATAACAGATATTTTTATCTGCAAACAGGTAACATCAGCTATGTTAAATTTCCTGTCACCGTTAAAATCGTAATTACTTTCTCCAAAAAAACAATTTTTGGTTTTAACTAAAAATTGACACAGCACTTTAAAATCCAAATTATTAACTATACCGTCGCTGTTTAAATCCCAAGCATTATTGTTTTCAAATTTATTATAGCTTCCCTGAACACTGTTTATTTTGTTTTCGGAAAACCTTTGGCTTTCAACTTCTCCTACAGAAACAAAGTCTATATTTTTTTCACCTGCGTACACTTCAGCATAGGAACCGCTGTATCCGTAAATTACAAGCTTACCGCACTCGTCAAAAGCGTGTTTTTCAATGTATGTTGTTGAAGGGGGAATATATATATACTCTAATGAACTACACCCATAAAAAGCATAATCTCCGAAGGATTTTACTGTTTCGGGCAAAACAATTTCTTTTACAGAACTGCATCTGTTAAAAGAATATTTCTCTACAGACTCCAAATTCCCTTTTATCTCAATAACAGACGCAGCCGTACAGCTGTAAAAAGCATTCGCTCCTATCTTTGTAACGGAATACGGTATTACAATACTTTTAAGGCTGATACAATTAGCAAAAGAACTGTCACCGATAATCTTTAATGTATCGGGAAAACTAACACTCTCAATGGACTTGTTGCCGTTAAATGCGTTCCATGATATTTCGGTAACGTTCTCTCCGGAAATAGTATCGGGAATATTAAGGTTTGAAGATGTGCCCAGATATCCCGCTACAGATATTGTGCCGTCATATCTGTATGTGTATTTAAAATCCTCACTGGCAAAATATGTCTCCGCATTTACATTAAGCTGACAAATTATGGATACAAGTAAAAAAACAGACGCAAAAGAGGATATTTTTTTACAATATCTCACACTAAGTCCCCCTTACATTATAAATTCTAGAGTCATTTCTTATTATAATTTTATATTATTTGTGAAAACAAATCAAGAAAATATTCAAATATACAACAAATTTCATTTATTATTCACATAAAGCTACATTATTCTTTGTCTAACTCTTAATAATATAATATTAATGAGTAAAAATGAATTTTATATGATTTTAAACTTAATTCTTGCTAAAACTTTTTATACAAATTTAGGAGTATATAAAAAACAAGACCGCAGCAATAAATGCTGCGGCCCACGTCAATAAATTAAATTACTTGTCCATTAAGTGCGTATTTAATGAAACAAAATTTAAACTCCTGCAGGTATCTCAACTATCTCCCAAGGCATATATAATGCTAAAATCTTTTGAATCTCTGTTGCATCTAAGATATTTATTTTGCCGTCTTTGTCAACATCTGCAAGTTCTTCATAGAATTTTTCCGGAGTCTCTATTTCTGCCGCAAAAAGCTGGATATATGTTGCGTCAACAATGGTTATTCTGCCATCATAATTAACATCTCCGAGATAAGCACCCTTCTTAACTCCGTCAATAGCCTTCTGAAGTGCTTCTATCTCGTCTTTTACCTCTTGAACTGTAGCATTCTCGTTATTTACAACCGCTTGTGCCTTATCAACAGCCTCTTTGAGAGCCTCGATTGTTTCAGGTACATAAAGTGTATCCTTATCCTCAAGAATTGCTTTAGCATCATCAATCAATGCTTTCAACTGTGATTTATCAACAACAAGTGCTTCGCCTGCTGCATTAAGTTTTTCAAGCTGCTGGTCAATCATATCCTGAGTATAACCGTCAAAGTTTCCTGCATTGAAATCATCAAGCATTTTCTTTGTTTCAGTAAGAGCCTCTTGAAGAGCTGCTACAGATTCAGCTGTGTAACCGTCTGTATCGAATGCTGCCCACTTATCATAAGCTTCCTGCAAAGCTTCCCAATCAAGGGTAACTTCGCTGATTACTTCTGTTTCAAGTCTGAATTCATCAGTTGTGGGCAAACCATCTTCACCAATAACATTTACGAGATCTCTCTTATCCTCTATATCGTGTGAAGCACCTGAGCCCTCAAACGGGAATACATTCATGTCATTAACAACGTTATTGTTAAGTTCAATTACGGAAGCTCCTGTTGCAGGTATTTCAGGATTTGTGGACTCATGTACCTTAAATTTAAGTACAGCCATATATGCACCCTGTGTAAAGTCAACACCTGAATGGATATTTGTGAAATTGAACAAAAATTCGCCTGCTGTTTTGCCCTGTGACTCAAGCAATCCGGAGTCAACAATATTATTATCTACAACATATCCTGCAATACTCTCAAGTCCGGGATATGTAACTTCTATAAGATCAAGATAATGATTTGTGTAAAGAATATCAAATTCTGAGTTTACAAGCCAATACTTATCATTTTTAACCCATACACGATATTCTACGATATCTCCGGCTTTTACTTCTTGTCCGTTAACAGTGAATTTTTCTATAATATTAGGTTTTCCCTGATAGTATTCCAATTCACCGTATTCAGGATTTACACCGTTCAAGCCTTCAGTAATATCTACCATATTTATAGGCTTTCCTTCATTTTCAGGATCTGCCGGTGAACCCTCAAAATCAAATGTACTCAAAGCATCAATAACAGAGTTTTTGTCAAGCATTGCTTCTCCTGTACCGATTACCTTAAACTCCATTGCAACCAATACGTTCTTGGTTGTGAAATCTACACCCTTTTCAATATCCAGGAAATTAAATGTATAGAATCCATCTTCGTTGTTTATGTTTTCAACTACATTAATTCCTGCTTCCTCAAGAACAGGATAATATGCGGATTTAAGCTGAAGCTTTGTATTATCAAAATTCAGTGTATACTGACCGTTCATAATCCAATTATAGGCTTGAAGATCAATGTTAAATCTTACAGTATCACCAAGCTTGTACAAATGACCGTCTACAACTAAGGTATCAACTACAGGAGGTTCAGGATCGATAATATGTTCTACTTTACCTTCACCTTCTTTAATTCCGCCGTTACCGTCAGAAATATCCACCATTTCTATTTCTGCACCCGGATTTACTGCAGGAGAACCGGCAAACGGGAATGTGCAGATAACATCAAAAGCAGCCTTATCTGCCAAAGTTGTTGTACCGCCGTCTATAACCTCAAATGTAACCTCGTAAAGATTTGCCACTGAAGTAAAGTCTGCACCGTTTTCAACATCTGTAAAGTTAAATGTATACCAACCCTCGTCGTTGTTGTAATTTTCAACTGCCGATATACCTGCTTCCTCCAAAACAGGATAAGCAGTATCCACTATCTTAATCTTGGTGTTATCAAAATCAAGATTAAACTGTGCATTGATAAGCCATCTGTTTGCCTGAAGCTGACCAACTAAAGTAAATTTCTCACCTACATTGTAAGTTTTGCCATCAACAGTAAGTGTTTTCTCAGCAACTTCTTCTTTTATAGAATTCTCGAAAGAACCCTTATCTCCGTTGAAACCACCATTACCATCTGTGATATCTACCGGTATAAGCTCTGCACCCGGATTTTCGGCGGGTGAACCGTCAAACGGGAACTCTGACATTTCAATTATATTAATTTTGTCGTTGAGAGTTGTTGTTCCGTTTCCTACTACTTTAAATGTAACAACGTACAACTCACCTTTCTCAGTAAAATCAACACCATTGCTTACATCAGAAAAGTTAAAGCTATACCAGCCTTCATCGTTTATGTAATTCTCATAAACCTTTATTCCTGCTTTTTCAAGTACGGGATATACTGTATCAACAATCTCAAGCTTAGTATTATCGTAATTAAGCTCAATTTGTGTATTCATAACCCATCTGTTAACCTGAAGATCACCTGCAAAAGTAAAAGTATCATCGATGTTGTAGGTTTTTCCGTCAACTGTCAAGGTTTCTTCAACAGGACCCATTGGCTGTGAAACATTTGTAACAGTTCCTTTGCCTTCAAGAATAGCACCGTTTTCGTCAATAACAGAAACCATTTCGAAGTTATCCTGTCCTTCAGGGCTTCCTTCAAAAGCATAGGATTTCATATCAACTATTTTTACATTATCAGCTAACTTTATATCGCCTGTACCTATTACTTCAAACTTCAGGCTGTAAAGAGTTTTGCTTTCGGTAAAATCAATACCAACGGTTGGATTTGAAAAGTTAAAAAGGAATACGTTTTCTGCGGCAATATCATTATAGAAAACCTTAATGTTTTGCTCAGAAAGTGCGGGGAAAATAGTTTCTTCGGTTTGTCCGTCAACCAATTGAAGCTTTGTAGAATCGTATGGTATTTCAACCTGTCCGTTCATCAGCCAATTGTTAATTTGCAAGTCACCCTTAAGCTCAACAATATCTCCTTTTTGGTAACTTTTTCCGTCAACAACCAAAACTTCTTCCGCTGATGCCGTAAAAGATACAGCAAACAATGACGCAAGCATAGAAATGGAAAGAAGTACGGAAATACACTTTTTCAAGTAGTTCGTTTTCACTGTTTAAACCTCCAATCTTTTTTTACGCACAATTATAATTTAATTTATTTTGTACATATTCATTATACCATTTTCCACCTCTTTGTCAATAATATATATCAATAAAAACATTTTTTATACATTATTTACAATAAGCCTCAAAAAATATCTACATATAAAAAGGAGTCTGCAATATTTACAGACTCCTTATTTTTTTATAATTAATGAAAGTACACTAATTCAATATTTGTTGAGCAATTTTTTAATATTTTAGCTTAAGACTTGTTTTATCAGGCCTCATCGGCGAATACATATTCGTCCTTCTCACCCAATGAAAGGCGAATCTGAACCGTTGTAGCGTCAAGGATTGAAATCTTTCCGTCTTTATTTGCATCAGCTGCAAGCCTTACTATCTCATCTTCTGAAATTAAGTCGGCAAGGAATTTTTGAATCTGTGTAGCATCCAAGACATTTACTGTATTACTTCCGTCAGCATCACCGAGAAGAACTCCCTCAATCAAAGCAGCTATTGCATCATTGATAGCATTGGTAGCTTCTACAACTTCCTCATAGGAAACAAATCTTTCTCCGTTATCTATAGCATTAAGAAGTTCTTTACCTGCATCTGCTTTTTCCTGAAGTGCAGCTTTGCTCTTTGGTGAATAGATATCCATGTTGAGCTTCTTTTCTGCATTTTCAATAGCAGCTCTCAAATCTTTTGTTATCGGAATAAGACTATTCATTACGTTCTGAAGTCTTACAATCTCGTTCTTAACTGCCTGAACACTTGAAGGATTAGCAACTACATTCTTTGCTTCAGCAATTGCACTTTTCAAAGCATTTACTGTTCCTGTTGTATATCCTTCTGTATTAATTGCTTCTGCTTCTGCGATAAGAGCTTCAAGCTCTGCTGTGTCAATTACAAGTCCGTCCATTGCTGCCCGAAGAGCTGCTGCAGCGTCTTTTACTGCCTGAACACTTTCAGGTGCTTTGATAACTGCCTCCGCTGCTGTAATTGCATTATTCAATGCTTCTACAGTTGCGGCTGTATAGCCCTCTGTATCAAGTCCCTTTGCCTGAGCAATAAGTGCTTCAAGAGCTGTTGTATCTACTGCAAGACCGTCAATAGCTGCCCGAAGTGCTGCAATTGCTTCTGTAACAGCCTGTACGCTTTCAGGAGCTGCTGCAACTGTCTCTGCTGCTGTGATTGCATTATTCAATGCATCTATTGATTCCTGTGTATAACCTTCTGTGTCAAGTTCCTTTGCCTGAGCAATAAGTGCTTCAAGAGCTGCTGTGTCAATTACAAGACCGTCCATTGCTGCCTGGAGAACTGCTGCTGCGTCTTTTACTGCCTGTACGCTTTCAGGATTTGCAGCAACTGTCTCTGCTGCTGTGATTGCACTGTTCAATGCTTCTACAGTTGCAGCTGTATAACCTGTTGTATCGATCTCTTTTGCCTGAGCAATAAGTGCTTCAAGAGCTGCTGTATCAATTTTAAGACCGTCCATAGCTGCCTGGAGAGCTGCTGCTGCGTCTTTTACTGCCTGTACGCTTTCAGGATTTGCAACAACTGCCTCTGCTGCTGTGATTGCACTATTCAATGCTTCTACAGTTTCGGCTGTAAAACCTTCTGTATCAAGTTCCTTTGCCTGAGCGATAAGTGCTTCAAGAGCTGCTGTATCAATTACAAGACCGTCAATAGCTGCCTGAAGTGCTGCTATCTCATCAGTAACTCCCTGCTGAGTTTCAGGGAATTCTGCAACTGTTTTTGCATGAGCAATAGCTGTTTCAAGTGCTGATAGGGAGTCTGCTGTATATCCGCTTTCCTTAACCAAAGCCTCTGCCTCAGCTATAAGAGCTTCAAGTTCTGAAACATCAATGCCCGGAATACGATCTGTAACAAGATTTACCTTTTCTGCCTTAACCTCGCCGTCTACAACAATGTTAAGCATATTGGAAACATTTACTGTTCCCATAGAAGGTCTTCCCTCTCCTGTGAAAACGCAGGTTGCATCAACATACATTTCAATATTACTTGCACCTGCAGGAGCATCGCTCTTTACCTTAAAGTTATAGGCAAAAACTTTGCTCATTTTTGCAAAGCTAACGCCTGTCAATGTAGTAAAGTTCATCAAAATTGTTGAAGTGCCGTTTCCGTTATCCTTAACGTTAAAAATAATAGAAGCACCGCTGTCGTTTATAACAGAATATAATTCATTTTTTTCGCCGGCTGTAAATTCAAGAACTCTGTTATCGTATGTAACTCTGTAGTCACCGTTAAGGAACCATCTTGAATCCTCAATTTCAAAATAATAGTTGATTTCGTCTCCTGGTACAACTCTGATATCATTTACTGTTATAATATCTTCGGCATTCGCAGTAAATGATACGGACATAACTGATAAAATCATTGCAATAGTAAGGACTATTGAAAGACATTTTTTCAATCCTTTTTTCAAAATAATAACCCCCGTTTTCTATAATATAGGTTTAGAGTATTGGATTTTCATTACAGAATTATCAATTCCGTCCCGCTTAATAAAATCCAAATATATTTCATTCAAAATTAGTTTTATCTATAAACAGACACAAACAATTAAAATATCCGATAAAACTCACATTAAAGCTATACGCATACTGTCTTTTCAACCACTAAAAAACCAAGTGTGATATCAGAAACGATACCCGCAACATAATTTTTCTCCATCGTTTTCTCTGATATACTTACTTTCAGTTTTAACCTGTATTTTCGTTTTAATAAATTCATTCTTCCTTGTCACGATTCACAGATTTTCTGTCTTCAAGCTGCGTTCTAACCAAACTATTTAAATACTATTATATATATCTAATATAAACTTATCACCTTCCTTTTTTGTTAATATCTCGTTTAACTTATTACACTTACTATATAATACACACCACTTCCTTATTCAGAATATTAATTATTAAATTAGGAAATCAACGATATACAATCAAATTTAATTTATCAAAATTAACAATAATTTTTTTGTACTATCATTTTATCCTATCAGTTTACCGATCTCTCTCTTATTTATGACTATATTTTTTTGATTAATAATCATATTTATTATGTATTATAATTATAAATTATATAACACTCAAAAAAAACTGTTGTTTTTTTATTTCGGTGTGTATTTTCATTTAAAACAGTCATTTTTTTGATTAACGTAAAATAAATTTTACACCTTATAATAATATCACACTATTAGTTAAGTAAATTTATATCCGGTTTGATATACGATATATCTCCCAACAAAAAATCCCCGGGATATACCCGAGGATTTTTTTGATTTTAATCACAGTCTGCCGCCTTTTGAAAATCGGTCTACCAGGCTTTCATTGCTCTTACCGAGACGAATATTTACTACCTCTTGCTTGATCTCATACAAAATTTGCACTATTTCTCCGCAGCCCCAGCATACAGAACCGGATATTATGGCTAAAAGAGAAAAGTATATCCAAAAATCATCTCTTGATGCCAAGCTAATAAATATACAGAGAAGACCCCCTGCAGCACAAACTATTCCTGTTGATCTCAAAGCTTTAGCAACCGAACTTACCATAATTATCACCCCTTTCATTGTAGATTTATCTTTAAATACAGGAACATTATATCACATAATATTATAAAATGCAATTTTTTTTAATTGCAAAACATAATAATATGATTATTTTTTCAACACAAAATGTGTTCTATTAATACAGATATAAAAAAACTATACTATAAACAGAGGTGAATACTGTATGAAAGATAAATTTGTAATAAAACCAAAGAAAACACGGTCGGTCACTATGACAATCAGAATAGACAGCGAAATCAGTGACAAGCTGGACGAGCTATCCTTAAAAAGCAACCGTTCACGAAACGAGCTGATAAATATGTCTTTACGTTACGCTTTTGAAAATTTGGAATTTGTAGATGAACCGGAAGACGATAACGCATAAAAAAGGCTGTGGTTTTTTAACCACAGCCTTAAATAAAGCCAACCCAATTGTAAGCGAACCATTCCAAAACGTTTAACAAATCGTCTAGCCCGACGTGAAATGACGTTAAACTATAAAACTAAGTCCTGCACGTCGGAGATATAAAAGAGGTTTCGCTCCCCTTGAACCGAATTTCATTTCTTAAAGTAAGCTTTGCAAGTCGGATTTAAATCATACTGGATGAACCTGATTTTCCATGTCCACAACATCGGAATTGATTCCGACCTTTGCGTTTCTTCTCTTCTCGAAGAAATCAAGGGATACCTTCGGGAACTGAGCATAGGAAAGAACGTCCTCTTCCTGCTCCAGATACTGTGCAGGCAGTTCCTGTCTGAGCTTCTCAAGCTCAGGCTTGAGCAAATCTGCCGGACGGCAGTTTACAGGCTTCATGTCACCGATAATCTTCTTTCTGAACTCAGGGTCGATAGGCATTGGAGTTGTGCCGTACTTGCCTGCAACAAGGTCCTTAAACTCGTTTGTACACATCTTATAACGCTCACCCATGATTACATTGAATACAGCCTGTGTACCAACAATCTGTGATGTAGGTGTAACAAGTGGAGGATAACCGGAATCCTTACGAACTCTCGGAACTTCGTTGAGAACCTCTGTAAGCTTGTCTTCCTTGCCTGCGTCTTTAAGCTGCTTCAAAAGGTTTGAAAGCATACCGCCCGGAACCTGATAGATAAGGGCGTTTGCGTCTGTAGCAAGCATTTTCGGGTCAAGAAGTCCGCTCTTTATGTACTTATCACGGAGAGTCATAAAGTAATCTCTGATTTCTGTAAGAGCAACAAGGTCAATGCCTGTGTCGTACTCTGTACTCTGCAATGCGGCAACTATTGACTCTGTAGGAGCGTGTGAAGTTCCCAAAGCAAGAGGGCTCATCGCTGTATCAACAATATCAGCACCTGCTTCGATACCCTTCATAAGGCACATAGAAGCAAGACCTGATGTATAGTGTGTGTGAAGCTGAACAGGCAAATCAACAGCAGATTTAATTGCCTTTACAAGGCTTTCTGTGTTGTATGGTGTCAAAAGTGCAGCCATATCCTTAATGCAGATTGAATCTGCACCTGCGTCTGCAATTCTCTTTGCATAGTCAACATAATATTGGTCTGTAAACACAGGACCTGTGGTGTAGCTTATAGCAACCTGAGCATGTGCTCCCTCTTTCTTAGCCGCCTTAATAGCTGTTTTCAGGTTTTTAATATCGTTGAGTGCGTCGAAAATTCTGATAATGTCGATACCGTTTGCAACTGAACGCTGAACAAAATATTCCAAAACATCATCAGCGTAATGACGGTAACCCAGCATATTCTGACCGCGGAAAAGCATCTGAAGCTTTGTATTAGGACACTTTTCTCTGATAATGCGGAGTCTTTGCCATGGGTCTTCGTTTAAAAATCTAAGACAGCTGTCAAAAGTCGCACCGCCCCAGCACTCGAGAGAATAAAAACCTACCTTGTCCATTTTCTCAAGGATAGGAAGCATTTCTTCCGTTGTCATTCTTGTAGCAATGAGTGACTGATGAGCGTCACGCAATACTGTTTCTGTAATCTTTATCTTTTTAGCCATTTTATATCATCCTTAACATTCAGATTATTTCAAAGTAAGAAGAACCTTTCCTGAGTCAACAGCCTCGCCCTTGTTTACAAGGATAGAAGCAACTGTTCCGTCCTGCGGAGCCATGATTTCGTTTTCCATCTTCATAGCCTCAAGAATTACCAATACATCGCCCTTCTTAACTGCCTGACCAACGGAAACAGGAACATTAACGATTGTTCCGTTCATAGGAGCAGTAATTTCTGTGCCGCCTGCAACAGGAGCAGGAGCTGCCTTTGGTGCAGGCGCTGCTTTCGGAGCCGGTGCTGCAACAGGAGCAGGAGCTGCACCTGCACCAAGCTCTTCAACCTGAACATCATATGCTGTGCCGTTAACTGTAATTCTTAAATTTTTCATGATATATAATCCCCTTTTCTAAACCCACGCAGTAAAGGTATCTTTAATGCAGGAAATGTTATATTTAATTTATAGTTAAATTTCTTTCTGTTTTTAAAATCAGATTGTTGAATGTTTCTTTGCAAGTGTAGGAACTCTCTTGCCCTCAAGCATTTCCAAAGCAGAAGCAATCTTCACTCTAAGCTCTTCTTCGGTGATTACATCTTCAACAAAGCCGTTTTCAGCAGCCTTGAAAGCTGAAAGCTCAGTTTGAGCAAATTTCATAGCAGCTTCTTTCTGCTTGGCAGGAACAACATTCATCTTCTCGGGAGCCATAATAAATGCAGCAGCCTCAGGAGTAACAGGAGAAATAATGCTGTCGGGAAGAGCAAAAGTAACATCTGTGTTTGCACCGCTTCCAGCCATTGCTATATACAATGCACCTACGGCAATTCCTGTAACTACGGAAATCTTAACTGTTGTTGCCTCGGCGTATGCACTTGTAACTCTTGAAGCAGCTTTGATGGAAGTAAATTCCTCGCTGTTTACAAAAGTGATAACAGGGATTGAAAAAGCGTCGCAGAAACGTACAAACTTTGCAATCTTATCGCCTGCATGGTATCCGATGCTTTCGCCCTTTGTACCTACAAAGCCCACAACTCTTCCGTCAACTCTTCCAAGGCTTACAACTGCCTGAGTGCCGTAATCTTCGTAAAGCTTAAAGAGAGTGCCCTCGTCTGCAACAGTTTCGGCAGGGCATTTTGCAGCCGCAGCAGGAGCAGCCTCAAAAGCTGCCGGAGCAGAACTGAGGTTATTTGAAGGAAGATATGTAACAAGCTCTCTTGCCTTAGCAATAGCCTCTGCGTTGTTTTCTACAGTCAAAGCGGAAACGCCTTTCTTTGCGTTTTCCTCTGCACTGCCCTCTGTACCCATTGTAGAAAGGGAAAGAGTTGCTTTTTTATTCATTATTATAATGTCAGCATTAGCAGCAGTCAAAGCACCTGTTCCCAGGCAGTTTCCGAGAATTACGGAAATCTGCGGAACAACTCCGGAAAGCTGACCTGAAGCCTTTAAAACATCGCCGTAGCCTGCCAAAAGCTCGTTGCCCTCTTTGAGCTTACCGCCGATGCTGTCATAAAAACCTACAACAGGAGCACCTGTTTTAAGTGCCAAATCGTAAATCTTTTTAACCTTTGCGGCATGAGCCTTGCTCATTGCACCGCCGCAAACATCTCTGTTTTGGGCAAATGCATATACAGGCATACCCTCTACCATACCAAAGCCTGCAACAACCTCAGCGTAGTTCTTGCCGGATTTTGCAAAGCTGTCTATTTCGCAAAAGCTGTTTTCGTCAAAAAACTTCAGCAGGTTTTTATACGCAGATGTATTCTGAGCAGCTTCCCTTGCCTTGGCCATTTGTTCAATACTCATTTTAATATTCCTCCGTTTAACTCTTTGTCAGAATTTATTCTCATGGGCAATAAGTAAAACAAATTACCCCCAAAATATCACATAGTATATTATATTATAAATTCTGTCAAAGCACAAGAAAAAATTTATCTTTTTGTTAATTTTTACAGGGCTTAAATAATTGACTTAAATTTATCCTTACTTTATCGTCAATTTGCCGAAAACCCAGCTGCAATAATAAATCAAATAACTCCTCTTTTTCACTTTCCATTATGGAAATATTTCTGTTTAACGCATAGGAGCCGGCGGCACGCACAAGACAGTCCCCGTCAATTCTGTCCTTTTGGCTGAGTTTTTTCATATCGGCACAATAATAAAGCTCCATGCCTATAATTTTCAAAACATCTCCGACCTGCTCTACACAGATATATCCAAGCTCCTGTCCTTTTTCCCTTGAAACAAGAGCTTCTGCCAAGTCTGTTTCCGGACGGCATTTCTCTATTATTTCCTTATCCTTTGATGGTAAAATCGTAAGCATTTTTTCCCCTGCCTTTAATTTTTCGCTAAGTGTCTTGAGGGGTTTGGGTTTGCGGTAAGCTTTTTAACCTCTTCTTTTGTAAGCTCTCTCCATTTTCCCGGCTGAAGCATCCCCAGCTTTACCTGTCCTACCGCCGTTCTTTTAAGCCTTGCAACCTCAATACCAAGCTTTTCACACATTTTTCTTATCTGACGGTTTCTGCCCTCTCTCAAAACAATTTCCAAAACCGCTCTGCCCTCCTGCTTTTGGATAACTCTGACCTCCGCAGGTGCAGTCTTATAGCCGTCAATTTCCATACCTACCGACATTTCAACAATCTGGTCTTCGGTAATACCCGGGCGAACGGTAACTCTGTACACCTTGTATATGTGTTTTTTAGGGTGAGTGATTATATTTGCAAATTCTCCGTCATTGGTCATCAAAAGCATACCCTCGGAATCTCTGTCAAGCCTTCCCACAGGATAAATCCTTTCGGGAACATCCTTTACAAGCTCCGCAACACATTTTCTGCCTCTTTCGTCGCTCATTGTTGTTATGTAGCCTCTCGGCTTGTGAAGCATAATATATCTGTATTTCGGCTTTGCCGCAACGGTTATTCTTTTTCCGTTTACAAAAACCTTATCCCTGTAAGGGTCAACCTTATCGCCTATTTCAGCTACAACGCCGTTTACCTTTACTTTTCCCTGTGCGATAAGCTCCTCTGATTTCCTTCTGGAAGCCACACCGCAGTCCGCCAGCATTTTCTGTAATCTGATAATCATTCATTTCCTCCTTTTCCTTGAAGGACTCCGTCCTCCAAACTGCCTGCCAAAGGCCCTCTTGGAGGCCTCTGTCCTCCAAACTGCCTGCCAAAGGCCCTCTTGGAGG
>CALWIW010000023.1 GCA_944380855.1 uncultured Clostridia bacterium | reverse complement strand
AGGCGTTGAAGTTCCTTCCCTTAAAAGAGATATAAAGTGGAAATTTACACCATGCGTTAAAGCAGGCGAAAAGGTAACAGGCGGCGACGTAATCGGAACCGTACAGGAAACCGATATTGTTCTCCACAAAATCATGGTACCCTGCAAGCTAAAGGGAACTATAAAATCCATTAAAGAGGGCGAGTTTACCGTAACTGAAACTGTTGCAGTTTTAGAAAAAGAAGACGGTACCACTGAAAATCTTACCCTTATGCAGAAGTGGCCTGTTCGTGTGGGCAGACCATACAAAAAGAAATTATCCCCTGATATGCCCCTTATAACAGGTCAGAGAGTTATCGACACTTTGTTTCCTATAGCAAAGGGCGGTGTTGCGGCTGTTCCCGGACCTTTCGGTTCAGGTAAAACAGTTGTTCAGCACCAGCTTGCGAAATGGGCAGAAGCTGATATAGTTGTATACATCGGCTGCGGCGAGCGTGGAAACGAGATGACAGACGTTCTCAACGAATTTCCTGAGCTCGTTGACCCTAAAACAGGAAAAACTTTGATGGAGA
This sequence comes from uncultured Clostridia bacterium, assembly GCA_944380855.1. Lineage (GTDB taxonomy): Bacteria > Bacillota > Clostridia > Oscillospirales > Acutalibacteraceae > Limousia. Next base: position 34,708 of record CALWIW010000023.1, on the reverse strand, counting down.
GAACAGTGCTTATTGCGAACACCTCGGATATGCCTGTTGCCGCCCGTGAAGCTTCAATATATACCGGTATCACAATAGCGGAGTATTTCAGAGATATGGGCTATTCAGTTGCACTTATGGGAGACTCCACATCACGATGGGCAGAAGCTCTCCGTGAAATGTCAGGACGACTTGAGGAAATGCCCGGTGAAGAGGGTTATCCTGCATACTTGGGTTCAAGACTTGCACAGTTCTATGAACGTGCCGGACGTGTAATCACTTTGGGAACCGATGATACCGAGGGCGCACTTTCGGTTATCGGAGCTGTTTCACCTCCCGGCGGTGATATTTCTGAGCCTGTATCTCAGGCAACCTTGAGAATCGTTAAGGTTTTCTGGGGTCTTGACGCTTCACTTGCATATAAAAGACACTTCCCCGCCGTTAACTGGCTTACAAGCTATTCTTTGTATGTTGATACAATGGCAAAGTGGTATCAGGAAAATGTTGCTTCCGACTGGATGGACTGCCGAGGCAGAATTATGCACCTGCTTCAGGAAGAGGCTGAGCTTGAGGAAATAGTAAAGCTTGTAGGTATGGACGCACTTTCAGCACCGGACAGACTAAAGCTTGAAGCGGCACGTTCAATAAGAGAGGACTTCCTCCATCAAAACGCTTTCCACGAAACTGACACCTACACATCTCTTGACAAACAGTACAAGATGATGCACCTTGTTTTGGCTTATTTTGATTTGTCAACTATGGCTCTTAAAAACGGTGCAGATATTGAAAAGCTTGTAGCTCTTCCGGAAAGAGAGCGTGTAGGAAGATTTAAGTATGTTCAAAATGAGAACACAGAAAAAGAATATAACGATATTATGCTTGACCTTGAAAAGAGCATAAACAATTTGACTAATAAGGGGGAAAATGAAGATGCCTAAGGAATACAGAACCATAGAAGAGGTCGCAGGCCCCCTTATGCTTGTAAAAAACGTTGAAAACGTAAACTATAACGACTTGGGAGAAATAGAGCTTGCCGACGGCGAAGTAAGACGCTGCAAGGTTTTGGAAATAAACGGAACAGACGCTTTGGTACAGCTTTTTGACTCCTCGGCAGGTATCAACCTTTCAAATTCAAAGGTTAGATTTTTGGGAAGAAGCATGGAATTAGGAGTTTCCGTTGATATGCTGTCCCGAGTATTTGACGGTATGGGACGTCCCATAGACGGAGGCCCCGAGATTTTACCTGACAAGAGAATGGACATAAACGGATTACCCATGAACCCTGCGGCAAGAAACTATCCTCAGGAGTTTATTCAGACAGGTGTTTCCGCAATCGACGGACTGAACACTCTTGTTAGAGGTCAGAAGCTTCCTATATTTTCAGCTTCCGGTTTACCTCACGCAAACCTTGCCGCACAGATTGCAAGACAAGCAAAGGTTAGAGGAACAACAGAGCCTTTCGCCGTTGTTTTTGCCGCAATGGGTATCACCTTTGAAGAGTCAAACTTCTTTATAGAAAGCTTTAAAGAAACAGGAGCTATCGACAGAACCGTTATGTTTGTAAACCTTGCAAACGACCCTGCTATCGAGCGTATTTCAACTCCCCGTATGGCACTTACAGCCGCAGAGTATCTTGCATTTGACGCAGGTATGCACGTTCTTGTTATTATGACCGACATCACAAACTATGCCGACGCTCTCCGTGAGGTTTCCGCCGCAAGAAAGGAAGTTCCTGGACGCCGTGGTTATCCGGGATATATGTATACCGACCTTGCAACGCTTTACGAGCGTGCAGGCAGACAAAAGGGCAAAAACGGTTCAATAACACTTATTCCGATTTTGACAATGCCTGAAGACGACAAGACTCACCCTATTCCTGACCTTACAGGCTATATCACAGAGGGACAGATTATTTTAAGCCGTGAGCTTTACAGAAAAAATATTGCTCCCCCAATTGATGTTCTCCCCTCTCTTTCACGTCTTAAAGATAAGGGTATCGGAAAAGGCAAAACACGAGAGGATCATTCCAACACAATGAACCAGCTTTTTGCAGCATATGCCCGTGGTAAGGACGCAAAGGAACTTATGGTTATTTTGGGAGAGGCAGCTCTTACAGACATTGATAAACTTTACGCTAAGTTTGCAGACGAATTTGAAAAACAGTACGTATCACAGGGTTACAATACCAACAGAAGCATTGAGGAAACACTTGACTTGGGCTGGAAGCTTCTTTCAATTCTTCCGAGAAGCGAGCTTAAACGTATCGACGACAAGTATCTTGATATGTACTATGGTAAGTAAGGGGTGATTTTATGGCTACTACCCAGGTGAACCCCACCAGAATGGAGCTTACAAGACTTAAAAAGAAGCTTGTAACGGCAACAAGAGGACATAAACTCTTAAAGGATAAGCGTGATGAGCTTATGCGACGCTTTTTGGAGCTTGTAAAGGAAAACAAAGAACTGAGAATAAAGGTAGAGCAGAAAATAATCGATGCAAACAAAAATTTTGTTTTAGCTTCTGCCGCTATGTCAGATGAGGTTATCTCTGCCGCATTGCTTGCACCTAAACAGGAAGTATATCTGGATATAGGTGAAAAAAACGTAATGAGCGTTGATATTCCCGTATATGACATCAAAACAAGAACTCCGAATCCAAACGATATTTATTCTTACGGTTATGCCTTTACCTCTTCAGAGCTTGACGACGCTGTAAAATCTTTGGCTGATGTATTGCCTGATATGCTCAGGCTGGCAGAGATTGAAAAATCCTGCCTTATGATGGCATCTGAAATAGAAAAAACACGCCGAAGAGTTAATGCTCTTGAACACGTAATGATACCTGATACAAAGGAAAAAATCAGATATATAACCATGAAGCTTGACGAAAACGAAAGAAGCACACAGACAAGACTTATGAAAGTCAAGGATATGATGCTTAAAGAAGCTCACGGTTATTGATAAATAATCTATAAAATTGCAGACGGGTGCGGCTAAAAAACTGCACCCGTTGCTGTTATATAACCGGTAATATAACCAAATTTAGGGATTTCAAAGGGACAATGTCCCTTTGACAGGTGGTTTGGAGGACAGCGTCCTCCAGGGTTTAATAACATTAACACAACAAAGGTATTTACTTAAAGTGTTTTCAACACACAAAAGGCACACAGTAACAAAAATCTGTGTGCCTTTTATCTTACTTTTAAGCTCTTTCAAAATAAACAGTGAAATTATATCTCGGTACAAGAACATAAAGTATATTCCCGTCACCGTCTATATAAAGCTTAAAAATATCACTTTTGCCGCTGGCATAAGTAACAGATAAGCTTTCACCTGAAATTTCAAAAGTTCCCTTTCCCTCATCTTCGCTTTTCATAGTTCCCAAAACAAGCTGAAAGCTTCCGTCCTCTGACAGCTCCAATGAATTTTCAATCTGATAAAATTCATTTCCGAATGCTTCACTAAAGCTGATTTCTTCTCCCGTTAAGCCGTCCTCAACTTTTGACGGAACCCATGTACCGTAACAAGATGTTTTATCAATGTTTTCACTTTGCTCTTCATCGGTATCTTCTTGAGTCTGTTCTTCAGCGGTTTCCAAATTTTCCGAAGTTTCCTGAGAGTTTTCCTCACTTGTACCAGTATCCTCTGTTTGGGAAGCTGTAGTATTTGTCGGTTCGTTATTATCGGAAGTATTATTACCGAAGACAACAAAAACCAAAATAAATCCAAGAATCAGTACGGAAAGAATACCTAATACCAATCCCCCAACTACCTTTTTATTATTCATTGTTTAAATTCTCCTGCTTTTCAAGTTCTTTTATCAGTACACTTCTTTTAACCATTTTACCGTTATGAAATATGTAATCGTCATCTTTACCGCTTTCTGCGATTTTTTCAAGATTTAACGCCATATCCTGTACTTCCTTTTCCGACATGGAATTTTTCGGGGAATCTGCGTCCTGAAACATTTTATTAAGTCCTCTTTTTATTCCCATATCATAATTAATCTTTCTGTAAACAAAATCTATAATTCCAAAATTAATTACAAAAGAAACCATGGACGGTAAAAAAAGCAAAACAACGCACCAGTAAACTATATTGCCGGCAAGGTTAAAACTCGTTAAGTATTCGCCCAACGACACTACAGCAATTATAAGCACAAGCCTTAATAATGTACGGTAATTATAACGTGCCTTATAAAAGCTGAGATAAAAGCTGTTTTTAAAAACATACTTCATTCCCTTGTCGGTGGAAACAGCAGTAGAACAAAGATAAAATGCCACAAAAAGAATGATAATAATGAATATAACACAAAACGCCATAAAAATATACATTGTCACCAATTCTTTAGACATATAGTAATACAACAGGAAAGAATAAAGCGAAACCAAAGTAAGAGGATACATAATCAAGCCAATTACAAGAAAACGCAAACCTTTTTGAATAAAAGCTTCTTTAAAGGTCCTAAAAACATCTATATCCCCGTTCCCCATTGCCAATTCGGCAGTAACCTTTGTAAGTCCTCCGAAAAAGGGCATACAAAAAATTATCGACATAAACGCCAAAAGCATTAGATTATCATTAAAGATAACACTTAACCATGTTAAAATACCTGTGATTATCCCCGAGGGAATCAGAAAAATAAGATTTGCAAAGAACAGTTTTTTAAAGTTTTTACCATAGCTTTGACATAGCTTTAATATGCCAGGCCGCTGTTCAAATTCAAATTTTTTTCCTCCCTTTACGGTTTTTAACTTTCTCGCCATAACCAAACTTCCCTCTGCTTAAAATTCCTTTAGTTTAAACTTTATAAATCAAACGTATTAATGCAAACTGTCCACATAACCGTATTAACCAATGCGGCAACTGTGGCTAATATCATCATTGTACCGCTTCTGTACATATAAGTTTTTATATCGTCCTTTATCAATTCATTTCCTTTACGGGACGTAAACATAAAGCTGCCTAATGCTGACGATATTCTGACTGCGTATCCGCTTTGAATAATCAAAGATAAAGCGAAAACAAAAAGTCCCGGTGCGATTATAAGGAAATAATACGCCGCTCCCCAATCGTAAGCACCGCTTAGATATGATGCCACAAGACCCGTTTCAAAGCCTTTCAGCAAGCACACGAAAGGTATAACACCCATGCCCCACGGTGAAAGTCCTATCAGAAAAACAAAAGTCAGATAAATAAAATTAACTGCAAACGCCGACGAAAAAACTTGCAGAGAACCGTTTGTCCCCTCAGCACCCATATCAGTAAACATCAGGAACTTAAAATTTTCCATAAGTCCGCTGTCTATACCCAAAGAAACTGTTTTTCCTGCAATAACGCCAAGCAAAATCATAAAGGCAAAAAGCACAGACATACCATATTTTTTTAGATTTTCATTTTCTCTTGCCTTTAAAATTCCCAGGGATATTTCCATATCTTCTTCAGAAATACGAGCTTTATGTGTTGTTTCATTTCTCAAAGCAGAGCCTATTTCTGCGTGTCTGTCCAAAAACTGTCTTTGAATGTTTTCGTTTCTTTTTGGAAATTCTTCACCCAAAACAGTTTCCCGATTAGAAAAATTTCCTGACGAATCTCTGAAAAATCCCCTGCCCGATGTGTTGCGTTTAATTTCCCGGGATTCAAATTTGTCCCTCGGCCGTTCTTCCTTAATAATTACGTTTCTTTGTTTTGATTTAAAGGGTTTTAGTGATAATACCAGACCTTTCATAATATCCTCCTTTTGGTTTGTCCTTTTATTGGATATTATGCTTTGTCCTGATTATTTATAACCTATATTTTAAAGTCTAATAATTATTTGCCAAGCTCCTCTGCCCTGGTAGTGCAGGCATTCATCGCTTCTATTATTGTTTCGCAGAACTTGCTCTCATTCAGCTTATTTACTGCCTCTATAGTTGTTCCGCCCTTTGAGCAAACCTTTCCGATAAGAGTATCAGGGTCATCTCCGCTGTTTAAAAGCATTGCGGCACTTCCCTCAAGAGTGGCACAAAACAGCTTCAAAGCCGTGTTTTCATCTATTCCCTGAGATTTTGCATACTCTACAACAGCCTTTGCAAACATATAAATATAGGCAGGACTGCTTCCATTTACAGCAATAATACTGTTCATATGTTTTTCTTCAACAATTTCAGCTGTTCCTCCGAGAGCAAACATACTTCTCACAACTGCAAAATCACCGGCAGTAACATTTTCAGAGGGGCAAAGTGCTGTTGCACCTTTTCCGAGAAGTAAAGGTGTATTCGGCATTACACGAACAACAGGGCAGTTAATTCCAAGCTGATTTCTGATATAATCTATTGATATACCGGCAGCAATGGAAACCACTACCTTATCCATACTGATTTTTTCCTTAACCTGTTCTAACACTTCCCCATAATTCTGAGGCTTCACTGCCAAAACAATTATTTTACTGTTTTCAGCAATTTCCTGAACAGACGGCAGCACATTAACACCTATTTGTGTAGCTAAACTATCTGTTTTGCTTGAGTCAAGGTCGCACACACATATCTTATAAGAATCCACTATTCTGTTTCCTACAAGTCCCTTTATTATTGCAGTTGCCATGTTTCCTGCACCAATAAATAAAAAAACAAAGTCCATTTTTTACCCTCTCTTCTAAGATAATCTTACCTTATCCTACTCCAAAACTGCTGTCACGATGACAGTAATAGTGGTATCCGTATTTGTTATATTGTCCGTCACGAGCATAATCCCCGTAGAAGAATATCTCCATCTCGTCTATTCGTCTGTAAAGCAGTCCCCAGTAACAGGTAGTTCCTGCGTGATGATAAACCAGTATAACATCTTTCATATCATCTTCATCAACATTATTAAGGTCACGTCCTGCCGCAGCTGAAAAAGTTACGTACTCAGCATAAACATAGCCTTCGACGCCTGAGGAATCCTTTACATGGTACCAGCTGTCGGTGCTTCCCGAAAGCAAGGTCACTCTTTCTCCCATTTCAAATTCTCTCATTCTGTCATAAGAGGTTGAAGGTCCTGTTCGGAAAGCAACATAGGTTCCGTATATAGTTCCTACATCTCCCACTGATGGTGTTCCCACAGCACCTGAACCGCTTCCATATATAAGTACGTCCATTACATCGCTGTCATAAAGTATTCCGGAACCTAAATTATATACCATACTTACCAAAGCATCGAGCTGCTGTTGGTTAAACTTGACACCGTTTGAAATAAGGTAATTGTTTACGGATTTTGTATAATAACCAAGGTTTACCGTTTGGTACAAGTAAGCAAGGCCCTCCTGCTTGGAAATGTGATTATAGAAGCTTGAACCAACGCCTACAACTTTTCCATATCCCAAAGTCGGATCTTTTCCTGTTATAGCGTCAATCGTAACCTCGCTTAAAAAGCCCTCATAGCTTGCAATAAGGTCTACAGCATTATCGCTGGCTCTGTGCTCCTCGCACACGGTTATACTCGGGTCACTAACGCTTGTTACAAAAGCGTCCGTCACACCGTCGCTGCAGGTATTCCATTCTCCTCTTTGATTTTGAGAATAGGTGACAACGGAATATTTACCGGGATTTTGAAGAATTTTTTTGCCTTTCCAAGTAACAACATCACCACTTTGTGTTTTTTCATCTGCATAGACAGTAAAGCTCTCTCCGCCTAAGCTCACTTCAAATTTTACAGCCTGCTGTTCAGGACCGGTAATAGCTATAAATGTCATCTCACCGCCGGATACTCCCGAGTTCGGTGAAGAATATGCAAACCGCTGTGGAGCCGCCTCCGTTACCCTTACCATACAGGAAACATTTCCCTTTGAGGATTTTCCTCTCACAACTGTAGTTCCCGGGTTTTGCCCTTCAATATATGCATAAGAGGAACTTCCTACCGGATCCCAGTCAACCTCGGCAATACTTTTGTTATCTGATGACCATGAAGCGTCTGAACCGTTGCAGGAAACCATATAAGATTTTCCCGCAGGAATCTCAATATAACTGTGAGATATTGTTCCGCCATAAGACGGAGTTGTAACCTTTACCGGAAAACTCTTTTCATATGAACCGTTTGAAGCTGTTATTGTAGCTTCACCGGAAGATTTTCCGTAGACTGTTCCGCCTGAAACAGAAGCAATACTGTCGTTTGAACTTTTCCATTTAAGACTTGTTTCACCGAAAACCTTAACGGTATAGCTGCTTCCCTCATACAAAGCAATTGCCTTTTCAAGAATTTCAAAATCTTCTCCGGCAGGTGTTTCGGTAGTTTCTTCCGTAGGCTCTTCAGTAGTTGGTTCATTATTTTCAAGCACTTTTATATCCAGTGAAATGCTTTTTTCAGAAAAAGGAGATGTAACCGTTATTACGGCCTTTCCCTCTCCTACAGCGGTTACTTTTCCAACCGAAGACACCGTGGCTACCTGATCGTCAGAACTTTGATAATATAAAATACCGCTTGCACCGAAGTTTGACGACATCACAGGTGAAATCATATATGTTTCTCTCTCTTTGAGAGTTACGCTTTTTTCTGTCAAAACAAAATCCCCGGAAAACATATTCGGTGAACTGTTTGTATAAATATTAGGCGTATCCTCCGGATTAAAATCAGGTCTCTCATATTTTGTAAATTCAACAGTAAAAGTATCCTGTTTAACATATCCGACTGTACCATCAGAAATCTTTACCTCAGACCAATCATAATCGCTGTTATCTACAACAGTTACCTGCTGGTCGGCCTGAATTTTTCCTACGGTTTCTGAATCTGAACTCTTTTCACTGTAAACCGACATAACCGCATCAGAATAACCGTACATTGAAATCTGAGAACCGTCTGTTACATTCAGATATCGAGTACTGGTGTATCCTTTTACGCCATCTGATGTTTGTATGTAAGCCCAGCCGTCAAAGCTGTTTTCCAAAAGGTCAACCTTTTGATTTATATCCAAATACCCTAACACATTAGAGCTTAAAGACGCAGCGTCTCGAATTCTAACCTCTGTTCCGGTACAGAAAAGCTGATAACTCTCTGAAGCCGACACAGACATCGGAAATGATGTTACCAAAACTAACAAGGTCATAACTAAAGAAACCACAGTACGATGCAGTCTTCTGTTTTTTACATTCCTCAAATATACTCACCAACCATATAAATCATTTAATTCTGTGAAATATTCTTTCTCTGAAATTAGTCAGATAAATTATTCTGATTCTTGAAAGACAAATTTCATATATAAAAAACGCTGCCTCCCCTATAATCAGAAGAACCCAGGGAAGATAAATTCCGTTTATTTCAAACTCCTCTTTCGGAATACCCAAAACATATATTGCAGCAAAAAATCCGGCTACTGCACAAACAGTAAACAACAGAAATTTTATTAAGCACAGCAAAAATCTGTTTTGAATTCTCCTGTCAAGAAGTTCTTTCAGCATAGGATAGTAGCCTAAAAAAACCGTAAACAGCAACGCCGCTTCCTTATCCGCAACAAATAAAACAGATAATAGTGCAACAGCCGCATATATAAGCACTGCCCAGCGTAATCCTACCTCATAGGACACCACAAGCAAAATTATTCCTGCGATACAAGGCAAAGCAAAGGAACCTATAGGAACAATTGCCGTTAAAAACATTAAAACAACGCAAAAAGCCGCAATTACTCCGCCAAGTGCAATTTTAAATGTAGACTTCATATAAAAACCTTCTAACCAAAAGCCATAAAAAGATAAACTGCCGCAATCAGCAGCAGTTACCTCCCATGCAGCTGCAACAGGTATCCGCACACCAAAGACCCACACAAATATCACAGCAGGAACAGCCTGCACCGCCTCTTTGGTCATAGCCGCCCGGTCCATAAGCTCTTTGACTGTTCATTCTGTTAAAAGCCGCCCTGTATTCAGGGTTATTTGGGTCCATTGTATATGCCTGTCTGAAACAGCTGTATGCCTGTTCGCTCCAGCCTTTATTCATCATAACCATTCCGTTAAGAAAGAACCATTCGGCATTTCTTTGTGACTGAGGAATGTTGTTAAGCATTCTTTCAGCGTCCTGAATTTTACCTGAATTTATCAGCATTCTGATACTGCGGAACTGGCTGTTGCCTGAATATCCGTATCCGGCATAGCTGTTGGAACTGCCGGAACTGTATCCTGAGCTGTTGGCTGCACCGCCGTTTTTTCGCATATCGGTAATAGTATCATAAGCCTCGTTGATTTCTTTCATTTTCTCATTTGCCAAATCTGCAAGAGGGCTGTCCACATAATTATCGGGATGATACTTTTTAGCTAAAGCCTTGTATGCGGATTTAATCTCTTCATCAGTAGCGTTTTCCGATACTCCCAAAACCTCATAGGGATTCTTCATTGTTAAATTCTCCTTTTCCAAATAAAACTTTCCTTTGAACAACAGGAAGTCCTTTAAGGTAAATATTATCTATAATTCCTTTAAATCTTTTAATATCAATTAAATTATATGCATTGTAACTTAAACACATAGATTGATTTAAAACTTCGCTGCAATACTGCCTAAAGCTTTCTTCCTTTTCTTTACCGTCTTCATAATCTGACAATTTTAGGAAAGGATTAAAACAGCCTCTTTTTTTATCTTTCTGCAAGTCGTCAACAGCGTCAATAAAATATATCCATCTTCCTAAATGATAGCCAAGCTCGAAAAACACTCGTTTTTCAAAATCATCAGAGCCCTGCAGCTGCATAACAGAAGCCAGCATTTTTGCGGTTGGTTCAGCTGCCATATCAATATGACACATGGGGTCCTTTTCAACTTGCTCCTGCATTTCGGACATATTTGATACAGCTTCTTCATATTCAGGATACTTCTTGGCGGCTTTTTTTCTCCATCTTGCAAAGAACGGATAAACAAGATAAGAACGAAGCTTCTTTCCTAATCCCCCGTCATTTATATCATCTTTTAGCTTATAAAATGCCGTAATAACAGAAAGTGCAGCGGCTTTTTTCATATCTTCATTTTCAACGCCGCAAAACACGCATTTTTTCAGAGGATTAAAAGTACATCTTCCTTTTTTAAAACACACTTTTTCATCATGCACACCCATGCTGAGTGCTGCAAAAAAAGTAAAATCATAACTTAAAATAAATCTTGAAAAAACAGAGTACTCTTTGCCCAAGGTTTTGCAAAGGGTACAATATATACTTTTGTAAGTTTCATACTCTTTTACAAGAAGTTCGCTTTTTTCTATCTGTACATAACCAAACACACGTTACACATCCTAAATAGAAAATAACATATCAGCTTTATTATACTATAATAGTTTTATTTACGCAACCACTTAAATAAATAAACATATTTTTATTTGTGATGAAAAAATTCTATTGACGAACAGAATATGCAACCGTATAATTTTAATATATTATTGAAAAGGTTGTTTAATATGAACGTATACGATTTTGACAATACAATTTACAAAGGCGATTCCACCGCACATTTTTACTTTTTTTGCTTAAAACGGCATCCGGCTATGATAAAATATATGCCGGCTCTAACAACAGGTTTTTTACAATACTATTTGTTTAAAAACGGAAATAAAACTCAGTTTAAAGAGAAAATGTACAGGTTTTTAAAATGTATAGATTTAGAAAAAGACTTGCAGGACTTTTGGACTACACATATAAAAAACATAAAAGACTGGTATATTAAACAGCAAAAAACTGATGACGTTATAATTTCCGCTTCATCTGTATTTCTGCTAACCCCTATTTGCAAAAGGCTTGGGATAAAATATCTCATTGCATCACCTGTAGATAAAAAAACCGGAAAATACAACGGTGTTAACTGTCACGGAAAAGAAAAGGTCAGACGGTTTTATGAGGAATTTCCTGACGGAATAATCGAAGAGTTTTACTCCGACAGTAAAAGCGATACACCCCTTGCTCAAATATCTCAGAAGGCTTTTCTTGTAAAAGGAAATAATATAACTGATTGGAATTGATAAAACCAAAGCGTCACTCTTTTTTATGACGCTTTGGTTTTAATATTGCAGACAAAAATATAAAATTTATACCTATTCATCTCTTTTGACATTTTCAGAATTATCTTTTTCGTTTGTCTGCTGAAGTTTTTCCAATGCTTCAGTTACTTTTTTAGGAACAGGAACAATTTTGTCAGCATATTTCAATATTTCAAGACTTTGATTTATTACAAGAAAAAGCAAGGTAATTTCTCTAAAAGACATTTCCATAGGAATAATTTTCTGCAAAACAACTGCAAGACACACAAGTACAAGGGAAAGTAATTTTCTTCCCATATACTTTAAAACACCGATAAAGGAAAATGTTTTTAAATATATTTTCTGAACTATAAAAACTACTACGCCTAAAAAAATCAAGGCAAAATACGAAGAAAGCCAAAGGTCAAATTCTTCAAAAAAATATATAAAAACAGCTTTAAAGAAACTGTGTCCCGTATCTAAGATTACTAACACAAAATCACCTCCGATACATTATATTCAGAGGTGATTTTTCATGTCAGCTATTGTATTTTTCAAACATAGCCTTTAGGTATTGACCTGTATAGGACTTTTCACATTTGATTATTTCTTCGGGCGTGCCTTCGGCAATGATCAGTCCTCCGTCACTGCCTCCCTCAGGACCCAAATCAATAATGTGGTCCGCTGTTTTTATTAAATCAAGATTATGCTCTATAACAACAACGGTATTACCGTTGTCTACAAGCTTTTGGAGTACGTCTATGAGCTTATGAACATCAGCAATATGAAGCCCTGTTGTAGGCTCGTCCAAGATATACATAGTACGCCCCGTACTTCTTTTTGAAAGCTCGGTGGCAAGCTTTACACGCTGTGCCTCTCCTCCGGAAAGAGTTGTAGCAGGCTGACCTATTTTAATATATCCAAGTCCCACATCTTTCAGTGTCTGTAACTTTCTGCTGATTTTCGGAATATTTTCAAAAAACTCACAGCCCTCTTCAACAGTCATTTCCAAAACATCATAAATAGATTTTCCCTTGTATTTAACTTCAAGGGTTTCTCTGTTGTATCTTCTTCCCTTGCATACATCACAGGGAACATATATATCAGGCAAAAAGTGCATCTCTATTTTTAAAATTCCGTCGCCTTCGCAGGCTTCGCATCTTCCGCCCTTTACATTAAATGAAAATCTTCCTGATGTAAAGCCACGCATTTTTGCTTCCTGTGTTGAAGCAAAAAGCTCTCTTATATCCGTAAATACTCCTGTGTATGTGGCGGGATTGGAACGTGGAGTTCTTCCGATAGGGCTTTGATTAATATCTATAACCTTATCAAGATTTTCTATACCTTTAAAGCCTTTGCATTTTCCCGGACGGGTTTTCGCTCCGTTTAAATCAGCCGCTAATTTTTTATAAAGAATTTCATTAATCAAAGATGATTTTCCCGAGCCGGAAACACCTGTTACACATACAAATTTGCCAAGGGGTATTTTTGCATTAATTTTCTTTAAATTGTTTTGCTCGGCACCGATAATTTCAAAAAACTTACCGTTTCCTTCACGCCTTTTTTCCGGTATCAAAACCTTTCTCTTTCCGCTGAGATACTGGCCTGTCATCGACTTCTCACAATCCATTATTTGTTTTGCGTCACCACAGCAAACAACTTCACCACCGTGTATTCCTGCACCTGGGCCTATATCCACAATATAATCAGCCGCTGTCATTGTTTCTTCATCATGTTCCACCACAATCACTGTATTTCCTAAATCTCTCAAACGTTTCAATGTATTTAAAAGCTTTGTGTTGTCACGCTGATGAAGTCCGATACTTGGCTCGTCAAGAATATATAAAACTCCGGTCAGGGAGCTTCCTATCTGGGTAGCAAGTCTTATTCTTTGGCTTTCTCCTCCGGAAAGAGTACCTGAACTTCTTGAAAGAGTGAGATAACCGAGACCGACGCTGTTCAAGAAAGTAAGTCTTTCTCTTATCTCTCTTAAAATCAACTTAGCAATCATCTTTTCCCTGTCTGTCAGTTCCAAATTATTTATAAACTCCAAAGCCTTTACAACTGACATTTCGCAGAAGTCACTAATATTTATTCCTCCCACTGTCACAGCAAGACTCTCAGGAGACAGTCTTTTTCCGTGACATTCCTCGCATGGACTGGCAGTCATATAGGATTCGATTTCTTCTTTTATCCAGTTGCTTGAGGTTTCTTTAAAACGTCTTTCCAAATTATTGATAATGCCCTCAAAAGCGGCTTGGTAAGTACCGGTAAAATGATTGCTTACACGTTCAAGATTAAGCTTTTCTCCATTTGTACCATACAAAATTATATCCTGAACCTCTTTAGACAATTCCTTGTAAGGGGTATCAAGAGAAAAGTTATATTTCTTTGCAAGGGCTGTAAAATACATATTTGCAATGGTGTTTCCCTCCATTGCCCAGCCGCCTGCTTTTATAGCTCCCTGGTTTATTGAAAGCTCCTTATTAGGCACAACCAAATCCGGATCGACTCTCATAAAGACTCCCAAACCGGTACATTTTTTACAGGCACCGAAAGGATTGTTAAAAGAAAACATTCTCGGGGAAAGCTCGTCTATGCTGATTCCATGGTCGGGACAGGCAAAATTCTGAGAAAACAAATAATCCTCTCCGCCTAAAACATTTACAACAGCAATTCCTCCTGTAAGCTTGGAGGCAGTTTCTATACTGTCTGCAAGCCGGGAGCGGATACCATCTTTTATAACAAGACGGTCAATTACTATTTCAACAGTATGCTTTTTATTTTTTTCAAGGTTTATTTCCTCTGAAAGGTCGTATATAATTCCGTCAATCCTTACACGGACAAATCCGCTTTTCTTAGCTGCTTCAAGTTCCTTTTTGTGAGTTCCCTTTCTTCCTCTGATTGTAGGTGCTAAAATCTGAATTTTACTTCCCTCTTCAAAAGACAAAACCTTGTCCACTATTTGGTCAACCGTTTGTCTTGTTATTTCACGGCCGCATACAGGACAATGAGGAACACCTATCCTTGCGTATAAAAGTCTTAAATAATCGTAAATTTCGGTTACCGTACCAACAGTTGAACGGGGATTTTTCGATGTGGTTTTCTGATCAATGGAAATTGCCGGAGAAAGTCCGTCTATACTGTCAACGTCTGGTTTTTCCATTTGACCTAAGAACTGTCTTGCATAGGAAGAAAGGCTTTCTACATATCTTCTTTGACCCTCCGCATATATGGTATCAAAAGCAAGAGAAGATTTTCCCGAGCCTGACAAACCGGTAATCACCACAAGCTTATCTCTGGGTATCTCCACATCAATATTTTTTAAATTGTGTTCTCTGGCACCCTTAACGACAATTTTATCTATAGGCATATTTTTTACCTCTCAATACGAATATTTGTTTGCTTATTAAGTATATAATACACCAAACAGAGAAAAAATACAACACATTTTGACTATTAACCGCCCATAAGATGTTCAACAAGAATTTTTATACCGATTAGAACAAGAATAATTCCTCCTGCAAGTTCAGCTTTAGACTTAAATTTCGCACCGAAGCGATTTCCTATTGCAACTCCCCCAAAGGCAATTACAAAAGTAACAATTCCTATTATGGAAGCAGGCAAAGCAATTCCGGTATTTAGAAAAGCAAAAGTAATTCCCACCGCAAGTGCGTCAATACTGGTGGCTACAGCCTCTGCGGTAAGCTGTTTATAGCTGAACTTACATTCATTCTCATCTTCATCACTGTCGTTATTATGTTCCTTAATGACCTCAATTATCATCTTACCTCCTATAAACAATAACAGAAGAAAAGCAATCCAGTGGTCAACGGCAGTTATATACTTTTCAAACTGGGTGCCTAAAAGCCAGCCGATAAAAGGCATAAGTGCCTGAAATCCGCCGAAAAACAACGCTGTAATAAATGCCTGCTTATAATTAATTTTTCTCATACTCAGACCCTTACATACCGACACCGCAAAAGCGTCCATGGCAAGGCCCACTCCTATCAATACCATTTCCAAGATTCCCATATTATCACCTTAAAAACTTAATTCAAAATCTTACTTACCGTCAAAAAACAGCGTATCATATGACACGCTGTTTTCACCAATTAAATTATTTATTCGCCAAAGCTTATTCCGAGAAGCTTTGCTTCTTTTACCAAATCGCAGTCCGGCGGAACAGATTTAAGCTTGCCTGCAATCTCTTTAAGAGGAACAGGAACTACCTCGTTATTCTGCATAGCAACAAGATAGCCGTACTTTTCTTCTATGATAAGCTTTGCGGCATTTACTCCAAACCTTGTGGAAATCACTCTGTCATACGGGTCAGGACTTCCGCCTCTCTGGAAATGACCTGGTACAGTAACTCTTGTTTCCTGTCCTGTAGCCTGCTCAATCTCATGAGCAATTTTATAAGAAATTGACGGATATTCAAGAGAAGCCATAGCGGCTTTTCTCTCTTTTTTCTTCATAGCCGCAACCTCTTTTGTAATAGCACCTTCCGCAACAGCGATAATGGAGAAATTCTTTCCCTGCTTTGTTCTGTCCTTGACTGTTTTAATAACAGAGTTTATATCATATGGAATTTCGGGAATAAGAATAACGTCGGCACCGCCTGCAATACCTGCATGAAGGGTAAGCCAGCCTGCTTTATGACCCATAAGTTCAACAATAAACACTCTTCCGTGGGAAGTGGCAGTGGTATGAATACAGTCAATAACATTAGTAGCAATATCCACAGCACTTTGGAAACCGAAAGTAATATCTGTACCCCAAAGGTCATTATCTATAGTCTTCGGAAGACCTATTACGTTCATTCCCTCTTCCGAAAGCATATTAGCGGATTTCTGAGTGCCGTTGCCGCCGAGAACAACAAGGCAGTCAAGCTTCATTTCCTGATAATGACGCTTCATTTCCTTCACCTTGTCAACAGAGGTTTCGTCAATAACACGCATAAGCTTAAAGGGCTGTCTTGAAGTACCTAAAATTGTGCCGCCCCTTGTTAAAATTCCGGAAAAATCCTCAGGCTTCATCTCTTTATACTCGCCGTAAATCAAGCCTCTGTAACCGTCGATGATTCCGTAAATTTTAACGTCATCTCCGTAGTGGGCATACAGGGTTTTTGCAACGCCTCTTATTGTAGCGTTAAGTCCCTGGCAGTCACCGCCGCTAGTCAAAATACCGATTCGTTTCATGTTTCAACATCCTTTCATTTAGGTAGTTGAGGAGTTCCTATCGGCTTTCCTACCTCCTCATTGTTTATATTGTTTTTTATAGCATTCTTTTGCTGTTTCTGAGCCCGTTTAGAAAATTCAAGCTGACTGTTTACAGCTTTTTTGCCTCTTCTGTCAACCATATGATATGTTGTATCAGGTCTTTGTATTCTCATATTCACAGTGTCGCTGAGCATTATGTCAAGTATTTTAAATGCTCTCTTCTTAATATCGGGATCTTCAATGGGAAATACAAGCTCAACACGTCTGTCAAGATTTCTCGGCATCCAGTCAGCAGAACCCATATAGATAAGCGGCTCTCCGCCGTTTTCAAATTTGAAAATTCTGCTGTGTTCAAGAAGCTGTCCGACTATGCTGTAGATAGTAATATTTTCACTTATACCTTTCAGACCAGGAATAAGACAGCAAATTCCTCGAACAATCATCGTAATTTTTACTCCCGCCTGTGAAGCTTTATAAAGAAGATTTATGATACTCGGATCAACAAGGGAGTTCACCTTAACGGTAATGCCCGATGGCAATCCGTTTTTAGCATTTTCAGTTTCCTTAATAATAGCCTGTTCAAAGAAATTTCTCATGCCCTTTGGAGCTACAATAAACTTATTATATTCAGGCGGCAAGGAATAGCCTGTAAGAACATTGAACAAAGAAGAAGCGTCCTCACCGTATTCCTCTTTGCAGGTAAAAAGTCCGATATCAGTATAGAACCTTGCTGTAATATCGTTGTAATTGCCTGTTCCCATGTGAAGGTAACGTCTGATTGTATCTTCTTCCTTTCTGACAACAAGACATATTTTACAATGGGTTTTAAGTCCTGTCAGACCGTAAATGACATGGCAGCCTGCCTTTTCAAGCTTTTTAGCCCACTGAATGTTATTTTCTTCATCAAAGCGAGCTTTAAGTTCTACCAAAACAGTAACCTGTTTTCCGTTCTCGGCAGCCTTTATAAGAGCGGCTATAATCGGTGAATTACCGCTTACACGGTAAAGTGTTTGCTTTATTGCCAAAACATTGCTGTCGGAAGCAGCCTGTTTAACAAAGTTCAGCACGGCGTCAAAGCTTTCATAAGGATGATGAACAAGTCTGTCTTTTTCCCTTATTGCTTTAAAGCAGTCGTCATAGCCATAAAAATCAGCAGGAGGATTAACAGGTACAATCGGAGCAAATCTTAATTTGTCGCAGCCATCTATTCCTCCGAATTTTGAAAAGAAAGTCAAATCAAGAGGTCCTGTTGATTCGTATATTTCATCTTCCTCAACGTCAAAAGATTCTACAAGGAAACGCTTTAAATCTTCGTCACAATTCTTGATAAGTTCAAGACGAACGGGTTTACCTCTTTTTCTCTTCTTAATTGAACGCTGAATTTCAACCAAAAGATTGTCAACGTCCTCATCTATTTCCAAATCACTGTCACGAATAACTCTGAAAGGACAGAATTTTTCTATTTTATAAAGTTCAAACAATGAGTCAAGCTTGTCCATTATTATGTCTTCAAGCATAATAAACTTCCTTGTTTTGTCCTTTTCGTCACTTTGGGGAAGTTCAATAAATCTTGGAAGCAAGGATGGAACCTGAACTACAGCAAACACCGACTCATCATCGCTTTTCAGTCTGACAGCAATATTTAAGCTTTTATTAGCCAAAAGCGGAAACGGGCGGCTTGTATCTACCGCAAGGGGAGTCAGTACCGGAAAAACCATTTTATGATAATAATCGTCCACAAACTCTTTTTGCTTTTCGTTAAGCTCATTTATTGAAATAAAAAGAAGACCGTTTTTATTGAGAACCGGCATTATGCTTCTGTTAAGACAGGAGTACTGCTTTTTCCAAAAGTCGTGAATCTTTACTGTAAGCTTTTTAAAAAGCTGTTTCGGCGTAAGACCGGACACATCAGCTTCCTTTCTTCTGTCGTGCATATCGTCCATAACTCCGGCAACACGCACCATAAAAAATTCATCAAGATTAGAAGCGGTAATTGCAAGAAACTTCAAACGCTCAAGTACAGGGTTTTCTTTTTCAAAAGCCTCTTCCAAAACCCTGTAATTAAAATCCATCCAACTCAATTCTCTGTTGTTATAGGGTATATCCATACCCGATAACTTTCCCGTATTCTTATCTGACACCTTAAACTACCTCCGAGTTTATTATTTATTTTTTATTTACTCTTCAGCCAGCATATCGCCCATATCATACATTCCCGGTGTCTTACCGCACATATACACGGCGGCATTCACCGCACCTACGGCAAAGACTTCCTTGGAATGAGCCTCATGCTTAATAGAAACAACCTCGTCATGTCCTGCGAATATAACCTCATGCTCGCCGACAATGGTTCCTCCTCTTACCGCATGAATACCGATTTCGTTTTTACCTCTTTTTCTGCGGTAACTGTGTCTGTCATAAACATACTGGGGCTCCTGCTCCATAACCTGAGAAATTCCGTCTGCAATCATTAAAGCTGTACCGCTGGGTGCGTCAATTTTCTGATTATGATGCTTCTCTATTATTTCAACATCAAAGGCGTTTCCGAAAACCTTTGCGGCTTTCTGTGCAAGTTCAATCAGCAAGTTTATACCCAGTGACATATTTCCCGAAGAAAAAATCGGAACAGTCTCAGACGCCTCTAAAATCTCTGCCTTTTGATCTTCACTGTATCCTGTAGCACACAAAACGCACGGGATTTTATTTTCTTTTGCATATGTAAGCAAGTCCGTAAGAAGAGACGGGTGTGAGAAATCAACAATTACGTCTGCATTTTCGCTAATCATAGAGAATTTTTCATAAACAGGATAGCTTAAACTTCCGTTATTAAAAATATCTACACCGCAAACAATCTCTGTATTAGGATTTTCTGCTGCTGAAGCTGTAACTGCACGTCCCATTTTTCCGCTGCAGCCACCAAGAATTATTTTAACCATTTTTGTTCTCCTTATTATGCTTGTATAAAATAATGTGTGTTAAAGTTTTGTAAAATTCCTGTGAGAAATCATTTACAAAATGCAAAAAAGGGCGTAATAATACGCCCTTATCTATAATCAGTTTTTATTATACTTTCCTATAAGGTCGTACTTTGCAAGACAATCCTTTAAGTCATGATAGCCGGCATAGCTCATCGGAACGAGAGGCAGACGGCACTCACCAACATCAAATCCCAAAAGATTCATGGCTGTTTTAACAGGAATCGGATTAACATCAGAAAACATTATATCCATAAGCTCTACATAATGGAAGTTAAGCTTTGCAGCCTCAACAAAGTTGTTTTCAAGGCAAAGCTTGCAAATCTGATGCATCTCGCTTGGGCAGAAATTTGCAAAAACCGAAATAACGCCGAGACCGCCCAAAGACATAAATGGAACTGTCTGGTCGTCGTTTCCTGAATAAATATCAAGGTTATTGCCGCAAAGAGATCTTGTTTGTGATACGGAAGAAATATCTCCGTTTGCCTCTTTTGTGGCAACGATATTTTTATGCTTGCAAAGCTCGGCATATGTTTTAGGCTTGATATTACAGCCTGTTCTTGATGGAACGTTGTACAATATCATAGGAATATCAACAGCATCGGCAATTGTAGTAAAATGCTTGATAAGACCTGTCTGTGATGTTTTATTGTAATATGGAGTTACGCAAAGAATAGCGTCTGCTCCGTACTGATGTGCTGATTTTGAAAGCATAACCGCTGTAGCTGTGTCATTGCTTCCTGTACCTGCAATAACGGGAATACGTCCGTTAACCTTTTCGGAAACGAAAGAAAGCACTTCGCAATGCTCTTTTTCGGAAAGAGTTGCGGCCTCACCAGTCGTTCCGCAAGCCACAATGGCATCTGTGCCGTTTGCTATTTGGAACTCAATAAGCTGACCCAACACTTCATAGTTAACAGAACCGTCACTGTGCATCGGCGTTACCAACGCAACAGCCGAACCTTTGAAAATAGGATTGCCCATAAGTTTCCCTCCGTGATTATTATATATCTACTGCTGTCTAAGCTAAATAATATGTTAGTTTTTTAATAAATTTACGATTAATTAAATCAATCGTCCAAATATCCCTCTGCACAGAGAAGCTCTGCCATTAAAACAGCTCCGCCTGCAGCACCTCTCAAAGTATTATGGGACATACAAACAAATTTGTAATCGTACTGTGTATCAGGTCTGAGTCTTCCGATAGAAACAGCCATACCGTTTTCCAGGTTTCTCTCGCTCTTAATCTGAGGACGGTCAGGCTCTGTGAAGTAGTGCAGGAACTGCTTCGGTGCACTCGGAAGCTCAAGTTCCTGTGCTCTGCCTTTATAGCTTTCCCATATGTTAATAATTTCTTCAACAGAAGGCTTCTTTACACCGTCTTTAAATGACATAAATACTGCTGCTGTGTGACCGTCGGATACAGGAACACGCAGACACTGAGCAGTGATAGCAATATCGTCGCAGTTAACAATTTTATTGCCCTCGATATGTCCCCAAATTTTCAAAGGCTCCTGTTCTGACTTCTCTTCTTCTCCGCCGATGTAAGGAATAAGATTATCAACCATTTCAGGCCAACGCTCAAAGGTTTTTCCGGCACCGGAAATTGCCTGATATGTGCAGGCAAGAACCTTATCTACACCAAGCTCTTTAAGAGGGTGAATTGCAGGAACATAGCTCTGAAGAGAGCAGTTTGACTTAACAGCCACAAAGCCTTTCTTTGTGCCCAGTCTCTTTCTCTGTGACTCAATAATCCTTGCATGGTCAGCATTGATTTCAGGAATAATCATAGGAACATCGGCAGTGCCTCTGTGAGCCGAGTTATTGGACATAACAGGACATTCAGCCTTTGCGTAAGCCTCTTCCAAAGCTCTGATTTCATCCTTTTTCATATCTACTGCACAGAAAACAAAATCAACAAGTGAAGCTACCTTCTCAACTTCAGCGGCGTCCATAACAACCATATCAGCCATAGAAGCAGGAAGAGGTGTCTTCATTGCCCATCTTTCCTCTACACATTCCTTATATGTTTTTCCTGCACTTCTGCTGCTTGCAGCCAATGCAGTAACCTCGAACCAAGGGTGATTTTCCAAAAGAGTTGCAAATCTCTGTCCTACCATTCCTGTTGCACCGATAATGCCTACTTTATATTTTTTCATAACTGCCTCCAAAATAAAAAAATTGAAAAAGCGGTTGTTATTTTTTCTATAATATTATATTATATGAAGTGCAGTGAAAAACTGCCAACCCCTTCAACCGTTTATACTTAGTATAATATACCACAGGTTAAGGAACGTTGTCAATTGATTATTTACAGAAAAGTGTATTTTACAAGTCAAAAATAAGCTAATTTTAGCTAAATTATTCATATAAGAATCAATTGAATATACACAAAACTATTTTAAGGAAAGGGATTATATATGACCTTAAAAAATAAAACCAGCGATTATTTTTACGAGCTTCCTCCGGAATTAATTGCTCAAACTCCTATTGAACCCAGAGACCACTCCTCTATGCTTGTTCTTGACAAATCGACAGGTGCCACAAGCCACGCTCATTTTTACGATATTTTGAATTATCTTAAACCCGGCGACTGTCTTATTCTAAATGATTCAAGGGTATTGCCGGCACGAATTTTCGGAACAAAAAAGGATACCGGTGCTCATGTGGAATTCCTTCTGCTGAGATGTATAGGCAACAACAGATGGGAAACCCTTGTAAAACCCGGAAGAAAGGCAAAAGCAGGTTCTGAGTTTATTTTTTCACCCGGCGTACTGGAAGGAAAAATTTCTGAGGTCTTAGAGGACGGAAACAGAATAATCGATTTTACCTGTGAAAGAAATTTCTACACTGTTCTTGAGGAACTTGGAAATATGCCGCTTCCACCCTATATTACGGCGGAACTTAAAGACAAGGAAAGATATCAAACTGTTTACAGTCACGAATTAGGCTCAGCCGCCGCTCCCACTGCCGGACTTCATTTCACAAAAGAGCTTCTCAAAAAAATAGAGGACAGCGGTATTAAAATCGGCTATGTTACTCTTCATGTAGGTCTCGGCACATTCAGACCGGTTAAGGCTGAAAATATCACCGAACACAAGATGCACAGCGAGCATTATCATCTGCCGAAAGAAACAGCAGAACTTATTAATGAAACCAAGAAAAACGGAGGCAGGGTAATTGCCGTAGGCACAACCTCCTGCCGCACATTGGAAAGCGTTGCAACATTCAACAACGGAAAAATCGAAGAAAGCGACGGCTGGACAAGTATTTTTATCTATCCCGGATATGAATTTAAAGTTTTGGACGGACTTATCACTAATTTTCATCTTCCGGAAAGCACCTTAATTATGCTGGTATCAGCTTTCGCAGGTTATGAAAATGTTATGGCGGCTTACAAAGAGGCTGTAGAAAAAAAATACAGGTTTTTCTCCTTTGGCGACGCCATGCTTATTATTTAAAATTTTCTCAGGAAAGGTAAAATAAATTATGTATAAACTTTTAAAGACTGAGGGCAACGCAAGACGTGCAGAGTTTTCAACACCTCACGGAACAATACAAACTCCTGCTTTTATGAATGTAGCAACCTGCGGAGCAATAAAAGGAGCTGTCTCTGCCCTTGACCTTAAAGATATAAAATGTCAGGTACAGCTATGCAATACTTATCATCTGCACCTAAGACCCGGAGACAAGGTAGTAAAACAGCTTGGCGGACTGCACAAGTTTACCCGCTGGGAGGGACCTATTCTTACGGACAGCGGCGGATTTCAGGTTTTTTCCCTTGCCAAACTTAGAAATATCAAAGAAGAGGGCGTTTATTTTTCATCACATATTGACGGAAGAAAAATCTTTATGGGACCCGAAGAAAGTATGCAGATTCAGTCTAATTTAGGCTCTACCATTGCTATGGCTTTCGATGAATGTATTGAAAATCCGGCTCCTTATGACTATACTAAAAAGTCCATTGAAAGAACGGTTCGCTGGCTTGAAAGATGTAAAAAGGAAATGGCAAGACTCAACAGTCTTGAGGATACAATCAACAAAGAGCAAATGCTTTTCGGAATAAATCAGGGAAGCACATATAAAGACCTGAGAATTGACCACATGAAAACCATTGCAGAGCTTGACCTTGACGGTTATGCAATCGGAGGGCTTGCCGTGGGAGAGCCTGCCGAGGTTATGTACGAAATAATTGAGGCGGTTGAACCTTATGCACCGAAAAATAAAATAAGATATCTTATGGGTGTCGGAACTCCCGTAAACATTTTGGAAGCCGTTTACATAGGAGTGGACTTATTCGACTGTGTAATGCCTTCAAGAAACGCACGCCACGGTCATCTTTTCACAAAATCAGGTATTATAAATATCTCTAACGCCAAGTACGAGCTTGACGACAGCCATATCGACAGTCAGTGCGATTGCCCTGTTTGCAGAAATTTCAGCAGAGCATATATCAGACATCTTATGAAAAGCGGTGAAATGCTGGGAATGAGACTTGCAGTTATGCACAATCTGTATTTCTATAATAATCTCATGGAAGAAATAAGAACAGCACTTGATCAGGGTGAATTTGAAGCTTATTACAGACACTACAGAGATATACTCGGAAAACGAATTTGATTGCAGAATTACTTAACAATTTTTTTTACAAATTTCTTTATTTGTATTGCACATATATAAAATCTCTGTTATAATTGTGTGGTATATCACGAAAGGGTGGATTAAGAACTATGAACGTAAATTTATTTGACGCTGCGGCAGCAGCTCCTACCGGTACTGACGGCGGTTCAGTTTTCATGATTATTATTATTTACGCCGCAGTTTTTGCATTGCTTTATCTTTTCCTTATCAGACCAAAGTCAAAAAGACAAAAGCAAGAGCAGAAAATGAGAGAAAACCTTGACATAGGCGACGAGATTACAACTATCGGCGGTATTATGGGACGTGTTGTAGCTATCAGAGATGACGAAGACGCAATTATCATCGAGACAGGCTCCGACAGAGTTAAGATGAAATTAAAGCGTTGGTGCATTTCTACTGTTGATACCGAAAAAGAAGTTCCGGAAACAAAAGAGAAAAAATCAAGATTTTTTGGTAAAAAAGAAAAGAAAGATGAGAAGAAAGAAGAAAAGAAATAATTTTTCTTTTAATTTTTACCTGAACATATTTCATAAAAATAATATTAAAAACCACACCTCCGAATATATATCTATTAAGATATATTTTACGGAGGTGTTTTTTTGCATAGCTATACTATATCACTCAAGAATATCATTTCCTTAGTTCGTCCGTATATTTTCGGAGTTATGGCGGCAGCAATAATTAATATTATTATTATTGCTTTATCTGCACTTCTTTTATCATCGTCAAAAATTTTCTCTCAGGAAATGATTTTAGGCATTGTAATTGCTGCAGATATTATTTCTGCATTTTCGGGCGGTTACATAGCGGCAAGAATAAAAAAAGAAAAGGGAATTATCTGCGGAGCCGTTGTCGGGGGAATAT
The DNA here is from genome assembly GCA_944380855.1 of uncultured Clostridia bacterium. Taxonomy (GTDB): domain Bacteria; phylum Bacillota; class Clostridia; order Oscillospirales; family Acutalibacteraceae; genus Limousia. The sequence continues at coordinate 9,090 of CALWIW010000023.1, read as the reverse complement.
TATTTCTGATTGTGATAACCGGCGGACTTATTTCAGGCTGCGAGGAGGTAACCTTCAGAACCTTAATTTCTTTCGGGGTACTGCTGATTTTCGGTGCTTTGGGAGGAATAAAAGGAGTAAACAGAAAATCAAGAATAAAAGTCAAATAATACAAAAACGCCTCTTTCGTCAAATCCGAAAAAGGCGTTAATTTTTATGCTACTGCGTTACATCTGATGCTTCTGTGGCTTCTGTTGTAGACATAGCCATAATATACTTTTCATCGTCTATAATATTCCAGCGTTTGGAAATATAATTATTTCTTACTTCTTCATATTTTGTATACTTCCATACGGCGGTATCCTCATTATAGGTAACTCGTTTTCCGTCAATTTTCAAACTGTCGCCGTAGTCCTCCAGCAAGGAGTCATAGGCTCCCTGTGCGTCCTCCTCGGTTGCACAATCATACTGCATAACTATTTCTTCAACATATCCGTCTATCCACGAATAAGTAATAGTAAGCCTTTCGATATTATAAAGATTATCCTCTTCCGGCAAATCTCTGTAAACAATCAAATTCAAATCCATATCAGATTCTACGCCGGTTTCAGTTGCATTAAGGTCTGATGAAACACATCCGGAAAAAGAAAAACACATAGCCAGTATAACGAGAAAAGTTAATGTTCTTTTCATAAATTACCTCCGTAACACAAATCAAATCATTTATGTTAATTGTAACATTTTATGTTGAGTTTTTCAATAATTATAAGGTTATTTCATATAAAAAACACAAAAAGTTATGCCGGAACAACAGCTACAATTTGTTTTCCCATCTGTTCATATCTTGTTTCAACCAAACTTTTATCATACTTTATCAAGGCTCCGTAAAGAGGATCGTTAAAATAGTAATAGTAATCGTCATAGCCCACAAGAAGAAGACAATGTTCGTTATACGGGAATGTAAAAACATCACCTATCTCATATTCTGCGTTCTCGTCTACATAGTCAATAATCCACGAATCCGTTGGATATGAGTTAACCATATACGTTGTTGCCCAAAGGAGCACAGGCTGTTCTTTTGCAAGATATTTTTTTATTACATAAGAAAGCTCAACATCTTTTTCATAAATAGCTTTATTTTCTGTTTCACCTATATCTCTGAAATACTTATTTATGGATTTAGCAATAACCGGACTGAAACAACCGTATCCGGAGGAGTCATATGGATTGTTAATAAAGGCGGAATTCATATCTGCTCCACAAAGACCCTGCTCTGTATACGTCATATATCTGATAGTTAAATAATCATCAATAAATGTATTGGGAGTTATGTCATATCCCATACCCTGCAAAAGCATAACGGCACTGACGCTTTCGCAGGCATAATAATAGTCGGGTTTTTGACATATTTGTGGCATATCCACAAGAACAGATGAGGGCATTTCCGTAACTTCAACGACACAGCTATCTGACTCGTTGTACCTTGTAACATTAATTGTGGCAGTGCCTATACCTACGGCAGTCAAAGTACCGTCCTCTCCTACCGTAATTACTGAGCTATCCGAAGACTCAAATGTTAAGTGCTTAATATTTTCTTCAGAAGTAGGAAGCGTGATTGATTCACCCTCAATTAAAACTACATTATGCCCGTCTGAATCATCAGAGGTATCTCCGTTTTCAATTCTGAAATCTTCAGGGGTGACATCAACATAAACAGAAATAACTTCTTCCACTCCGTTGTAAAGAGTTCCTTTTATCTCAGCCTTACCTGATGAAATACCTTTAACCTCGCCTGTTTCTGAGTTTACCTCTGCTATTTCCGGGTTTAAAGACTCATAAACAATGCTATGTTCTATTTCTTCTACTCCGTCGTCAAATGATATCATCATGGTATCTCCTGTGGATATAGAAACACTCTCTGCTGTAAGCGTCAGTGAGTCAGGAGGAGCCACAACAACAACTTTTGCCCTGTCGCTCTTATTATAAGCATTTTTAATTGTAATTACTGTTGTACCGTCGCCAACAGCTTCCAAAGTACCGTCAGAATATATTTTTGCAACAGACTCGTCCTCTGACGACAGGGAACTTCCTTTTGCTCCCGATAATTCCACTTTTATTGTTTCTCCCCTGCTTACGTAATAAACATCTTCCGAAATTGCAGGGTCACTGAAAAATCCAGTAAAATAGAGATATGTAAACACTGTCCCTATAATCAAAATCAATAAAAACACATATTTAAGCCATCTAAATCTTTTTCCGCTTTTTTCTCCGCTCATATTCTCTCCTAACAACAAAACATGGCGGCCGGACCACAGACTATATGATCCTGCCGCCATAGACCTTTATTCACTTACATAATGACAATAAGAAATATTATTCAACTTCAACTACCCAGCCGAATTTATCTTCAATTTTGCCCCACTGAATACCTGTAAGATTATCATAGAGCTTCTGAGATATCTCACCGATCTCACCGTTGTTTATTGTCATAATCTTATCGCCCCACTTAAGCTCACCTATCGGAGAGATAACAGCGGCAGTTCCTGTACCGAAGCTTTCAACAAGTTTGCCCTCGTCATAAGCCTTTGAAACTTCTTCAATGGACAGCTGACGTTCAGATACTTTGTATCCCCAGCTGCGAAGCAGTTCTATTGTACTGAGTCTTGTAATACCGCCTAAAATAGAACCCTGAAGAGCAGGAGTTACAATTTCATCGCCGATAACAAAGAATACGTTCATTGTTCCTACTTCTTCAATATACTTTCTTTCAACACCGTCAAGCCAGAGAACCTGAGTATAATTCTGCTTCTGTGCCTCGTCCTGAGCTTTCAGGGAAGCCGCATAGTTTCCTGCTGTTTTAGTAAAGCCCATACCTCCTCTTACAGCACGAACATATTTTTGCTCAACATAAATCTTTACAGGATTAAGTCCCTCCGGATAATAAGCACCAACAGGTGAACAAATTACGCAGAAAACAAGGTGATGAGCGGGATGAACACCAACATGAGGGTCAACAGCAAAAATAAACGGTCTTATGTAAAGGGAAGTTCCCTCTGATTTCGGAATCCACTCTTCATCAACCTTTACAAGAGCCTTAATTGCTTCTACACAAAATTCCTCATCTATAAGAGGAATACAAAGTCTGTCATTTGAAAGGTTAAGTCTTGCCATATTTTTTTCAGGACGGAACAGCAAAGGCTTGCCGTTTGCACCTCTGTATGCTTTCATTCCCTCGAAAACTTCCTGTCCGTAGTGCAGACACATTGCCGCCGGACTGAGTTCAATAGGACCAAAAGGTACAATTCTCGGATTATGCCAGCCCTCTCCCTCATCATAGTTCATAAGGAACATATGATCGGTGAATATCTGACCAAATCCAAGCTTTGACTCGTCCTGAGGCTTAGCCTTTGGATTTTTAGTAAGTTCAATTTTAATTTCCTGCATTATAATACCTTCTCTCATTGCTAAATGATAATATAAATAATATTAACTAAAAGTTATCATATCACAAAAATGTCATGTTTTCAATATTTATTTCATATAAATTCATCAGTGAAATTATTTTTTCCATATCTGCCGGTACTTTGCAGTTAAACTCCATACTTTCTCTCGATATCGGGTGAGAAAACCTCATTCTTCCACAGTGAAGTGCCTGACGTGAAATCTTTTTACGGTTTCCGCCGTATAAGTCGTCCCCCTCAAGAGGAAATCCGATACTGCTCATATGACATCTGATTTGATGTGTTCTTCCGGTTTCAAGCCGCAGTTTAACAAGAGAACAGCTTTCATCATTGCATATTCTCTTAAAATGAGTTACAGCTTGATCTCCGTCTTCTGAAATTATTCTAAGCATGGTGCTGTTTTCGGATTTTTTTATAGGTTTATCTATTGTTCCGCTTTCAGGTAGAATACCCTGACACAGTGCGAAATACTCCTTATAAATATTCTGTTTCTGCAATAGGCCGGCACAATGTCTGTCCTTTGCGATTAAAACAAGTCCGGATGTATCCTTATCAATTCTGTTTACCGCTCTGAAAGTAAAATCTTCACCTTTATTCAGACTGTAGTATCTTAAATAATTTGCAAGAGTGTTTTCCTGATGTATTTTAGTGGGATGCACAGGCATATGGGCAGGTTTATTTATAATTATGATATAACTGTCCTCATAAACAATATCAATATCTCCGCAAACCGGAAGTATTTCATTATCCTCTCTTACTTGTTTAAGAACTATTTCATCACCTGAAAAAACCTTGTCGTTTGCTTTAATTAGCTGACCCTTTCTTGTTATCCCAAGAGGGATTTTTTTAAGCTTTGTAAAGGTTCTTGCAGAAACGCCGCATTCACATCTTAAAAATGTCTTTAAAAGCTGACCGCTGTTCTCCTCGCCTACGAGAAAGCTTATCTTTCCGTCAGTATTGTCACTATCGTATATATCAGAAGTTATTTTATAATTACAATTTTCCTCCATTTAAAACTGACCTTCCTTAAAACAAAACAAACACATATTTTAAAAGTAAAAACACCAATACACATTGAATCAAAAATATCACAGGTATGCCAATCATAAACTTATCATGAAGTGTTTTATGGCGTATTATCCTCATTGCAGCATACATTCCCACGCTGCCGCCAATCGCAGATACAAGCAGTAAAGTTTTTTCCGGTGTTCTTCTTTTATGCTTTACTGATGCTAACTTATCCTTAACAGTAATAATTATTGCAACCAAATTGACTGCAATAAGATATACAATAAAAATCTTCAAAAACAAATCCATAAAATTCATCTCCACAGGAAGTGCTGCACAATGAAATCCACAAACAGACTTAAAATAATCTCTTTAATCCTCGTTGCCGCTGCCGTTATTATCGCCGGTGCAAGTACCAAGCTTACCGAATTGTTCGGAGAAAACATGAAGCTTCCCAACAATGAAAACAATTCACCGTCAAGCCATGACAGCACAGATATTGATAACAGCAGCAGTTCATCGCCTGAAATGCCTCAGGAAGTCAGAGGACTTTGGGTAAGCTACATAGATTTAAATATGAGCGGTACTGATTATTCACAAGAAGCATTTGAACAAAAGTTTGACACCATAGTGGATAATGCAGTTTCAAGCGGATTTAACACCCTTGTGGTCCAGGTCAGACCTTTTGCCGACGCATTGTATGATTCGGACTATTTTCCAACTTCACACGTAATTTTCAAAACTCAGGGAGCCGACCTTACCTTTGACCCGCTTGAATATATGTGTAAAAAATCACACGAATACAATCTGAGAATAGAAGCGTGGATTAATCCATACAGAATAAAAACAACAGATTTTCCCGACCCTTTAAGCGAGGATAACCCGTACATGAAAAACAAAAACTTAGGAGTGGTTACAGACACGGGTATATTCTTTAATCCGGCATTTCCGGAAGTTACACAGCTTATATGCGATGGCGTAAGGGAAATACTTGAAAAATATCCCGTTGACGGCATTCAGTTTGACGACTACTTCTACCCCACTCAGGATAAAAGCTTTGACTCGGAAGTATATAATGAGTATTATACACAGCAAACAAATAACGGAAAAGAACCTCTTTCACTTGAAGACTGGAGAGTTGAAAACGTTAACAATATGCTCCGTGAGGTTTACAAAACAGTCCACGAAACCAGCGATACTGCCGTTTTCGGAATATCCCCTCAAGGAAATATAAGCAACAACAAAAGTCTTTCCGCAGATGTAATCACATGGTGCACCACAGAAGGATACGCCGATTATATTTGTCCTCAGCTTTACTTCAGCCTTGATAATCCGCCGCTTACCTTTGAAGACGCTTTGCAGGACTGGACCGAAATTGATTTTGCACCCGGCGTAGAGCTATACATTGGCCTTGCAGGATACAAAGCCGGAACCGATGCAGATTCCGGAACCTGGCTTGACAGAAATAACATCATTCAAAGGCAAATAGAAATAATCAGAGAAGCCGGAATTAAAGGCTTTATCCTTTACAGCTATAATTCACTTGTAAGTGAAACAGCCGCTGAGGAAATGGAAAATATGCGGAAGCTTTTAAATTCATAAGGATAAATGTTATACTTAAATTAATTCTCCCAAACAACTGTCCTTTTCATATCCGCTTATGTATACATTTGAAAAAGTACCGCAGATATTTTTAAAGTCACCTGCTTCATCTTTGTTTATTTTTATCTTCACATGGGTATAATTCTTTGTATACCCCTCAAGAAAGCCGTCACGTCGTATGGTTTCTATTAAAACAGGCTCGGTCTTTCCCACCTGTGAAGCCAGAAAGTCGAGGCGGCTTTTATCTGTTTCCTCAATCATTATTTTACTTCTTCTGTCTTTGTCCTGAGCAGACACCTGATTGGGCATTTTATCAGCTACAGTTCCCTTACGTCTTGAATATGAAAACACATGAACCTTTGAAAATCCTACGGACTTTACAAACTCAAGGGATTTTTTAAACTCTTCTTCCGTTTCGCCTGCAAACCCAACCATCACATCGGTAGTAAAAGCAGGATTATCAAATGCTTTTGAAAGGTTATTTACGATTTCCATATACTCCTTAGAAGTATAGTGTCTGTTCATTCGCTTTAATGTTTCATCACATCCGCTTTGAAGTGAAAGATGAAACTGGGGACAAAACTTTTTCTGTGAAGCCAGTCGGGAGATAGTTTCTCTGTCCATTTTTTCAGGCTCAATAGAGCCAAGCCTTACTCTTTCAATACCATCAACCCCACAGGCAACATCTACAGCGTCGCACAGGGAATTCCCTGTATCCTGACCGAATGCACACAGATTTATTCCCACCAAAACAACTTCTTTATATCCCTTTTCCGCAAGAGTTTCTATCTCTTCTTTAAGCTGAGACAATTTCTTAGATCTCACTCTGCCTCTTGCATAAGGTATGATACAATAGGAACAAAACCTGTTGCAGCCGTCTTCAATCTTTACAAAAGCCCTTGTTCGCTCGTCAAAATCAGAAATTGCCATTTCTTCAAAGGCTTCTCCGGAATTTTGATGCATTGTAATATCTATAATTTGCCGTCTGTCTGAAAGAAAATTTAAAACAGCAGGGACAAGCATCTTTCTTGACGCATTTCCCAGAACAATATCGCATCCCTCAAACAATGAGGTATCCTCAGGAAACGCCTGCGGCATACAGCCTGTAAGCACAATTATACCTTGTGGATTTTCTCTTCGGATTCTTCTTATAAGCTTTTTATTTTTACTGTCGCTTACCGATGTAACTGTACAGGAATTAATTACCGTTATATCAGCTGTTTCTTTTTCTTCTGAGGACATAAAGCCTGCCTGTATCAGATTTTCCCTCATAACTTGGGATTCGTACTGATTTACTTTGCAGCCCAGAGTAATAACATTAAAATTCAAATTATCACCTTTTCTATTTTTTATTAATACCATAAAAACAGGAATATACTAAAATAAAAACAATACTGTTTCAGCGGATAGTATATCAGATATTTTTCAGAAAATCAAAAGAATTTTTTCAAAAATCTTGATTATTCGATAAATAAGTGTTAATATATATGGGATTTCGATTTCTTGGAGGTAGTAAAGTTGTATACGAGGAATATTACAATCAAAAATCTGGATGATGCTAAGGCTATTGTTAATTTAGCAAATAAATACAAAGGCTTGGACATAAAGCTTACAAAGGACGAATACGTTATAGACGCTCATTCAATTATGGGAGTTATTTCCATGGGTGTTTTAAAAAGTGAGTTTTCCGGTGAAATTTCTCTTTGTGCCAAAGGAGATATCACGGAAGACTTTAAAAAAGAAATTGAAAATTTTGCAGCTAAAGATTCTCAATAATGAATTTTACAAATTTTAACCGCCGTATGAAACGGCGGTTTTTATTTTACTGTTTATCAGAGCTTTAAATCAATTATACAAAGCCTAAGTATTCTTCAAGGGTTATACCTTTCTCCGTAATTTCCTTTGCCGCCTCAACACCTACATATCTATAATGCCATGGCTCAAAAATTACTCCGGTAATAGCAGTTTTTTCTGATGGATATCTTAAAATAAAGCCGTATTTCCAACAATTCTTCATCAGCCACTGCTGTTCTGCTGTTTTAAGCTGACCTTCGTCCAAAATTTGATAATGGAGCGATACAATATCTACTGCTAAACCAAGCTGATGTTCGCTTGTTCCGGGATATGCCACCGATTTTTTCGCAAGCTCTACAGCCTCTTCATAGCTGTAGCCCTGATAAGTATATGAATTAACCTGATTTGAAAACAGTTGTTCCTGTAATTCCTGCGTGCGGTATGCGGAACAAATCAACGGGTCAAGCCCTTCCGCTCTGCAATCTTTAAGCATTTTCTCCAAAGCGTCAGCGGCTCTTGTATCAAAAGTGAATATGCTTCTTCCGTCTACAACTCTCATTTCAGGCACATATCCGGATTTTATAGGGTATTTGTAATTTACCAAAACTAAATTCCATTCTTTATCATAATCCGGAAGCTGAGGAACTTTTTCAAACTCATCAATAATTCCTGCAACAAACAATTGAATGGTAGTTGCGTCTAAGACAGAAACACCCCCGTCAAAATTAACATCGGAACAATCATATAAGATATCATCATTAATACCGATTACATATATCTGAACGTCTGTAGCGTCCAGTATTGTAATTTGTCCGTCGCCGTTTACATCACCTAAAACATTAACCAAAAGCTTATACGCTTCTTTTATTTCATTTATAAGTTTTCTTAAATCATCGGCCGATATATCGTCAGAAAACTCATTTTCTATTCTCTCAATCTCAGTTTTAAAAGCCTCAAGGTAATTTTTCTCATACATAAGATTATATTTCTTTTTTGCTTCGGAAATTTCAAATCTATATTCATCTTTAATGCTGTAAAGCAATCCCATTGCGGTTTCTATTTCACTGATTATCTGATTTGCGGTTTCCTTTGTAACATTACCGAGATTTACCGCTTCTCTTCCCTTTTCAACTGCTTGTTTAAGGGGTAAATAGCTTTCTTCGGTATACCATTCGGGCGATATACTTTCACCTTTTTCAACAGCCTCAAACAGCACCTCAGTCCACGTCTTGAGATTTTCTTTTTC
>CALWIW010000022.1 GCA_944380855.1 uncultured Clostridia bacterium | reverse complement strand
TGCAACACTTTTGCAACACATCACGCACAAAAAAGTTTTGCAACAGATGAAATAGTTATAAGTGGCTTTGTGGTAAAACTGAGCAATGAGTAATGAAAGGACTCTGATGGAAAAATGTCAGAGTCCTTTTTTCGTCTGTCGTATAACGCTTTCGGACGCTTTTGCATACTTGTTAAGCAAATTGCAATCTTATATAGTAAGCTTAGGCAGGAGGTGCGACAGATGAAACGGAAAGACTACCATATCTATTTAGATGAGCAGGAATACTCTCAGGTCATACAGTCCCTTGTTACTCTCAAAAACAATCTCATAGCGCAAGGCAGATATACGGACGCAGTAGATGATGTCCTTATCAAGTTTACAAAAGCACGAAAGAAAAAGATTACCGTCTAATACATCTAATAAATAAAACCGCAGTTATGCCGCTTGTTTCTTTACGGAGAAGCAGGCGGCTTTTTTGTCGTTTCAGGAGCGATTTTCAAGGTCAAAAAAATTTTTTCAAATTTTTTTGAGATTTAGGGTGTGCATTTGCCCTCTCCCAGTGGGAATAAGTGAAGGGACTAAATTTCGGATAAGGGATTTTCCCCTTCACAGTACCTTGAAAATTGAATAGACAGGCGCTAAGGACATTAGTTCTGATGAATAGCCCGCAGGTGGGTACGCCGTGACTTTTCCATTGTATATACGGAGAACGAGCGAGAATCCCCGACCTGAAATTCAGCTTGCTACTGAAACGGCAATGACAGTCAGAATGATAATGATACTTCTCTACGGAGCTGGCGGAGTACCCGGCAGAGGTGAGATTCCTACACATCGTTTTCACAAGCTGTCTGAAGAAGCAGGATTGAGGCGTATTACCGTACACGGGTTAAGGCATTCGCATGTATCCCTTCTTATAAGCAAGAAATATGATATTTTTGAAGTGTCAAAACGGATAGGACACAAATCCATTAAAACGACGCAGGATATTTACGGACATCTGTTTGATGAAGTCCAAAAGACGATTGCCAATGACCTTGACAGTCTCAGAAGGAGGTAAAAATATGTCAGCTAAAAATTGTGATACTCATAATAGGTTTCGAGATAAAACAATAGCTTTTCGTGTTTCTTCAGAAGAGGACAAACAGATCAACACTGTTGTAGAGCTTTCAGGAATGACAAAGCAGGATTACATTACATCCAAGTTGCTTGACCGAACTATTTATGTGAAAGGCAACTGTAAAGTCCATAGAGCCGTTTATGATAAACTCAATGAGGTGTTGGCTGAATTACAGCGAATTGAAAACGGAGGAACGGTAGATGATGAGCTGATGGCAAATGTAAAATTGATTGCAGGAATCATTGATAATCTGTATATCAAAAGCGCTATCTGACAATGAAGTCCGGTTGACGAAACCGGACTTTTTGTTTATAATGATTTAACGATTTCTACACACCTAACCTCATAACCGTGTGGTATCATTTCTTTGCAGTAATTGCAACACTTTTTGCAACACGAGGGACGATAAATAAAATACGACATAGAAAAATGCTCTCAAAAACGCCTGAAATGATAGGAAAACGAACTGAAAATAGGGCGTGGGAGAATATTGTAAAAGAATGGGAATAAGCATTATATAATTCAGCTATGAAATGAGGAGTAGGATTGGGCTTTACAACACAAGTGTTTTTATTTGTATTTTTTCCTGTGTGCCTGTTAAGCTATATCATAGTTGATAAAATATCCGGACTGAAAATAATAAAAGGATTCCTTGATAAACTGCGTGTAAGGGATATTCTTTTGATTATTTTCAGTCTTGGCTTTTATATGTGGACGTGCTTCGACAATATTTTTCGTTTGCTGTTCTATATATTAGCGGTATATTTATCGGCTTTGATTATTAGTTACATTAAGGAAAAAGGATATAGTGTTAATTTGATTCGTCAGTCAGATGACAATGGGGGTACTGTAAAAAAACGAGTATTTCTTTGCATTATACCATTTGTTACTGCGGTTATATTAATAACAGGCGTTCTTGTTTACTGCAATTACTCAAACTTTTTGATAGATTGCTGGAACGGTTTATTCGGTGACAGCGTCCCTTATAAATCTATAATTGCCCCATTGGGAATATCTTTTATTACATTTTCGGCAATCTCCTATTTGACGGATATATACCGCTGGGACGCTTCAACGGGCAGCTTTATTGACTGCCTGCTGTATTTGTCATTTTTTCCTAAGATTATTTCAGGCCCTATCGTTTTGTGGAAAGATTTTCAGGGACAAATAAAAACGCGTGTTGTTTCATTGGACGATGCTGTGGACGGACTTAACCGAATTATGATCGGCTTTGGTAAAAAAATTATTTTGGCGGATTCTTTCGGTGCTTGTTTGTCAAAAATTCCCTTAAGCGGAATTGACCGGATTACCGCAGCAGGTACTTTGATTTTGTATATGCTTCAAATTTACTATGATTTTGCTGGATATTCCGATATTGCAATCGGTATATCAAAGCTCTTTGGTTTTGATTTTAAAGAGAACTTTAATTTTCCTTACCGCTCTAAATCAATAACGGAATTTTGGAGAAGATGGCATATATCCTTGGGTTCATGGTTTAGAGAATATATTTATTTTCCTTTGGGCGGAAGCCGTAAGGGTCAGGGAAAAACCCTGAGAAATTTGGCGGTTATTTTTGCTTTAACGGGAATCTGGCACGGAGCAGGCTGGAATTATATTATTTGGGGAATGATTAACGGCATATTTGCGGTTGTTGAACGTGTAGTTCAGAAAAAGAAATATTATGTTAAGACTCCATCTACAGTTAAATATATTTTTACAATGCTTGTGGTCATGCTGTTTTGGCAGCTTTTCAGATATGAAAAGCTTGAGGATATATCGACGCTTTTCGGCATAATTTTCGGAAATATAACCTTTGAAAATATTTCCTTTACATGGGAATATTATTATGACTTACAAATAATCGTATTTGTGATTATCGGTATAGCTGGTTCTACTCTGCTTGGTTCTCCTAAGCTGATTGCTTTGAAAGACAAGATTATTGCAACAAAAGCTGGCTATCTTGTGCAGGAATTGCTTTTGTTGACTGTTTTTGTAACAGCGATTTTGTTTATGGTTAATTCTACCTACAGTCCGTTTATTTACTTTCAATACTAAAGAAGCATGGGGAGATTTTAATGAAAATTATAAAGCTTTTAACAGTATTTCTTTTTTCACTGATTATAGTTGTACCGATTTTGACGTTTAATTTTCAGCCTAATGCTTCTTCGGCAATAGACAACAGAATGCTGACTGAAAATCCTTTCTCTCAAGCTTCGTTAAATGGTGAAAATATTTTAAGCGAAAATATTGAAAACTATGTTAATGACCGAATCGGGTTGAGAGATGAAATGATTTTGGCATATACTGTGCTTAATGACAAGATTTTCGGAAAAATGGTGCATCCAAACTATCAGTACGGTACAGACGGTTATGTGTTCGGTCAGGGACTGTCTGTTTCATCGGACCAGTTTACCACTTATCATGTGGCATTTGCTGATATGATAAAGAGAATACAGGACTTTTGCGATGAAAGAGATATACCATTTATATTTGTATTTGATCCGGCAAAGCCTGCTGTTTTGACAGAGTATATTCCGTCGGGAATTAATTATGACCGTACTTGGGTGGAAGAGTTTTTTGCGGCGTTAGATGAACGGGAAGTGAGATACATCGATAACACCGAGGTTCTGAAAGAAAAAACAGAACAGGGTGAAGTGGTGTTTAATCAAAAGTATGACGCAAACCATTGGAATGATTTGGGTGCATACTACGGTACCAACTCTGTACTGGAAGAACTGCAAAAAGATTTTCCGGTTCTTGATGTAAATGATATTAACGACTTTACCGTTACAGAGGAGCTGGAAACCTCTCTGCCCGTATCACAATTCCCTATAAATGAACTGGTTCCGAATATAAGCATAGATACAAGCAATATTGTTGATAAAACCTATTTGTACGGGAACGAAATTGAAATGGATTCTGCTTATCAAACCTTTGGTTATTACGAGAATTTGGAAAAGCTGGATGAAGGTTCGCCGAAAGCGTTGGTTTTTCAGGGCAGCTATATGAATAATTACGGATATAAATATTTTGAAAATGCCTTTGGAGAATATATCTATGTTCATAATTATCAGAATGTATTGAATTTTCCTTATTATTATAATGTTTTTAAACCTGATTGTGTGATTTTTGAAGTAACCGAATATACTTTTAGTAATATCTATTTTCCCTATGAAGATATAATACAATTAGTTATGAATCCGGAGCTTTCTGAAATGTTGGAGTCAGGAATACCTCAATATCAATGGGATTTGAATAATGAATTTTTGTATGAGACATCAGGAACACAGCTAACCGAAATTTTTTGGGATACAGATAAGCTTTATGGGTATGTTTGGATTTCCTTTGGAGAAGAAGTATACGATATGATAATGACAGAAAACGGCTATGAGGTAACGATTCCCACAGAAGTTTACGACTTAAACAATGAAATCACAATAACAGCCTTTGACGGGTTTGATTTAATAATTTATGAAGAATTAACCGACGCTTAATTAACGGGCAGAGGAGAATATTTGTAGTTTTTAATTTGGTTGGAGTTGGAAAAAATATGGTTTCTTTATTATTGCCGCTTATTTATGTGGCGTTTATCAGCTTAGGGCTTCCAGATTCTTTGCTGGGTTCTGCATGGCCGTTAATGGTAGGCGAGTTTTCCGTACCGCTTTCATATGCAGGAATAGTTTCTATGATTATTTCCGGAGGAACTATAGTATCAAGCTTGCTATCCGACAGAATGACAAGAAAGCTTGGAACAGGACTTGTGACGGCAGTCAGCGTATTACTTACCGCTGCGGCATTGTTTGGATTTTCCGTAAGCAATGCATTTTGGATGCTCTGTCTTTTTGCTGTGCCTTACGGTCTTGGTGCAGGAGCTGTAGATGCCGCACTTAATAACTATGTGGCTTTGAATTATGCCTCACGTCATATGAGCTGGCTCCATTGTTTTTGGGGTGTAGGTGCTTCGGTTGGTCCATATATTATGGGCTGGGCTGTGGGAGCTAATTACGGTTGGAGAAGCGGTTACGGAATTATTTCAGGTATTCAGATTATACTTACCTTAATATTGTTTTTGTCACTTCCCATCTGGAGGAAAAAGAGCGTAGAGAATTCTGTATCTGAAGATACAGGAGCACCCGTAGGTATTGGTTCCGCACTGAAAATAAAAGGAGTAAAGGCAATACTTATTGCGTTTTTCGGATACTGTGCTTTTGAAGCAACTGCCGGACTTTGGGCAAGCAGTTATTTGGTTGAATATCACGGAGTTGATACTGAAACAGCGGCTTCTTTTGCATCTCTGTTCTTTTTGGGGATTACAGCCGGAAGATTTTTGTCAGGATTTGTTGCTGACAGAATAGGAGATACAAATATGATACGGATTGGTATTGCTGTAATAACCTGCGGCGTTGTGCTTATGGCGTTACCGATACACACAGCTTTTACTGCTTTGGTTGGATTGATAATTATCGGATTAGGTGCAGCACCTGTGTATCCTTCAGTTATTCATTCTACACCAAACCGTTTCGGAAAAGAGAACTCACAGGCTGTTGTAGGAATACAGATGGCAAGTGCTTATTGCGGCAGTACTTTTATGCCGCCCGTATTCGGACTGATTGCACAATACATTAATATTGCAATTTATCCTTACTATATGGCACTTTTTGTTCTGCTGCTTTTTGTAATGACAGAACGAGTAAACAGAATATGTAACGGTAAATAAATGAAAAATGGCAGGGAGAAATCCTTGCCTTTTTTGTTGTGAGAATTTATTTGAAATTTAAAAACAGCAAAAAAATTAATGATATTAGCAGTAATTTTACCTGAAAAAAATTTTGAGTTAACAATTTTGTAAGGTTTGCCAAAATGGGGAATTTTTGTAGTATAATATAATCGGCAATAGAGTGTAATGAGGGGTGAATATTATGGGGAATAACAAAAAACGCAAAGGATTATTTTGGATCTTGCCGATTTTTGCTGTTGTTTTTACCATTATTTTACTGCAAAGCTTTTTCATACGCAGACAGACTGAATTCAGAGAAATTCCGCATGAAACCGGAGTTTTAGATATTACCGATGTTGATATGTCTGAAGAAGTATTTACTATTCCTAATAATTGGGATTATTATCCGGGGAAGCTTTATACTTCTGAGGATTTTGCGTCAGGGAATATTGATGAAACAACGGCAGACGGTGCAATTGCGGATAACCAAGATTTTGGAACCTATCGTTTGATGATTTCGGCAAAGCCTAATCAATATTATACAATTTGCGGCTTTTCAGTTGATTACGGCACAAACGTATTTGTAAACGGTTCTCTTGTTGCGTCATACGGAAAAGTGTCTGACAATAAAGAGGAATACATTCCACAGGTAGGGTATATGACAATTCCTTTATGTTCAGGGGAAGACGGAAAGATAGAAATAATCTATCACTACGCCAATTATGTTCACCGTGAGGGAGGGTTTATCCAGCCTACGTTTATTTCTACTCCTCAGAATATGGAGAATATGAAAGCCGGAAACGATTTGGTATCCCTTAGTATAAGTGGAGGTTTGCTTTTCCTTATGCTTTATTTCCTGCTTTGTGCTGCGGTACAGAGGAAAACAGATTTTATTTGTCTTGCTTTCTGCTGTCTTTTAATGGCACTGAGGGATCAGAATTTTTACAATCTTCATTTTCTTCCTCCTGATTTTTCATGGACGATTAAATACCGAATTTTCATTCTTATTGTTATGCTTCTTCCCGGGTCGGTTCTTCTTGTGCTTAAAAGCATATATCCGAAAGCCACAAAGCACTGGCCTTTATATGTGTATTTAGGGATAGTTTTGGTATCGTCAACGCTTATAATGCTTATGCCCACACATATTTTATCTTTAATATCCGCCGCTACATATTTTGCCTCAATACCGTATCTGATATATCTTATTTTTGGTGTTGTGCGTCATTATATTAAACAGAAAGGACTGGATTTGGCAGACGGTCTGACGTTGTTTGGATTTTTACTGATGCTTTCTGCTTTGCTGTATGAAGCTTTTTTAACAGGACGCAGTTCATTGGTTACTCATTATGGATTTGCGGCTTTTGGTACAATCGGCTTTGTTTTGATTATAGCTATTGCTATAAGTATAAGGACACAAAAGAAGGAAATAGCTTTTGCGGAAAGCAGAAGCCGCAGCGAAATGCTGGAGCGAATGAACCGTTTAAATATAGACTTTTTGCACAAGGTTGCCCATGAACTTAGAACACCTCTTACGGTTATTTCAGGGTATGCACAGCTTACAGGAATTCAGCTGGCGGCAAACTCCTTAAACAGTGAAACTCCTGAAAATCTTAAAACCATACAACAGGAAGCCCAAAGACTTGCTGATATGGTAACCCGTCTTATGGAGTATTCCTACGGCATTAAAAGGGAAGTTAACTTTGTAAGGATAGAAGTAAAAGAGCTTTTGGACAATGTAACTGCCATTGCCACGCCTGTATGTATGAAAAATAATAATACTGTAGTGACAGAGTGTTACGGGTGTTCTGATATCCACGGAAATTTTGAAACACTTTTGCAGATATTTGTAAATCTTATAGTGAATGCCAATAAACATACGATTAACGGTACAATAACCGTAAAAGCAATTGATGAACACGACAAAAAGTATGTGAAGTTTCAGGTGTGCGATACGGGAACAGGAATCGCACAAGAACAGCTTCCTTATATATTTGAAGAAGGTTACAGCTGTGACGGAAGCAGCGGACTCGGTCTTGCTATATGCAGAGAAGCTGTGGAAATTCACGGGGGAGATATATGGGTTGAGAGTACAGGAGAAAACGGAACTGTATTTTCATTCACGGTTTTAAAGGAGGATAAATTTTGAGTACAATATTGCTTGTAGAGGATAATCCTCATATTATGAAAATTAATTCGGAAATGCTTACAATGCGTGGCTATGAAATTTTAAAAGCAGTTAATGCGGCTCAATGTATGGATATTTTGAAATGGAATCCGGTTGATTTGGTAATATTGGATATTATGCTCCCTGACAGAAACGGGCTTGAATTGTGCAGAGATATAAAAGAAATGTACCATGTACCTATTTTGTTTTTGTCGGCAATGGGAGACAACTGTGATATTATTGAGGGACTTCGTGCCGGAGGAGACGATTACCTTACAAAGCCTTATGACCTTGATGTGCTTGCCGCAAAAATTAAAGCAAGACTGCGAAGTGTGTCCGATATTAGGAGATATGTGTGTTACGGTTGCCTGAAGCTTGATACACTTTCCATGTGCGGATATATTTACGGCAAAGATATGTTTTTAACGCAGAAGGAGTTTTCTTTGCTCCTGCTTTTGGTGCAGAACAAAGGCAAAGCGGTAACCACTTCTGAAATAATCAGAGAGATATGGGGAGTCGGTGAACAAGCCAGCAGCAGGGCGTTGTGGACTTTGATTTCCCGGCTTAGAAAGAAGCTTAAAAATGAAAATGCACGTCTGGAAATATCGTCTCAGCGTGGTGACGGTTACTTTTTGGAGCGGATTTGAAAAAAATTATGCGGCGAACCTTACAATTTTGTAAGGTTCGCTATTTTTATATATTTTTATGTTATAATGTACATATAGGTTTACGTTTAAATCTAATTTCAAAAAAGAGGAGGCAAAAACATGAAAAAGCGATTGTTAAGCTGGATTTTATCAGTGTGTCTGGTAATCTCCGCAGTTCCGCTGAGCACGGCTACCGCCTTTGCAGAAGCAGGAGTTCTGCTTGGTGACGCAGACGGAAGCGGCAAAGTGGATCTACAGGACGTATACGCAATGGAAGCTCACATCGACGGAGAAACTCCCGAGGGTTTTAATTCCGTAAATGCAGATGTGAACAAGGATGGAACCATAGACAATAACGATGTCAGCTTGGTAAAAGAGTATTTGGCAGGAAATATTCAGCTGACAGATGATCTGTGTACCATTACATTTAATACCGACGGAGGCGGAGAAATTTCTCCGGTTAAAGTCGGCAGGGGATATGAAGTGATGCAGGTAATTCCGTCTCCTGCAAAACAGGGTCATATCTTTACAGGCTGGGTAATTGAATCCACGGGAGAACCATTTTACCAGTCCACCCCTATTACACAGGATTTAACGGTAAAAGCTACCTATGAAGCTATGGGTTCTACGGAAGAAGTGTATATAGATTCCTTTGCTTTGACTGACCAGCAGCCGGACTTGTCTTTTGACATTACAGCGTCCGGAATGACAGCCGATCAGGTTAAGGGAGCATTGACCCTTAGCATTAAGGACAATACAGATCCCGTTGAACTTACGGTAACAGATGACGGTGACGGCACTTTTACTGTAAAGGCAAAAGATGGATTTACCCCCGGTGCTTCTTATGAAATGACTCTCGGAGAGGGCATGACCTTCACCGATAAGGATTCACGCTATAAGAAGGTTGCGTTCACCATTCATAAGGAAGAGGTGGACAACCTTAAATTTAAAGACAGTGTAATCTTTATAGAAGATACCGATGGTATGAACTATATGATGTTGGATGATCAGGGAAATATAGTTGAAACCGTTGAAGTTCTTGATATGCCTATAATACATGACAACACGGTAAATCAGTATACTTCCGGATGTATGGCGAACAGTGCAGTAAGAGATCTAAAGGCCGGAGATATTGTATGTTTCTATACCGGAACGGACCCGAGGGAAAAGGATTATACAGAGGATATTGACGATAACGGAACTGTAGCCTATGTAAGAATAACCGATAAAACAGATTATGGTTTTAAATACTTTGAGGCTTTAGGCGAGGAAGATATAGTTGATTTGCTTCAGATTCCTGATTCTATTCCTTATAAGGTTGAACAGCTGCCAACAGGTAACGGTACGGTAAGTATAAACGAATTTGACAATGTAGCAAGAAGCTATCTTGGCTTAGAGGGAGATCCTCAGTTTGCCAAAGATGACTTGCTGATTTTCTATACAGGTGAATTTGCCGATGTAATGGCAAACTTTGAAAATCTTGAAAACTATGACAAAGTGGCTTTCGCTAAGGTTACCGGAACTGCAAGTGAAAACACTGTAAATTATGAGATTATTCAGTATAGCGATATAGAAAACCTTGTTAACAGCGATCTGTATATAAGCGATCCCGTTAACATGAATGAGTATATAAGTGATGAGGATAAAGCAGAGCTGGAAGCCGAAATAGAACAGCAGGCCATGGAAAGCGGTTTTGTAGACGAAGCCGTAGAGGTTATGGCGGATAATGCTTTGCAGTCTGAAAGCGTTAGGGAAGAAATGCTTGAAGCAGGCTTTTCCGAAGAAGAGATAAGCACTCTGGCTGCTGCGGGAGCAGGAGGATCTTCAAGAGTTAAGTATGGGGTTGAAAGCATCAATCCTTATGTAAAGGTTTCCGCCGGAGATCGCTATGAAAACGGCGTTGGAGTAAGTCTCGGTGTTTCGGCGGTTTTGGCAATAACGAAAAAAATGGATTCAACAAGGGAAATATCGGTGAAAATCGAGATGAACGCTTCCTTTGAGGAGCAGGTTGCCATTGATGTTAATGTTGATGTAAAGGCAAAATGGAAAGTAATAGTTCTCAAAGAGCTCAGCGTAAACGCTTCCTTTGACCTGAAGAATTATACTTCCGCTTCAATTTCCGTAAAAGTATATACTGTTCAGAATACAAAAATACCGAAGTGGAATGCTCTTAGAAATACCACAGATATTTCTGATCCTGTAAACAAATTGACTGCGGAAAGATTGGACGAAATAAACAAGCTGGCTGTTAAGGCGAGAAAATTCGCTAAAACCGTGGAAGAAAAGGAAGAAATGCTTGCCCAGATGCAAAGCCTTTATGACAGTCTTCCAAAGGTAAGTGTTGACGGTCAGGAATATACTATTCAAGCCTTGCAGGAAGAGCTTGGAATGACCGATGTAAGCTCAGAGTTTGAGGATTTGCTTGAGGCAGAGGACTATGAAAGCAATAAAGTAGGTATTGAACAGCTTATGAACAAATATACCGAAATGCTCAATTCCGAAGCCGGCTGGATTCAGCTTTTAAATAAGCCTCTCGTGCAAAAATCCTTCTACATTAAGGTAATTGAAATAAGATTTACTGTAAGTGCGATAATAAGTGCAAACCTTAATATGACAGCAGGTGCTGACCTTGAGTATGAAATAGGAAAACGATATTGCTTCTGGTTAAATATCTTTGCGGGAACAACGGGTTCCAGTGAGCTTGATTTGCTTGACGAGCGTTTCGGATTCCAGTTCTATATTATGGGTGCCGCAGGATTAAGAGCCGGTGCAAAGCTTGATGTTGCTGTGGGTGTTATCAGTACGAAAATAGCGAGCGTAGGCGTAAATGTTGAAGCAGGACCCTATGTGAAGCTGTACGGTTATTTTATCTACATATTCACCAAGGAACGACCTGCCGGTACGTCCCAGTGGGAAGAAAATGAAGTAACAATGGGTGCCATATATGTGGAAGCCGGTATATACGTCATAGTTAATTTTAAGGCGTCGCTGTTTGGAGATGCGGTAAAATACGAACCTAACCTATATTCCGGAGAATTTCCGTTCCTAAAGGTTGGTTTAGACCAGCACCCTTATGATTTCTCCTTAAATGACAAGACGTCGGATTTATTCTATGTACTTGACTCGGATTATAATTCTACAAACGGTATAACCATGTCGCTGCCGGAGATTTACAGAACCATGAAGGTTATGAACCTTAAAACCGGTGAACGTGAACTAAAGGCATTTGATGGAAATTGCTTTGTTGCAAGCTTTACAAATCCATGCTTCTCCATGGACAGCAATACGGGTATAATTTCCGTGGACAGATCAAAGGCCACAGACCCTGATACCCGTTATGAAAGAGGATATATGAGACTTTCATGGAAGCTTGGTAAGCTTGCTTTCAGTGATTATGATATAAGCATAACGGTTCCGATAGCTTGGACAAACCTAAGCTCCAGCGAAATGGCACAGAAATTCACCGCCTCTGTTGTAGTGGGAAATGACACAGAGGGCTGGAAAAAGGTTTGGAACCAGCAGTATACAAGAATAGAAACCTTTGATTTGCCTTCACAGGAAGAAATTCTTGACATTATAAACTACGACGGTTTCACTGAAGGATCCGGAAACAATGTAAAATATGACGGTACAGGATTCTATCGTGACACAGAAACTACAGAGGTTTCTATTTCACGTGATACGACATTTTATTATGAAATTCCGTTGAAAAAGTATTCTGTTACGGTTTATGATGTTCAGACTTCAACGGGAAGTACAGAAATAAGAACATATACTACAACTTACGGAAATCCGTTTATTGAGCTTGTAGGGTTACAGTCAACGGGTGCTGATAACAAAAAGGATAATATTTACAGTACTTTTGACAAACTTACATACAAATCACAAGGAGAATTTAAGGAGTTTCCGCTTGATACAGTTGTAGACATGAGCTTCTTTGAGAAATTCCCATGGGAAGCTAATGTTTACGCAAATTACATTGATGAATCAAGAATTGCAACCTTTGAGTTTGTGGGAATAGGAGATATTGAACCTTTGAAAGTTCCTTTCAGAAAGGGAGATATTCCTACTTCAGATGAGCTGTCAAGCTATATTAAGCAGCACGGCGGTGAAAACGTATCAATAGTAAGCGTAACACCGGAGGTTACAAATTCAGACGACTCAATATCATATATGGTTGTCTGCAAGCCTGATTCAAATGAACCGAAGTATACCGTAAACTTCAAGATACTGCCATCAGAATACGGACAGGAAGCGCCGGAAATAAAATCGGCACAGTATTTGGAGGGCTCTGTAATATTCAGACCATCTGTATCTTCTATTACGGACGCATCCTTTGACGGCTGGTATAAAGATGAAGCCTGCACACAGCCCTTTGATTTCAGTACCGAACGTATGCCCGGCAACGACATTACCTTGTACGGCAGAGTTGTGTCAAGGCTTACTAATATCTATTTCTACAACGGAAGCACTCTTGTTGAAAAGAGAGGCTTGCCGATGGGAGCAAAATTCGGAGAAATGCCGAAAGTGACAGGTTTGACAGAAACACAGCGTCTTGTTGGCTGGTATGATAAAGACGGTAAGGCTTATGATTCTTCAAGCATTGTAAGACAAACAGGGGATTATTTCCTTTATGCAAAAATAAGTGAAAAACTTGAGACTGATTTATCCCCTGATGATTTTGATGTTCAGACCACAAAATATACAGGATATGGAAGTCCGCAAAGTTATATATGGATACAGGCTGCATATGATAATCTTGGAGCTGTAATAAATAAAAATGACACCAGAGCTTTTTGGAGAATGAACGGATCCCCGCCTGAAGTTGAATGGACAGACGTGGGTACGATTATGAATGAAGACAAGCAGGCCTGGCCTATAGACGCAGGTTATTATGATATACTTATCGTATACCCCGGAAATGAGGATTATTTACCTGCTGATATTTATTTGGAGAATCATTTTATAATCGAAAAGGGTGACGTGAGCCGTACTGGAGGTGAGTTGGACAAACCGGGTGTACATATTAACGGAAATACCATGGATGTTTATTATCCCGGCAACTTCTTTTTTACTGACAGACATTCCTATGAGATTGGAGCCATGGGTACTGTAAACTGTGATATCAGATATATGGCAAAAGATACCAGTATGAAAAAATGGAAAACAGTAGTACGTGAGCTCCCATGGACTAACGGAGAACAAGGAAAGATGCTCAGTGTTGACATGACCGATTTCCCATATAACGATGCTTTCTTATATTCGGACTACTATCATATAATGGTATTCGTTTCATTTAACGAAGGCAAAAACTATTTGGGTGCTTCCTGTCCTTCGGTATATCTTTTGCATGAACCACCCAAGAGCCGTGCATCATTCAGTGTTTCTTCATTAGGCGGATTATTTACATCAATGTCCGAGTCTATGGACAGCTTGACAGCACAGGCAGAAAATAACGCAGTAAATAATAATGAAGCTGTAAATCAGACAGAACCTAATAACGGTAACCAGGCTATGGCTATCACAGGAGAGAATGTAAAAACTGTTCCGGGTACAAGCTTTAGTGTTACCTATAAAGTAAATGACAACTCAGGAATCTGGGGACTTTGGGAAAACATAAACTTTGAAGATACGCCTTTCGAGATGGCAGGCTATAACGTGGGCAATGTATTCCCGAAAAACGGATTTACAATACAGAGGGATTGGAGCAAAAAGAATATAAACTTTGTTGCTACAAACGGAACACGCACTGACACGGTTGAAAACGGAGACCTTATTACAATGTGGTTCTGGGTACCGGATGATACCGAGTACGGAACTTACACAATCGATATGAAAACATTGCAGGCGGTTAATGCAGAAAATGCTATTAAGCCTATATCTGACACTGTGGTTACAGTAGAAATTGTGGGTCCTGAAAGCTTTACCGCCGAGATGCCGAAAATTACAAAGAATTTAGAGAATATAAGCTATCTCCAGTCAAGTGAAATACCGATTTCAGATTTGAGCGTGTCTGCTGTTGTAAACGACGGAGGAACCTTGAGCTATCAGTGGTATGAGAATACCTCCAACAGCACAGAGGGCAGCCAGCCTATAGAAGGTGCAACCGACCCGACATTTACACCGCCGACAGATGAAGTGGGACCTTCCTACTATTACTGTGTGATTACAAACACCCTTGAAACAGTGGCAGGTACAAGAACTGCAAGTGTAAATTCACTGATTTCAAGAGTAGATATAATTGACAGTGAAAAAACAATCACCTTCGATCCTAACGGTGAAGGTGCATACATAATGGATGTTTCCGGTGATAAATTAACCACGGTAAACGGTAAGGTTATCCAGCCAAAGAGTGCATGGAGAGATGATTATACCTTTATTGGTTGGTTTACGGAAAGTGAAGGCGGAGAAGAGCTTACTCCTGATACTGTTCACTATGAGGACACAACATACTATGCACACTGGGAATATACCCCTGAGATAATTGATGCACAGAAACCTTATGTTTCAAGCAACTTTAAACCGGTGACAGCAAACAGAGGAGACGAACCGGGAGAACCCTTTGAAGTAAGTGCGGAGATAAAAGACGGAGGAACTCTTTCTTACCAGTGGTATGTAAATATAGAGGACAGCACAGAGGGAGGAACTCCTGTAGAGGGTGCCACAGAAAAAACATTTCAGGCTCCTACTGATAAAGTTGGTGTTTTCTACTACTATTGCGTTGTAACAAATACTAACCCGAATGTAACCGGTGAAAAATCAGTTTCCAATGTTTCCGATACGGTACAAGTAACAATACACGTTGGATATATTACGGTTACACTGGACGGTAACGGAGGTAATCCTGACGTTGAAAGTGTAAAGACTAATGTATACGGCAATCTTCAATATTTGCCGTCGGCAAGACGTGACGGTTATATGCTGTCCGGCTGGTCCGCAAAGAAAGACGGTTCAGAGCCTGTTACCACCGATACAGTATTTATGGATCCGACAACTATTTATGCTGTCTGGAGTGAGGATGTAATTACACCTGTTATTACATCACAGCCGAAAGACTTAGAGATAAAAGCAAATGAAGAATTCTTCATTACATTCTCTGTTGATTTTGGACCTCAGAAAGATGGTTATGATGTAACCTATCAGTGGTATGAAAATACCGAGGACAGCAATCAGGGCGGAACTCTTATTGAAGAATTTGACAGTAATTATTATGAAGGTCAAATACCGTACGCCTGTGAGAAGTATTACTATTGTACGGTAACGGTTACAGATGAAAAGCTTATTGGAAATAAGACTGCGTCCGTAACTACAGAGCCTGCAAAACTCACTGTCACAAGCTCTCCAACAGGACACATAGTAACTATAAATAATGGTGACGGTGACGGTCAGTTTGAACCCGGTGAAATTGTGGAAATTTATTCTGATTTTCCTGAATCATCAAAACATTTTACAGGCTGGACAGTAACAAGCGGCAATGTTGAATTCGAGGATGCTAGTAAAAGGTTCACTTCCTTTGTAATGCCTGACGAAGATGTTGTTGTAACAGCTAATTATGAGGAGCATAAATACGAGGACGACGGAGACTGTACCACAGAAGAAGTTTGCTCCGTATGCTCTCAGGTTGTTGTACCTGCTCAGGACAGCCACAGCTTTGGAAACTGGACAAGCAACGGAGACGGCACACATTCCCGTTATTGTACAAACGAAACCTGTACAAAGAGCGAAACAGAAGATTGCAGCGGCGGAACAGCTACATACTTTAACAAGGCTGTATGTAATGTATGCAAAACGGCATACGGTGAGCTGGTAAAGGACACAGAAGCTCCGACAGGTGAAATAAAGGTTGCAGAAAACAGCTGGCGTGAGCTTTTGAACAGCATAACCTTTGGTCTGTTCTTTAAGGATACACAAGATGTTGAAATTACCGCATATGACGACAGCTATGAACAGCCTGACTATACCGAGGACAAGGCGGCTGTTATCGAGTATTATCTCTACCACGGAGAAACAGCCTTGACAAAGGCTGAGCTTGACGAGCTTGAGTTTAAAGCTTATAGCGGTTCTTTCAATATTGAGCCAAATAACATGTATGTAATATACGCAAAGATTACCGACCATGCAGGAAACATAACTTACATCAGTTCCGACGGTATTATTGTAAGCAATACTGTTCCGGGAATTTACGGAATAGAAGACGGAAAGACCTATTGTGAGGCTGTGGAAGTTACTGTATCCGGAGAATTTATTGATTCTGTTACAGTTAACGGCGTTGCTGTAACTCTTGTTGACGGTAAGTTTACTGTTGAACCGGCAGAAGGGGAACAGGAAATTATTGTTACTGATATGACAGGAGAAACCGCTTCCCTGACAATTACCGTTAATGACGGTCATACCATAGAAGTACAGAACAAAAAGGAAGAAACCTGTACAGAAGACGGTTATACCGGAGATAAGGTTTGCACCGTTTGCGGAGAAATAATTGAAAAGGGAGAGGTAATAGAAAAGCATCACAATTTTGAATACGGACAATGTACCGTTTGCGGAGAATTAGACCCGCAATTCCGTATGGGCGATGTTAATATGGACGGTAAAATCAGCATTATTGATGCAACGATGATACAGATGTATCTTGCTGAGATATTAGATGTAGGTCCTTCTTTCAGTATTGCTTTGGCTGATATGGACGGAAACGGTGAGATAACTCTATATGATGCAACGAAAATTCAGATGTATCTTGCCGGTATCTGATATGAATATGCAGAACTCAATATGAGCAATGCTTTATATTAAGTAATGGCTGATTTCCAATGAAGACGACCCCTAAATCCATTTGGGTTTAGGGGTCGTTTCTGTATAAATCAGATTGTGCAATATATGCTTGACAGCAGAAATATGTAAAAAATAAAAGACTATACCATTGCAGCGATATTAGCTCTGATTTGTTCAAGAATTTTTTTCATTTTTTTCTTTGGAATAATTGCAACAAAGCCGTTTAATGATGATTCTCCGGTAAGAGCGTCACCCATCCAGCCTTGCAGTGTAATTTGGTTATTTGAAAAAATAATAGCAAAATTCTGCTGCTTTAATATAACGCCGTCGCCTTTTGACCAGCATTGTTCGCCTTTGATAATTTTTTGTTCATAGCCGTTAGCCAGCAAAATATCGGCAAAGACTTTATAAACAGCATTTGGATTGTAAGCTCTTGTAACGGGGATATTTATTATTGTTCGGGACATAAATGTTATTGGCATCTTATGTCAATAACTGACAGATGCCGCTCCTTTCTGTTGATTTTTTGTTATCAACATTATTTTACCACATATAGAATAAAAATCCCAGCTTTTATAATTTTTTTTAGAAAATATATTTAATTATACGGTTTTATTAATAGAAAAGCACAGCCTTTTATCATAACCATACTTAAAGGCTGTGCTTTATTAAAGATAATTTAGTTTCCAAAGTTTAAATTTATTCCGTATTTTTCTTTTAGTTTTTCAGCGTCAGCCGGATTGAAAATTTCGCTTTCCGGCGGTGTTTCTGTTATTACGAAAATTGCCGGAAGCTGTGAGGTAGGAAATATAAAAAAATTATAGTACAAAAAGGTATCAGCGTCAATATCTTTAGTGTTTGTTTAGAGACTTAAAGGTCGTTGAATGACAAATAAAAGTGTATTAGGATATAAATATAAAGCCTATAGTGCAGAAAGGCGGTTTTTATGGACAGGGAAACTATCGCCAAAAAACTTGGTAATAACATAAAAAAATATCGGCTGGAAAAAGGGTTCAGTCAGGAAAACCTTGCATTGCGTGCAGGGATTCACCCTGCTTATTTAGGGCGTTTGGAAAGAGGGGAGAAGTGCCCCACTTTGGATACGGTTTTTAAAATATGCGAGGCTCTTTCGGTTCCTGTTGCCGATATTATTTCTTTTGAAGAAAGTGAAAGTAAACTTAACGGAGATACAAAAACAGTTGAAGAAATTATCGAAAAGCTTCCTAAATCGAAACAGGTTAAGCTATTGGATATAATTAAAAGCATTGCGGAACTTATATAATAAGCAAAAAAGACGGCTGCGAGTTTTAAAACGCAGCCGTCTTTAAAAAAATGTAATATTTATTTTTGACTTTTTTCCCGCAAACGCTTAGCAGTATGAATCAGCAGTTTCAAATCCTCTTCTTCGAGAGATGATGATAAATTATACAGTTCTCTTACAAGCTGAGGGTCGGTTGCTTCTTCATCAAAAAATTCCTTGGGTGTTACTCCCAAATATTCGCAGATATACAAAAACTCGGAAAGAGAGGGTAAGGCTCTTCCTGCGGATATGCTTTGCACATAGCTTTTGCTGTGTCCCAAATCAAGGCTCATTTTATATTCGGAAATGCCTTTTTTTGTTCTCAGAATTGAAATTCTGTCACGTATAAATTGTTCGTTCAAAATATCGCCTCTCTATCCTGATTTTAAGACCTTGGAGGACGCTGTCCTCCAAACCGCCTGCCAAAGGAACATTGTCCCTTTGGAATCCTAAAATTTTTTACTAACATTCACTATACAACCACAAAACAAAGACTGCGGTTATTTCCGCAGTCTTTAAAGCAATTAAAATTATTTTTTATCTCCGCGGATTTCTGTTCTTCTGATTTTACCGCTTATGGTTTTAGGAAGTTCATCTACAAATTCAACAACTCTCGGATATTTATAAGGAGCAGTATTCACCTTTACATACTGCTGAATTTCCTTTTTAAGCTCTTCGCTTGGAGTGTATCCCTTTGCAAGAACAATTGTTGCCTTTACAATCTGACCTCTGATTGGGTCGGGAACACCTGTTATCGCACATTCAAGACAGCATGGGTGTTCCATAATAACAGACTCAATTTCAAAAGGTCCGATACGGTAGCCGGAAGATTTAATAATATCATCTGTTCTGCCGACATACCAGAAATATCCGTCCTCATCTTTCCATGCGGTGTCGCCTGTATGATAGATGTTGTTGTCCCAAACGGTTTTTGTAAGCTCGGGATTTTCATAATAGCCGTCAAACATTCCGCAGGGCTTGCCGTTGTCTGTTCTCAAAACAATTTCACCTACTGAACCTGTTGGAACGCTGTTGCCGTCATAGTCAATAAGGTCAATATTGTAAGCAGGTGAAGGTTTTCCCATTGAACCGGGCTTAGGAGTTGTTCCTACCATATTGAAAAGAGTCAGAGTGGTTTCTGTCTGACCGAAGCCTTCCATAAGCTTTAAGCCTGTTGACTGGAGGAATTTATTGTAAACCTCAGGGTTGAGAGGTTCTCCTGCAACGGTTGCATATTTGACTGATGAAAGGTCATACTTATCTAAATCCTCTTTAATGAAAAATCTATACATTGTTGGAGGAGCACAGAAAGTTGTTATGTTATATTTTGCAAAGAGAGGCAAAAGCTCGGCAGGAGTGAACTTATTAAAGTCGCATACGAATATTCCTGCTTCCATAAACCACTGGCCGTAAAGCTTGCCCCACATAGCTTTCATCCAGCCTGTATCGGAAATTGTAAGGTGAAGTCCGTCAGGTATAACATTGTGCCAATACTTTGCGGTAACTATATGACCGATTGGGTATGTGTGGTCGTGCCAAACCATTTTCGGCATACCTGTTGTGCCTGAGGTGAAATATAATAGCATTGGATCTGTGGCAAGAGTTTCGATTCTTTCCATTGTGTCGGAGTATTTTTCCAGCTCGCTGTCAAAATCTGTCCAGCCCTCATGGCTGCCCTTTACGGAAATTTTGACGCTTACTGTGGGAGATTCAGGCAATGCTGATTCTACGTGCTCAATAACATCTCCGTCAGTGGTAGCGATAATTCCTTTTACATGAGCTGCGTTAAATCTGTAAACGTAATCCTTTTTTGTAAGCAGATTTGTTGCAGGAATTCCCACTGCACCTATTTTGTGAAGACCTAAAACGCAGAACCAGAACTGATAGTGTCTTTTAAGTACAAGAACAACTGTGTCGCCTCGTTTAATTCCCAGTGAGGTGAACATATTTGCAGCCATTGTGCTGTATCTTGAAATATCTGAGAAAGTAAAGGTTTTATCGTTGCCGAAATCATCAGTCCAAAGCATAGCACGTCTTTGGGGCTCTGCCTTTGCTATTTCGTCAATTACATCGTATGCAAAGTTAAAATTCTCCCCGTATACAGGTTGAAAATCTACCAATTTGCCGTCAAAAAAGGTTTCGCGGCAAAATTTCTGGTGAATATTTATCATGTTTACTTGATACCTCTTTTTGTTTTTATTTTATAAAAACTTATTTCTTATCTTTTTCAGGTCCGTGAATTGTTATCGCAAGGAAAACACATTCTTCTCCGCCTGTAGCAATCATTCCGTGGTCCTCAGATGAATTGTAATAAACGCTGTCACCGGCATTTAAAATTTCTGTTTGACCGCAGAACTGGCATTTAAGGGAACCGCTTATAATATAGTCGAATTCCTGTCCGGCGTGTCTTGACATAACAATAGGTTTATCCTGCTCTTCCTCAATATACGGAGCTTTTACAAGAAAACATTCGGCAAGCTTGTTTTTGAAACGGTAGCCGAGATGCTCGTATTTAAAGCCTTTGCGGCGTGTTATGTTAAGTC
Organism: uncultured Clostridia bacterium; assembly: GCA_944380855.1. Lineage (GTDB taxonomy): Bacteria > Bacillota > Clostridia > Oscillospirales > Acutalibacteraceae > Limousia. Next base: position 15,524 of record CALWIW010000022.1, on the reverse strand, counting down.
CCTTGCCTTTTCTTACTACACAGTATCTTGAAAGGTGGGGGTTTTCTCCTGTAAGAAGTTCAACAATATCAACGCCTAATTTTGAAGCTACATTGTTAAGGAAAGTAAAGCTTAAATCGCAGGTACCGGCTTCATATTCCAAATACTTTTCTACAGGAACATTGACAGCATCTGCAACCTCTTGAGGAGTATAGTCGCACAGTTCTCTCAGGCCTTTAATTCGCTCTGCTATTTCAATAATACTTGTATCCATAATATCCCTCCGTTGGTTAAATAATCTAAAAAGTAAATATACCACGTTTAGTATATATCACACAGGTTTTACTGTCAAGATAAAATGTTTTAATATATTTCAAAATTATGCATAAAAATACAATTACAGTGAATAAATACCGGATATTTCCGGTATAAAGTGTATATTTACAAAAGTGCCAAGGTGTTTAAAAAGTCTGTGACCATAACAAAATTTAATTATATCAGTTGATAGTATTATTGCGTTGTGGTATAATCAAAATAAATAATATAAAGGGGGAATTTACGTGAAATTTAGAAAAAAACTGTTATCAATTTTAATATCCCTGTGTATTCTTTCCTCTTTTGCGGTTACGGCGGTTTATGCTGACACAAAAGATGAGATTATCACGGAAACAATAGAATTTGTGACAATGGAAAGCTCCTACGATACTGGTGGAAAGATCCTTGAAGATTTGTCCGAGGCTGAAGCGGCTATGAAAGCCGGTGCGGAACAGCTTGAAAGAGAAATTTACGTTACTGGTTTAGGAGTTAACAAAGATAATGTTGCACAGTTTTATTATAATTTTATTTTTGAAAACCCGCAGTATTTTTATCTTTTCTCCGGTTTAAGTTATAAGTTCAATCCGGCAGACAACAGTGTTATTTCTATACATCCCAAATATATAACTTCTGAAAAAAATCCGGGACAGGACACAGCAGAGGAAATTGCTCAGCAAAATGCAGAAATTCAGGAGATGAAAGCTTTATTTGATAAAAATACGGAAAAGCTTATGGAATGTATAGATGATTCTATGAGCGAAACGGACAAGCTTCTTGCCCTGCACGACGCTTTGGTGTGCCATGTAAGTTATACGGACGTGCCTGACGGAAAATATTCTAAATCGGTGTTTACGGCTTACGGAGCAATCGCCGAGGGAAAAGGAGTTTGTCAGTCTTACACTTTGGCTTACGAATATTTGGCGAAGCTTGCGGGAATAAACGATATATACTTTGTATCAAATTCTTACCACTCATGGAATATGGTTAAGCTTAACGGGAATTGGTATCATATAGACGCAACCTTTGACGACCCTATAAATGATGTATTGGGCAGAGTTTCCCACAAGTATTTTTTGATAAGCGATGCTAAGCTTCGCAGTAACGACAGCAGTCAAAATCACAGTACCTGGTCGCCTGATTATAAGGCTGAAAGCACAATTTATGATGAGAGCAATAATTTTTGGAATAAGACCGAATCACAAATTGTTTTTGATAACGGAAAAACCTATTATGTTGATATGTCATCAAAGGATTCTAACAGTAACAATGTAGGTATTATTAAAGAGCTTGGTTCAGACGGAACGGAAAAGGATCTTGCAAGGATTACGGATTACTGGAAAGCACCCGGAGGTTCCTATTATATAGGAAATTTTACAAGAATTTTCAAGGCAGGGGACTGTTTGTACTATAATACTTCTGACAGCGTAATAAAAGTTAATTTGTCTGACGGAAAAAGTGAAACAGTTTATACGCTTGCAGATGATTTAAAAGCTTCTAATTGTATTTACGGACTTAAAAAAGGTGATAACATTATATATATCGGATATTCCCCAACGCCGAATAACGTTGCTGCAGTAATTGAATATGAATATAATTTTCAGGAAAGTACAGAACCTCAATACAAAAAAGGCGATGTTGATAAAAGCGGACAGGTGAATATTTATGATGCAACTTACCTGCAAAAATTTCTTGCAGAAATTGTTGCAAGCGTAGATATGGAGCTTGCCGATATGAACGGAGATAACAGAATAAGCATAGTGGACTGCACACTGATTCAAATGGTGCTTGCAGGAACATATGAGGTAAACTGAGGAAAGTCAGTAAAATAAGATGAAATCAAAAAAGACAAACCGCTGTTATGTATTGCGGTTTGTCTTTTTATGTTTAAAAGAATTATTTAATAATTCAGCTTCGTGCTTTTACAAGCTTTGCCTTTTTTATCACTGATGCCAATGAGAAAATAACAATGATTTCAAAAGGTGTTGTTACAAGCTGCTTTAATGCTCTTGCACACAGATACTCAAAATACGGGAAGCCGAACTGAACATAAAGCCAGAAAGTACCCAAAAGCAGTTCAACAAATACGGTAATAATAAGCTTGCTTATAATTACTCTTGGCAGAGTTGCGTTGTTTTTGTAAAGCAGCATACCGTAAATAAATCCGCTTAATGCGGCGTTGATTGTCCAGCCGGGGAAGTATGCTCCTCCGGTTGAATTTAAAAAGAAAGACAGCATATCTCCCACGCCACCCATAACGGCGGTGGGGATAGGGCCTAAAATCATGCCGCAGATAGCAGTTGGAATGAAAACAAGACTGAATTTTACACCGGGGAATGCGGCAAGTGTAAAGTTTGCATAGTAGCCCAAAACTATTCTAAGGGCTAAAAGCATTCCGCAGATTGCAACTGCGGCAGGTGAGGAAAGCTCCTTGGCGGAGTTTCTGAGTTTTTCGGCAGGCGTCATGCTGACACTGCTCTTTGCAAAAATTGACATAAAAAAGACCTCCTTAAAATTGTTGTTACAAAAGGAGGTTATAAAAAAGGGCGGAATCACAATTCCGCCCGCATAAAGTCCTGATGTAACAGCGGGATGCGAAATTTGTACCGCAGGATTTTACCTTTCGTCCCGACGACAACTCCCCGTTCGTCAGGCACTTCACGCACAAATTTCTACTCTGTGAACATATTTGATTATAGCACAAAAATAACTGTTGTCAATGTATTTTTTTATTTTTCGACAATTTTGTTTTTTATAAGCCTTGACAAGGGCTTGTAAAGAAGAAATACCAAAACCGATACTAAAACGCCTTTTATAAGGTTAAAAGGTGCCACCGCTAAAATTACAAAGGACAAAAGTCCGTCAATGCCGGGATTTATCAAAGTACCCATTTCAACAAATGCCTCCATTGGCATTTTAAAGGCTGCGGCATATGCCGGAAGAAGTAAGTATGCGTTTAAAACAACAGCTGCTGCCGCCATTGCAACTGTTCCTATGCCCATTCCCAAAAGAGCGGTAACCCTTGTTTTTTTCCATTTATAAAAAAGAGCGGCGGGAACCACAAAGGCACAGCCCATAAGAAAGTTGGCAAGCTCGCCTACTCCTGCGGTCATTGTTCCCTTTATTACAAACTTTAAGAGTATTTTTACAAACTCGATTACGATTGCCCAGACGGGTCCAAGGGAAAAACCGCCGATGAGAACGGGAATTTCTGAGAAATCCAGCTTGTAGAAATCAGGTGCCACGAAGGGCAGAGGAATCTCGAAGAACATAAGGGCCGCCGCCAAAGCGGAAAGCATTGCGGCAATAATAAGTTTGTTCAGGCGTGCTCCTGAATGTGTGTGAACACTGTTTTTTGCTTTTGATTTTGTCTGCATAACAAAAACCTCCGATAAATATTTTTAAGAAGATTTGTTGTCTAATTGCAAAAAAAGAAACCCCCGTATATACGGGGGCGTTAAACAGCTTAATGTATTTATAACATAACAAAAGCATTAACTGCTCATCTTCTTTCATCCGGACTGTACCGTCGGTTCCGGAATTTCACCGGATCAGCATATGCTCGTGGACTTTGACCACCGGTGGGGAATTTCACCCCGCCCCGAAGACAACTCAATTTTCTTGTAATAAATTATATGACCTGACAGCAGAATTGTCAATAGTATTTTTATCCTGCGGAAAAGATTGGCTGTAAATCCCGCCGCTGATTTTTCCCGACTGATATCCCTTATTATATTTTTCTTCCAGAGAAAATGAGAAAATAACCGAGGTTATAAGAAAATACGGAACAGTCCACAGTAAGGGGATTACAAAAAATCCCAGCAGAAACCAATGGGTGAAGTACAGGAAGAAAAGCACAATTTCTGCTTTTCGGTTTTTGCATATTTCCTTCGAGCGGCGAAAATGGTTTCCTACAGAAACTCTCGGCATCATGGTAAAGGACACAGGTGCATAAAGAAGAGAAGCTGACAGGAAAATCAGAAGAAATACCCCGGCTACTGCCAATACGGATATTATTACTGTACCTAATAAGGGGTTAATGCTGTTGTTTACAGGCGTTAAAAGGAAAACAAGTATACAAACCATAAGAGGTATAAAGGAAATCAATGCCCTTAGATACACCTTAAGCATCATGAAAAAGCTGAATATAAATGCACTTTTATAAAGACCGTTTCCCTTGTAATAAAAAACCTGGGAAAGCTTTGGCTTTTCTCCTCTTGCAATAAGGACAAATACGCGGAAAGCACCCAAAAGCAAAGGGGAAAAAAGGAGAAATACAGCCGAAAAAATGAGAAATTTCAAAAATAAGAATAAATATGTTATTCCATGAATTTCAGGCAAAAGCTTTTCAATAAGACCTATGAAGTAAGCGGCATAGTGACTGACTGCACAGGCTCCCAGACAGAGCAAAACAGCACCAACGCTTACTGAAAATCCCTGAGCGGAAATCTTTTGTCTTGCGGAAATTTTAAAATGTTTATACACTTTTTCAACTCCTTATGGTTTATACGTCAGCAGTCACAGAGCATTTTATACATTGCTTCAAGACAAATTTGAGCGTGTAAAAAGAATTTTTCAGCATCAATGCTTTCGTTGGCTTGATGCAGTCCGCAGTTGTCGTCAGGGAAAACTCCGCCGAAAGCAAGACCTTTTCCACCCAATGTTTTGGCATAGGTTCCGCCGCCTGTGGTAAAAAGATTAGGCTCTTCGCCCGTGATATTTTTATAAGATTCTCTTAAAAGACTTACAAGCTGGCTGTCTTTATCGAAATATACAGGTTTTTCGTGCTTGATTATTCTGAATTTCAGTCCCTCGTATTTAGCGGCGGAAAATACTCTGTCGATTATGTCTTTTCCGTTTACGGTTACAGGATAGCGGATATCAAGGGTAGCGGAAGCACCGTTTTCTCCTATACGAACGGTACCGACATTGACTGTTAAGTCTCCTGAGGCAGAGTCACGCATTTTAAGACCCATTGAAATTCCGTTTGTTTCCGTGCCTATTTTATAGTTAAGGAAGCTGCATATTTTTCCCATGGATTTAAGTCCGTAATGAGAGCAGAGAAGTGACACAAGCTCTGTTACGGCGTTTTTTCCCAGCTCAGGTTCGCAGGCATGGGCGGACACTCCTCGGCAAATAATCATCATTCCGTCAATTGTATATTTAAACTCAAAGTTTCCGTCCCTTGCATCTGCAAGTCTTAAAAGCTGGTGGTCGTCATTTTCGCTGGCGTCCAAAAGGGCATAGGCATAGTCGGGAACAGCGTTTACAGCTTCTCCGCCGTTAAGCTCGGTGAGTATTGTTCCGTCGTGTCTGTCTAAGGAAATTTCTATCTGCAAAATTCCTTTTTCGCCTATGCAAATACCGTATTCACTGTCAGGAGTAAAAGCCATTTCCGGCAAAGGCTCTTTTTCAAAGTAGGTTTTCATATCGTTCATGCCGACCTCTTCATCTGTTCCGAAAATTGCACGAACCGTATTTTTTATGTCAACATTATTTTCCTTTAATGCTTTCAGACAGTAAAGGGTAATAAGAGCGAAGCCTTTGTCGTCGGCAACACCTCTGCCGTAATATCTTCCGTCTTTTTCAGTCAGGGAAAAAGGGTCGCTGTTCCAGCCGTTTCCCTCTGGGACAACGTCAAGGTGAGTCAAAACACCGCAAAGCTTTCCGCTGTCACCAAGCTGAACATGACCGCAGTTTTCAGCAACCTTTTTTGAGGTAAGCCCGAATTCATCGGCCTTTGACAGAATAAAATCAAGAGCCTTTTCACATTCATCGTTGTTGTATCCCGAAACTGATTTAAAAGAGAGCAGAGTGTTTAAATCTCTCAGAATGTCTTCCTTATAGTCAAGAATCTTTTTTCCAAAACTCATTTTATAACCTTGCCTTTCTCAATAAGGTAAAATGGCTATTTACCTTGAAGTAATAATGTAATATAATAATTGCGTGACACAAGTGATTTTTGTATATTTTTTGTGCTGAACCATATTATAACATAATGAAGAGAAAAATGCACTATTTTTTTAAGGACGTGATTAAGTGGATAAAGGCAATTTTTTCGCTATGCTTTCAAGAATGAAATACATTAACCGCTGGGGACTGATGAATAATACAAGAACAGAGAATATTTCGGAACACAGTTTACAGACAGCCATTATAGCTCATGCTCTCTGTGTAATACACAATAAGAGATTCGGCGGCAATACAGACCCGGAAAGAATTGCGGTCGCAGCTATGTTTCACGATGTTTCGGAAATAATAACAGGGGATATGCCGACGCCTGTTAAATACTATAACCCTGCAATAATAGATGCCTATAAAAAGGTGGAAGAGATAGCCGTTGAGAAAATGCTTTCCATGCTTCCCGATGATTTAAGAGAGGAATATTCTCCGATACTTAACTTTGAACGTGAAAACAAGGAGCTTTACAGATTTATAAAAGCCGCCGATAAAATCTCTGCCCTTATTAAATGCACCGAAGAACAGATGATGGGCAGCAGGGAGTTTGATAAAGCTAAAAAAACTCTTGAAAGTGATATAAAAAACATGAAAATGCCTGAAGCAGATGTGTTTTTAAAAGAATTTCTGCCTGCTTTCAGCCTTACTTTGGACGAACAGGGGTAAAATATTACATAATTTTGACGTCTTGTAGTATTTCCTGTGATATTTTGCTGAATTTTACGGTTGTTCTTTTAAAGAATTATTCGTGACGACAGTAGGTTGTATAATAGGTTGACGTAGATTACCCTTTGATTTTACAGTAAGTTTACAGGAAAAGTTTACTGTCGGGCAACGGCAGCAGAGTCTGTAAGGCGGCTTTTCTTTTGGTTTTAATTCCGTTATAGTAAGGAGAGGCGATGGCATGGCGGGATACGACAACAGAAACAGAGATATCAGTTCAAGTTCAAAAAAAGCAAAGATACCGAAATTTAAGCCCGAGGGAACAGCAAGAAGAGTAGTTGTGGTTTTTCTTTCTCTGCTGTTTATTTTCATCGGCGGCGGTGTTCTCTATTATTACAAAACAATTGATTCTTTTAATTTTGATAATTTCAATAAGGAAGCAACAGATGAAACAACAGAAACTACTGACGGAGACGCTCCGGATTTGGGACAGGGTGACCTTAACACGGATTTTAACTCAGGCCTGCTGAACGACCCGATGGTGCTGAATGTTATGCTTTTCGGAAGCGATATGAGAATGGGAAGCGGAGAGGATTACGGACGAAGCGACAGTATGATTCTCCTTTCCATCGATAACCGTCACGATAAAATAAAGCTTTCTTCCTTTCTGAGAGATACTTATGTTGAAATTCCCGGATACGGAATGCAAAAGATAACCAATGCGTATTCTTTAGGCGGTCCCCAGCTTGCGATTGAAACAATAGAGCACAATTTTGGTATCAAAATAGACAGATATGCCGTTGTAGGATTTGACGCCTTTGAAAATATAGTTAATACTCTCGGAGGAATAGACATCGAGCTCACCGAGGACGAAATCGGATATATAAATCACCAGAGATATATAAACGGTCAGACGGATACGGAAACGGAAATCACCGACGAACCCGGAATTGTACATCTTAACGGTTCTCAGGCTTTGTGGCATTGTAGAAACAGAGGTTTTGATGAAAGAATAAACGGAGACCCGTATGTTTTTGAGGGAGACGACTGGGACAGAACCGACAGACAAAGAAAATTCCTCAACACCGTTATGGAGGATATGAAGTCAGCTTCCTTGCCTCAGCTTGTTCAGATTGTGGGTGAGATAGGTCCTATGGTGACCACAAACCTTACCAAAAGTGAAATAACAACCCTTGTTATGAATGCTTTAACGTATTTAAGCTATGAATTTGAGGAAACAACTGTTCCGAATAATTATTGGCAGTACAACGAAACCTCAGACGCTCAGTCAATTATAGAAATATACGACTTTGACGCTGCCAGAAAAGAACTTGCCGTGTTCCTTTATGAGGAGCTTGTAACAGGCGGCACAGATATTGATACTGAAAGTGAAAACGAATACTATTAATAATATTTTTTATCACCGCACCTTTCAGGTGCGGTGATTTTTTAAGTTTTCCGTTAGAAAAAACGATAACTGAAATAATCGTTGCAGGTAGACTTAAAGATATTTAAATGATATAATCGGAGTATAAAATCTAATTACTTTATATAAAAATTTGAATTCGGAGGTGTGCTGTATGAGAAGAATTCTTTTGATTATATTTTGTTGTATGATGTTATTCTCGTTTGTTGGTTGTAAAGAAAAAGACGATGTAAATATAGTTGACAGCAATCATCAGCACAATGATAGCAACGAACAAAGTGAAATGAAATGGGATGAGATTTCATCTAATGGTATTGATGAAGAAAAACTTATCGAAAATATAGACGAAGCTGATTTGGAAGAAATTGCAACTTTATTACAAGAATTAACTAATGAAATAGAAGAAAAGGAAAGGGATGATCCGGAATTTGCTGTTAGTGCCGGATGGTTTACATATACGCTTGACAGTGATAAATTCAAAAAAGTTATAGATATGGGTGCTAAAGCAGCAAAACCATTATATTTAATAATATATAAGAGTCCGAATCAAGGTCTATTTGAATATATATGTGCTATGGCATTAGATGAAATTACAAATTGCGTTGAAGATGATTGGAAAACTTCTAAAGAATTTTTAAATTATTTTAACAAATACATTTAGAGCAATAACAAATTTCGGTTTGACTAATTAAAACAACAAGTCCTCTGGTTGGAGTGAACTCAATCAGAGGACTTATTTTACTTTAAATTTTAGTATAGCTTATTTTTTGAACTTATCACAATAACACTACCTGACTGCTTTACATATACTATGGCGAAAAATAATAAAGAATATTAGAAGTTTATTAAATCAGTAGAGGTGACGGACTTGGAGATTACGGATAAGTATCATCTCGTCTGTTAGGGCGTGTATAGGAAATAAAGTTCATTAACGCATATAAAAACAAAAGGTTTCGTCCAACGTGCTATGAATGTAATTTTAAAATAAACGCGCAGCACATCGGATTTAAAATAGTCGGCTTCGAATCCTGTCACCGGATAAAACAAAAAACCGATACAAACGTATCGGTTTTTTGTTTTATAATGGTCGAGGTGACAGGATTCGAACCTGCGGCATCTTGGTCCCAAACCAAGCGCTCTACCAAACTGAGCCACACCTCGATAAGTTTTGCTGCGTCAACAACTTCTCATATTATATATGCTCCTTGTCGGTTTGTCAAGTATTTTTTGAAAAAATATCAAAAGAATTTTAATAATGTCATCAGACTAAGTATCGCCGCAAACTGGTGTTTCTTTTAGGCTGTAAATACTTGTGTTTTCCGTGCAAAAGGGTTATAATTTAAAAGGCTACTTGTTTAATGAAATTTGACGTTAATGAGGTGAATTTATTGAAAATAATCAAGAAGACTATAATATCTTTATCTTTAGCTATATATCTTTTGATGTTATCTGCAACCGGAGTTTTTGCAGTATTAATGTCCTATGAGATTAATGATATAGGTTTGAAAATTGATATACCTAACGAATATAAAATTATATTGCGTGACACTCCACCAGACGACACGGTGTTTTCCGAAATGGGTTTGAGTTATGACACGGTTAAAGAAAATTTTCAGAGTTCTAATTTATATTTACAAGGATACAGTTCTGACAAGACAAAAATTATTTCCGTCACAATGACCGTAGATGATTCAAGTAAAGAAATTGTAAGCTACAGCAGACTTGACCAAGCTCAGCTTGATACAATCTTACAGGGATTCTCATCGTCGGAAATGTATAAAAATTCTAAAGTTGAGGAAATAGGCGACAAGAAGCTTATTTATTTGGAATTTGAGAGAAGAGCAAACGACGTAGAAATTTACGGTGTACAGGGGAATATTGTTGAAAACGGTATGAATTACAATATTATTCTTCAGAAAACAGGTTCTCCCTTGACCTCAGATGAAAAGAGTGAATTTACTTCTGTAATTAAGTCGGTGGAAATCAGGGAACCTGACACAGGAGCCTTTACCGGAAATATGATTCTGACTTTGTTAATTGTATTTTTGGGAGCGGTTGTCGTAATATTATTTGTGGTTATACTCAAGGGGAAAAGCAGAAAAGCATATGATGGTTCATCAAACAGCAGAAAGCTTCCCTCTTATATTGACGGTCAGGAAGCCGACGACCTTATGGTGGTTAGAGCGAAGCCTGTTGAAAAACACGATTATGTCACAAAGAGTATTGACGAAGCTATAAGTAACGAAAAAAACGAAGCCAAGGAAAATGACGCCGAAGGTAAAAAGGAAGAATATTTAGATAAGTTTTTTGACAACAAAGGGGAAAACATTGTTCCCGAAAGGAAAGAAAAGAAAAAGAATTTTCTTGAAAAAAGACAGGAAAAAAAGCAGGCGGAAAAGAGGGAAAAATCCCTTGAAGCTTTTAAAAACGCCAAAGAATACAATGTATTTGACGACCAAGAGAAAGGTGATGATAAAAATTGAGTACACTGCTTATTAAAAATTGTATGGCAATTCTTCCTGAAAAAAGTAAAGAGGAAAAATGCTCTATTTTGGTGGAAGACGGAAAAATAAAAGAGCTTTACACCAATGTACAGGAAGCCGAAAAAGTTATCGACGGTGAAAATCTTATAGCAGTTCCCGGATTTGTTGATATTCACGTACATCTCAGAGATCCCGGTCAGACACAAAAGGAGGATATTCTGACAGGCTGTCAAGCAGCGGCGGCTGGAGGAGTAACATCTCTTTTGGCTATGCCAAACACAAACCCCACAACAGACAATCCCGAAACGGTTGAATATATTTTGAACAAGGCAAAGTACGCTTCAGCTAAGGTTTATGTGGCGGCAAGCATTACAAAAGGACTTGAAAGCCACGAGGCTACAGATTTGGACGCTTTGGCAAAGGCCGGAGCCGTTGGGCTTACCGACGACGGAAGGCCGGTGGAAAATACAGCTATTCTTGCGGAAGCCATGAAAAAAGCACCAGCCCTTAATATGACTGTTGTAGCTCATTGTGAGGATTTATTTCTTGCAAAGGGCGGCAAGATAAACGAGGGCGAAGTGTCGGAGAAGCTGGGGGTAAAGGGAATACCGGCTGCTGCCGAGGACTGCGGAACAGCAAGAGAAATTGCAATTGCAGCTGTTTACGATGTTCCGGTACACATTTGCCATGTCAGTACGGCTACATCTGTGGCTCTTATCAGGGACGCTAAAAACAGAGGAGTGAAGGTAACGGCTGAAACCGCTCCCCATTATGTTACTTTTACTGAAAAAGAGCTGCTTTCCCGTGACGCGGATTTCAGAATGAATCCGCCGCTGAGAACCGAAAAGGACAGACTGGCTATTATTGAGGGGCTGAAAGACGGAACCCTTGACGCAATCGCTACCGACCATGCACCTCACACACCGGAGGAGAAAGCGGACTTTGAAAAAGCTCCCAACGGTTCTATAGGCATGGAAACTTCATTTTCGGCAAGCTATACTGCTTTGGTAAAAACAGGAGAACTCAGCTTGGCTGAGCTTGTTAAAAAGATGAGCACCAATCCTGCAAGAATTTTGAAAATAGAGGGCGGAGAGCTTAAAGTGGGTGCAAGTGCAGATATTGCTCTTATTGATATCAACCAGAAGTGGACTGTTGACCCTGAAAAGCTTCACGGAAAAAGTAAAAATACCCCGTTTAAAGGAAAAGAACTTTACGGCAAGGTTAAATATACCATCTTAGATGGAAAAATAGTTTTTGGAGGAAATTAAAATGGCATTTGACAGATTGATTGAAAGTATTGTAGAGAAACAAAACCCCACTGTAGCAGGTCTTGACCCAAAGCTTGACTACATCCCTTCCTGCATAAAGGAAAAAGCATATGCACAGTACGGCAAAACCCTTGAGGGAGCTGCTGAGGCCCTTTTTGAGTACAACAAGGGACTTATTGACGCTCTTTGCGATATTGTTCCGGCAGTTAAGCCTCAGGCTGCATACTATGAGATGTACGGCTGGCAGGGTGTAAGAACACTTGCAAGAACTATCGAATATGCTAAGAGCAAGGGAATGTTTGTAATCACAGACGGAAAGAGAAACGATATCGGTTCAACAATGGAGGCTTATGCCGCAGCTCATTTGGGAACAACTGATATTGAAGGAGAAACAGTTGAGGCTTTCGGCGGCGACGCTCTTACTGTAAACGGTTATCTCGGTTCAGACGGTATTATGCCTTTGGTTGATATATGCAAAAAGGGTGATAAGGGAATTTTTGTTCTTGTAAAGACTTCAAACCCAAGCTCAGGTGAGCTTCAGAACCTCTCGCTTTCCGGCGGTGAAAGTATATATCTCCATATGGGTAAAATGTGCGAAAAATGGGGAGAAAATCTGCCTTCAAAATACGGATATTCCGGCGTTGGTGCTGTTGTAGGTGCTACTTATCCGGAGCAGCTTGAGGAACTTAGAAGAGAGCTTCCGAAAACATTTTTCCTTGTTCCTGGTTACGGTGCACAGGGCGGCGGTGCTCAGGATATTAAACACGCTTTTGATGATAACGGAATCGGTGCTATTGTAAATTCCAGCCGTGCTATTATGTGTGGATGGAAAAAGGAAGGCTGTCCCGAGGAGGAATACGCAATGGCTGCAAGACGTGAAGCAATAAGAATGAGAGATGACATAAAAGCCGTTGTAGGTGAAATGAAAATCTAAATAAATATATAAAAAAATTATACAGTATTTTAAGCAAAGTGACTGTTTTTGTATTGACTAAATGGTTTAAAAGGAATATAATTATTCCATTCGGGTATCCTTGCTTTTCTGTTAAAAAATTAACGGAAAAGCGCAAAACTTATTTAAGGGAGTAGATAAAAATGGCAAGAGTATATAATTTTTCTGCAGGTCCCTCAATGCTTCCTGAGTCCGTACTCAGAAAAGCTGCTGACGAGATGCTTGACTATCAGGGAAGCGGTCAGTCAGTAATGGAGATGTCACACCGCAGCAAGGTATATGACGCAATCATCAAAGAGGCAGAGGCTCTTTTGAGAGAGGTTATGAATATTCCTGATAATTACAAGGTTCTTTTCCTTCAGGGCGGTGCTTCTTCTCAGTTTGCTATGGTTCCTATGAATCTTATGACCAAGAGCGGCAAGGCTGACTTTGTTATTACAGGTCAGTGGGCAAAGAAAGCTTACAAAGAGGCTGCACGTTACGGCAAAGCAAATGTAGTTGCTTCCTCTGAAGACAAGACTTTCTCATATATTCCAAAGCTTGATCCTGCTACATTTACAAAGGACGCAGACTATTTCCATATCTGCATGAACAATACAATCTATGGTACTGTTTATCACGAGCTTCCTGACACAGGAGATGTTCCTCTTGTAGCTGATATTTCTTCCTGCATACTTTCACAGCCTATTGATGTTTCAAAGTTCGGCGTTCTTTATGCAGGTGCACAGAAGAATATGGCTCCTGCCGGTCTTACTGTTGTTATCATCAGAGAGGATCTTATCGGCAATGCAATGGACATTACTCCTACAATGTTCAACTATCAGACTCATGCAGACAATGACTCAATGTTCAACACACCTCCTTGCTATACAATTTACATTGCAAAGCTTGTTCTTGAGTGGATTAAGAACGAAATGGGCGGACTTGAGAAGATGAAAGAGTACAACGAGAAAAAGGCAAAAATCCTTTATGATTTCTTAGACAGCTCAAAGCTTTTCAAGGGTACTGTTGTTCCTGAGGACCGTTCTTTGATGAATGTTCCTTTTGTAACAGGGGACGCAGATATGGACGCAAAATTTGTTAAGGAAGCTACAGAGCGTGGCTTCGTAAATATCAAGGGTCACCGTTCTGTTGGCGGTATGAGAGCTTCTATCTATAATGCAATGCCAATCGAGGGCGTTGAGAAGCTTGTAGCCTTTATGAAGGAGTTTGAAGAGAAAAATGTTTAATATATTAACTTTAAATAAAATTGCCAAGGTTGGCACAAACAGACTTGGAGACAACTATGCTTGCTCTGACAGCGTGGCAAATCCTGATGCTGTTTTGGTTCGCTCTGCTTCAATGCACGACATGGAAATGCCTGAGAGCCTTCTTGCTATTGCAAGAGCAGGTGCAGGCGTAAACAACATTCCGGTAGCTAAATGTGCCGACGAAGGTATCGTTGTTTTCAACACACCTGGTGCTAACGCAAATGCGGTTAAGGAGCTTGTTATTGCAGGTCTTCTCATGAGTTCAAGAAAGATTGTTGCAGGTATCGAGTGGGCAAAAACACTTAAGGGCAACGGCGACGCAGTGGGCAAGATGGTTGAAAAGGGTAAAAGCCAGTTTGTAGGCCCTGAAATTAAGGGAAAGAAGCTTGGCGTTATCGGTCTTGGTGCAATCGGTATTCTTGTAGCAAACGCAGCTTCCGACCTTGGAATGGAAGTTTTGGGTTTTGACCCATATATCTCCGTTGACGCTGCATGGAAGCTTTCTCACAATGTAAAGCACGCACAGACAGTTGATCAGATTTATGCTGAGTGCGATTACATTACTGTTCATGTTCCTCTCAACGATTCTACAAGAGCAGGTATCAACGCTTCAACAATTGCCAAGATGAAAGACGGTGTGAGAATTCTCAACTTCTCCCGTGACGGTCTTGTTAATTCCGCTGATGTTCTTGAGGGAGTTAAGTCAGGAAAGATTGCCTGCTATGTAACAGACTTTGCAACTGATGATATTCTCTGTGAGGAAAACATTATTGTTATGCCCCACCTTGGTGCATCTACTCCTGAAAGCGAGGATAACTGTGCGGTTATGGCGGCAGATCAGGTAAAGGATTATCTTGAAAACGGAAACATCACTAATTCCGTAAACTATCCTGCACTTTCTATGGCAAGATCAGGAGATATCCGTTTCTGCGTAATGCACAAAAACGCTCCTAAGATGCTTACACAAATTCTTGACTGCATTACATCAAACGGTGCAAATGTTGAGAGTATGGAAAACAAGAGCAAGGGCGAGTATGCTTATACTGTTGTTGACGCTACAGGTGCCGACAAGGGTGTTAAGGAGTCAATCGAATCAATCGAGGGCGTTATCAGAGTAAGAGTTATTGTTTAATATAAAATAATGAAAGTTGCACGGTTTAGCCGAGGTGCGATAACGAAGGAAATATGTAAGGTGGCGGAGCAGCCGAAGGGCTGTGCCGCCGCTTTGCGTTG
>CALWIW010000021.1 GCA_944380855.1 uncultured Clostridia bacterium | reverse complement strand
AGCGGATGTTCCTCGTCAGTTCTTTCCTGCAATACCTTCAGCAGATATAAAATTCTCGGTTTTGTTTCCATTGCTTATTCCTTTCTGCTATTCGTATATTCCCATTTCACCGAACAATTCGCTTTCTATTTCACTTATCTGCTCAATAGGTATTACCGTTTTATCTGTCATAACAAGCGTATGTTCATAATCATCAATTCTTCGTACCGTTCCGGTATGGGATACATAAGCCCCGCCGGATTTCCGTTCATCCGGCACAAAATAAGTGATTGTAACCTCTGTACCAAGATTATCAGCTACCATCTGCAATTTCTCATTCAGTAGGCTTATCATATCCTCGCTTTGTTCTATTTTTTGCTCCGTCAAACGGGCGGTTTCTTTAATAGCAGCGTCGTGTCCGGTAAGAGCAGCAAACGGAGAAAATTGAGCAGCACGATCATATAACGACATACGAGGATGATTTACCGATGTCGGATGGGGAAGATTTATAATATCATCATAACGATGAGCGTCATTATTCATAAGCTGCTCCTCCTTTCGCAAAATTTGAAATTTCAACCCGACAAACTGAGGACATTATAAATCAATCTCTATCTCGTACTTATCATCTATAAACACATAATTCACATTGTATTTTTTTGCAAGCTCTAAAAACTGTGCATTATCTTCTAAAACGCTTCCCATAGTACACCATTCATCGTCTATGCGACTTTCTACAGCACTTGCATAGCTTTTAATATTTCCAAAATAATTTCTAATATAATTTTCGCTCATTACAAGACAATAATACCTGATATTATCAAGATATTCTTTTGCAAAGTCCTTTTCCCAATCAAAAGGGATATAACACCCTTCAATAATCAAGTTTTGCTTATTCTCTATAGCAGTTTTAATCATTTCACGAACGATAGGCCACAGATACTCTGTGAGCTTATCGTCATCTTCGGGTGTGAGTTTGGTATAGCCGCTACGAATTAAACCCATTTTCAAATGATCTATTGATAAATAAGGATATTTATACTTTTCAAGCAGTTTTTGAGCAAGCACTGTCTTGCCTGTGTGCGAAGCACCTGTTATTAAAATAATCATCATTTTCTCCATTCTAAACAGAAAATCATCTATTTTTTTCCATACAGAAGTTTGTAAGGAAAATCCCTTGTCGCTCTACCTGCTGTTTTTTAACAACCTGATAACCTCTTTTTTCAAAGAAAGGCTTTGCTGTAATGGAAGCGTGAGTAGTAATATTTCCTTGAACAGCTTGTTCCAGTTGATTACAAATAGCAGTTGCTATACCTTTTCCCTGATGATCAGCGTGAACGAACAAACGGTCAAGGTAACCAGTTTTATCTATGTCTCCAAAGCCTACAATAACTTCATTTTCGATGGCGACTATGCTGTAATGTTCTTGAAGTGACTTATTCCATTTTTCTAAGTCCACTTGTCCTGTTGCCCATACATCTAATTGTTCCTTTGTGTAATCTTTCGCATTTACTGTGTGGACAGTATTATAAAAAAGCTCTGTCAATTCTTTGCAATCTGATGGTTGGTATTCTCTAATTTTCACTTTTTCTTCCTCCAAATTATTAGTTATCATTAACTAAATAAATCTCTGTTTATATGTGATAAATAATATTGTTCAGTTCTCAATTCTTTATTTATCTATGCTTTATGACCACCAATTTGCTCGTTGCGATCTTTTGCTGTTGCACCTTCCTGAAGATTCATACCTTTCAGAATAGCGTTCTTGCCATACTTCTTCTTAATATCAAGCATAGTTCTCTGCATTCGCTTTTCACGATCAAGTTTGGCTTCTTCCTCAGCCTTTTTCTTATTGTCTGCGGCATAATCGGTAAACAAATTTAGCTGCTCATAGCAGTCTTGTTGCTTTGCCTTACTTTCATCTACAAGTCGGTTTGCTACAACAGTAATTCGCCTGATAAGCAATTCTCTATCCACAATCCGGTCATAGAGTTCCATAATTGCATTAGTAATCAATAAAGTAGAAGAAGTCTGCCTATCAAGGTTCTTTGTTCCGTGAGCGTGCTTCGGAATTTTTCGTCCATAATGGTCTGTTGTGATCTCTCCGCCATACTTTGCCCGGCGGCTTGGGTCTGTTAAATTTTCTATGTCATACCCGATGGTCAATACAATTTGGTCGGTCACAAGTCCTTTATCTACTAAGTCCAGTACCATAAGATCAACCATTTCTCGAACTACCAATCGAGCTTTATCAAAATCGTAAGGACATTGTAATACCTGACCGGAGCAAATACTATTTGTTGAAGGCTTGTACTCTTTGATCTGCTCTATGGTACAAGGTTCGTACCCCCAAGCGTGGTCAATAAGCAACTCTGCATTGATACCGAACAGCTTGTACAGCAATTCCTCATTGTAATATTCTGATGGTTTCCCGATAGAACATCTTGCGACATCGCCCATTGTATAGAGTCCGTTATCTTCCAACTTCTTGGCATACCCTTTGCCAACTCTCCAAAAATCCGTCAACGGTTTATGGTTCCAAAGTAATCTGCGATATGACATTTCATCAAGCTCTGCAATACGAACACCGTCCTCATCAGGTTCAATGTGTTTTGCCACAATATCCATTGCAATCTTGCAAAGGTACATATTTGTACCGATACCGGCGGTAGCTGTTATTCCGGTTTCTTTCAGAACATCTCGGATAATCGTCATCGTCAGCTCTCTTGCCGTCATATTGTAGCTCTGCAAGTAGTTCGTGACATCCATAAAAACTTCATCTATGGAATAGGTGTGAATGTCCTCCGGTGCGACATATTTCAGATAAACATTGTAAATCCTCGTGCTGTACCCTATATAATACGCCATACGAGGAGGAGCAACAATGTAGTCAATCTCCAACGCCGGATTTGTCGTTAGTTCCTCGTAGTTATAGGACGAGCCGACAAAGGTATGCTTTGGTGCTTTCCACTTTCGGGAAGCATTTGCTTCTTTAACTTTCTGAACCACTTCAAACAATCTCGGTCGCCCGGGAATACCGAAGCTTTTAAGCGACGGCGAAACTGCAAGGCATATTGTTTTCTCGGTTCGGCTCTTATCCGCTACCACAAGATTGGTGGTCAGCGGATTGAGATTTCTCTCTCTGCACTCAACAGAAGCGTAAAAAGATTTCAAATCTATCGCAATGTATATTCTGTTGTTATCCACCTTTCCACGCCCCTTTCGTTATCTATTTAATAAGCTCTAATATTTCAGTGTTGGGGAATAAGCATTATAAATATATTTCTGCTCCCATATTTCATCGTGATATGAACCGTATTCTGTTATCTTGCAATCGTTATAGAGGTCATCTGCAATTTCACAAATCACTTCTCTTAATTCAAGGTTATCCAAATATTTTTGTGGAATACCTTTCAAGCCAAGATAAGCTCCAACGATATTTCCGGTAACAGCACCGGTCGAGTCGCTGTCACCACTATGATTTACAGAAGCAATAAGTGCCTTATCAAAATCATCTGAGTATCTTAAAGAACAGTAAATTGCAATCGCCAGCGTTTCCTCTGCAACCCATCCTTGACCAAGTTTTCTTATTGCTTTCAAATCATCAATATGCTCATCTTTTGACAACTCTATGGCATTGTCTATCAAATTTAAGAACTCTTGCAAATGTTTGTCATTTGCGAATTGGCGAGCAATAGCTTTTTTCATATCCTCAACTGCTTCAAGAATTGTAATATCGCCATTGTGAGAAACAAGCTGAATAATGTGAACTAAGCCTGCTGCCGGAATATACCCAAGAGAATGACCGTGAGTAAGAGCCGCTGTTTCTGCACCTATCATATCAATTTCATCCGCAGAATATCTCTTGTTCTCAAAATACAGACCAATTGGTGCAACACGCATTACACCTCCACAACCTTTGCTGTGGTTAATCGGTTCCTCTACGCTCAAACACACCAACCCAAAACGGATCATCGAAATACACTGTAAGCTTACCAATACTTTCGCCCATAACGAAACCCTCCTGAAATGTATTTCGCAGAAATGGACAACCCGGAGGGGAAGGTTACTTACCTGAAACATTTTCAGACGGCTGGGCTACCTACCAGCTCTAACACACCAAATGATGTGCATTGCGTTTTTATCCTGCGATTATATAAAGTGCCTTGTGGCACAATATATCAAATATATTCAATTTTCTTTTACCTGTGAACTATTTTGCAAATGGGCAATCCCAATAATGAGGGACTGCCCATTTATTCCGTTCATTATGCGATTTTTACGCCTCTGCACATTTTCCTACATCAAATGGTGTAAATCTGGTGTAAATATGCAATTTGGCGGAAATTCCAACAATAAAGTACATCCCGTTTTAATACAGTTTTGCACCTGCTGGAATACGGTCATCCACCATCAGAAGGTTAAGACCTTCTCTGCCGTTTTCTTCGTGTACTGCCGAAATCAACATACCACAGGAGTCAATGCCCATCATCGGACGAGGTGGCAGATTTACGATTGCGATACAAGTCTTTCCGACCAGTTCTTCCGGTTCGTAATACTCGTGAATACCGCTTAAAATCACTCTATCTGTACCTGTACCGTCATCTAAAACGAATTTGAGGAGCTTTTTACTCTTCGGTACAGCTTCACATTCTTTTACCTTTACAGCTCTGAAATCGGATTTTGAGAATGTTTCAAAATCTACGAATTCCTCGAACAGTGGCTCGATTTTCACATTGGAAAAATCAATTTTCTCCGGCTCTGCTTTTGGTGCTTCAGGAGCTTTTGCAGCTTCAGAACTTACACCATTTTCTTTCTTTACACCATCTAAAGGTTTCATTGTGGGGAAGATGATAACATCTCTTATGCTTGCACTGTCGGTAAGGAGCATTACAAGTCTGTCAATTCCCATTCCCATACCGCCTGTAGGAGGCATACCGTACTCCAAAGCTGTAAGGAAGTCCTCATCAAGCATATTAGCCTCGTCGTCGCCTGCTTCTCTCAGCATAAGCTGATATTCAAAACGCTGACGCTGGTCAATGGGGTCGTTAAGCTCGGTATAGGCGTTTGCAAGCTCTCTTCTTGTTACGAAAAGTTCAAAACGCTCTACAAGCTCGGGAACGTCCTTTTTACGCTTGGTAAGAGGTGAAACCTCAACCGGATAATCACAAATAAATGTAGGCTGAACAAGCTGTTCCTCTACATATTCTTCAAAGGCTGTATTTAGGATATTTCCCCATGTATCGGTTGGCTTTACCTCAAGCTTCAAATCCTTTGCGACTTCCTTTGCCTTTTCGGTGTCGCCGATAAACTCACCGAAATCAACGCCTGCATACTGCTTAACTGCGTCAATCATTGTCATTCTCTTAAAAGGAAGTGAAAGGTCAATATCCTCGCCCTGATACTTAATTTGGTCTGTGCCGTTTACCTCTACACAGGCTCTGTTTATCATCTGCTCGGTTCTGTCCATCATACCGTTATAGTCGGTATATGCCTCGTAAATTTCGATTGTAGTAAACTCAGGATTGTGCTTAACGTCCATTCCCTCGTTTCTGAAAAGTCTGCCGATTTCGTAAACTCTCTCCATACCGCCTACGATAAGTCTTTTAAGATAAAGCTCAGGGGCAATTCTCATATAGAGATCAAGATCCAATGTGTTGTGGTGGGTTATAAAAGGACGTGCGGCAGCTCCGCCGGGGATTGTATTGAGAACAGGTGTTTCAACCTCGATATATCCCATATCATCAAGATAGCTTCTGATTGTCTTGATAATTTTGCTTCTGCTGATAAATGTATCCTTAACCTCAGGATTCATAATAAGGTCAACATAACGCTGACGGTATCTTAAATCTGTGTCTTTAAGACCGTGGTACTTCTCGGGAAGAGGAAGCAAAGATTTTGAAAGGAGAGTAATCTTCTTTGCGTGTACGCTGATTTCTCCCACCTTTGTACGGAAAACAAAGCCCTTTACCTCGATAATATCGCCGATATCGTATTTAAGAATGGTTTTGTAGTCATCTTCGCCCAGATCATCATGCTTTGCGAAAATCTGCATTTTTCCGCTTCTGTCGTGAATATCTATGAAAGCCACCTTGCCCTTGCCTCTTTTGGACATAATACGTCCGGCAATGCAAACGTCCTTGTTTTCAAGCTCTTCAAATCTTTCAAGAATTTCAGAAGCGAGAATATCTCTGTCGCTTACGTTTACCTGAAAGGGGTCTTTTCCTGCGTCCTGCAAAGCCTTCAGCTTGTCACGGCGTACCTGAAGTATTTCGCTTAAATTCTGTGTATTGTTATTCTGAGTTGCGTTCTGCTCAGCCATATTTTACTTTCCTTTCTTTTCCCCTTGGGTTATTCTGTATATAAATATAAAATCCAAAATGGCGACCTGTGCGGCCGCCAAAACTGAAATTATTTTGAAATTTCCAATATCTTAAAGGATACTGTTCCGGCAGGAATTTCAATTTCAACAACGTCGCCCTGTTTAAAGCCCAAAAGTCCCTTGCCTATAGGAGATTCGTCGGAAATTTTTCCTTCCATTGGATTTGCTTCGTTAGAACCTACTATTCTGTAGGAAGCAACTGTTCCGGTCTTTAAATTTTCAAGACGCACGTTTGAACCAACGTGTACGTGCTCGTTGGTAATTTCGCTTTCGTCAATTATAACCGCATTTTTCAGGTCAGCCTCGATTGTTGCAATTCTTGCTTCAAGTATTGCCTGCTCGTTTTTTGCGTCGTCGTATTCGCTGTTTTCCGAAAGGTCACCGAATGAACGGGCAACCTTAATTTTCTCGGCAATTTCTTTTCGTTTTTCGCCTTTTAAAAATTCAAGCTCTTCTTCAAGTTTTCTGAGACCTTCTTCTGTCAGCATTACAGATTTCTGCATAACTTTTCCGTCCTTTCAGTTTACCTTTTATATCCAGCCACAGCAATCTGCGTAAATCACTGCATATATTCTCTATTATATTCACTTTAATCTCCTCTGTCAAGGGTTCAGTTTACTTTAACCAAATTACCCAAATATTTCCCCAAAGACAATGCGGTGTGGCTTATTGAATTGTTTCTGCACAACAGGGGTATTTGAGAACCCAAATCGTATATTCCGCATTTGCTGTAAAGAGCTTCGCAAAAGATTATCTCCGGTATATCCTTTGGGCAAAGCTTTTTATACTTTTCCGGAACATCTACGGAGTATTCCCAAAAGCTGCTGCACCCAAGAGGAACACAGGGCATTTCACTGGTAAGAATTATGCTTTTCTCCGAGGGATAAATTTTTTCCCTTATGGGTTCAAGAGCCACTATCAAGGCACAGTCAGCCAAATCACCTATATCTGAGGATACGGAAAACAATGCACCTTTTTCATTTAAAATCCACTGAGCACACTGTGAATAAAGCTCCGTTTCATATGTAACTACCAAAAGATTTCTGGTACATTCAAGGAAAAAAGCGGGAAGATCACTGTTTTTTCCCTCAGGGTCAAAGAGTCCTATTTTCAAATCCCTGTTTTCTTCGCCTAATCTCTGAACCACGGAAACGGCGAAATTACCGCACAATCTTTCCCTCAGTCCTCTTTCGGAAAAGCTTCTTACTCCCGGGGGAAGCAGCTTTTTTCTTTGAGGATTGCAGACAACCTGCCTGTCTTTTCCCAGCTTTTTAATAAGTTTATCACTGTTTATCCTGCCGTTTTTTACTTTGCAGGATATTTTTCTCGCCGTAATGCCTCCCGCTTCCTCATAAGCCACCGTAACATTGCCTTTTATCAGTGGAAAAGGCAAAAGCTTTCTTTTTTTCTCCTCTTCAAAGCTTAACAGCGTCAACAAAAAAATCACCTCGGCACAATAAAATGTTCAATAACAAATTACTATGCCGAGATGACAAGCATTATGAATACTATTTAAATTACCAGTTTAAAACTTCTTTTCCCTCTTTTTTAAGG
This sequence comes from uncultured Clostridia bacterium, assembly GCA_944380855.1. Lineage (GTDB taxonomy): Bacteria > Bacillota > Clostridia > Oscillospirales > Acutalibacteraceae > Limousia. Next base: position 32,189 of record CALWIW010000021.1, on the reverse strand, counting down.
TGTTTTCTTATGGAAATAGCTCCGCCGACTGCACCGATTGCCATACCGGCAACAATAAAGCCCACTATAATGTAAACCAAAACGCTCATAAACGGAATGGCGTTTAAAACAAATATATTGTTTAAAGCAGAAACCAAAACGTCATACAGGAAATACATTATTACCGAGGCTATTATTCCCGATATAAAGCCTATAACCATACCCTCAATTATAAAAGGAATACGCACAAAGCTGTTTGTAGCTCCTACAGACTTCATTATACTTATTTCAAATCTTCTTGAATACATGGACATTCTTATGGTGTTTGAAATAACAAAAAGTGAAATCAAGCCCAAAGCAATGACAATCCAAAAGCTGAGGTTTGTCACCGTTTCGTTAAGGTCTGTAAGCTTGCCTGCTACTTCCGACCTGTTTCCCACAGAGTCAACGCCATCTATTGACATGACCTGTGCCATGGTTTCCTCATACTTTGAAATATCGCTTAATGTAATTTTAAACACATGAGGCAGAGGGTTGTTATCTCCCTGCATATTTGCAAAAACCTCTTCTCCCAAAGCCTCTCTGTATTCTTTTATAGCCTCGTCACGGGAGTAAAACTCAACGGTTGATACATTTCCAAGCTTATTAAGCTCTTCCCCGATAACCATAGCGTCCTCTTCGGATTTAATATCGTCTTTCAAATACACAGAGGTAACATTGGAATCTCCGACCTCTTCTATCATAAGCTTTACATTCATTGAAAACAGTGCCGCCGTTCCTGTAAGAAGCATTCCCGCAATAAGAACGCCTATTGACGCCAGCGTCATCATTCTGTTATGGGTCATATTTTTAAGACCCTCTTTTAAAAAGTACATAGACTCACCTGCATTTCATCTCAGTTTTCATTTTCTTCTGAACCGTTTATTTCCTCATCAGCTCCGATATTTTCCTGCTGTGTATCGGCAGACTCCTCAAAACGGCTGATTTCGGCTTGGGATTTTCTTTCTTCCTTTTCCCTTTGTGCGTAATATTCTTGAGCCGTATCTTTTACAATTTCTCCGTCTTTAAGCACTATTACACGTCCCGGTATCTGATTTACCAAGGTATGCTCATGGGTAACAACCAGCACAGTAGTTCCCATCTTATTTATCTCTTTCAAAATTTTCATAATTTCATAAGAGCGTTTCGGGTCGATATTTCCCGTAGGCTCGTCGGCAATAATAAGCGACGGCTTGTTTACCAAAGCTCTGGCAAGACTTACTCTCTGCTGTTCACCGCCTGAAAGCTCGCTGGGGTGGCGTGACGCCATTTCTTCAAGGCCTACAAGATCCAGCACAGCCATAACTCTTTTCTTAATTTCACTTTGCTTTGCACCGATTACTCTCATGGCAAAAGCTACGTTTTCAAAAACCGTCATTTTATCAATGAGTCTGAAGTCCTGAAAAACAATTCCCATGGTTCTTCTCAAATAGGGAACCTGACGTCTTTTCATTTTTGTCAAATCTCTTCCGTTTACAATAACCTTGCCCGAGCTTGGAACCTCTTCACGCATTATAAGCTTAAGCATTGTGCTTTTTCCGGCACCTGAGGGGCCCACAATAAATACAAACTCTCCGTCTTCAATTTTAAGATTTATATTTTCTACGGCGTGGTTTCCCTCCGGGAAGGCTTTGGATACACCAATGAACTCTATCATTTGCACATCTTCCTTTTATCTGCTTCACTGTGGGAAGCGGTATATTTTGTCGAAAATCACATCATTTATTTCAATGTTGTAACCTTTATGCTTAAATATATACCATTTTGTCATAATTGTCAACCTCAACAAAATATTACCTGTTTTTTAAAATCAGCTTTCCTTAACCGGTTATATATATTTTGCAGAAATTTAAAGTAATAAAAATAAACCCTAAGACTATTTAAAGATATTAAAATAACAGTATTTGTTGTAAACAACAATATAAATACAACATTAATTGAAAAATATTCATAAAGCTTTTCTAAAACAAAAAAACCACCGACAATACTGTCGATGGATTTTGGAGCTGATAGGCAGGCTCGAACTGCCGACCTCATCCTTACCAAGGATGCGCTCTGCCGCCTGAGCTATACCAGCAAAAAATGGCGACCCGGAACGGGCTCGAACCGTCGACCTCTAGCGTGACAGGCTAGCGTTCTAACCAACTGAACTACCGGGCCATTTTTACGGCAACAACCATAAGTCATTGACCGTATTGTATTATATCATAATTAAAAATAAAATGCAAACATTTTTTCAAAAAACTTTTTATTGATTATACTGATTTATATACAAGGCTTCTTCCTGATAAAAAAGCGTAACTTCCGCCGTTTTCTTTACCCAGACTTCTTCAGAGGTTTCATCAAAACGCATATACTCTACCGTCAGCACATCGCCCTCTTTTTTTCCGTAAAGAATTCTCTTTATATCCTCTACGCTGTCCACGGGTTCTCCGTCAAGGGAAACAATAATATCCCCCTCTGCAAGCTCGCTTTTTTCAACAGAACCGCCATGCATAATTTCTTCTATACAAACTCCGATAGGTTCGCCTGTTTCAGCACTTTCGTTTTCGGTTATTCTGTATCCATATATTCCCAGCGTTACTTTCTCCTGTACTTCACCGTATTTTATCAGGTCGTTGGCAATTTCGCAAACAGTATCCGAGGGAATAGCAAAAGCAATGCCGTCGTAGTTGGGTTTTACCAGCTTTGAGGTATTTATTCCTATAATCTGTCCTTCCATATTGCAAAGAGGACCCCCGCTGTTTCCCGGATTGATTGCTGCGTCCATTTGGATATAGCTTACTTCGCTGTCAACCTTTCTGCCAACCGCTGAAACTATACCCTTTGACAAGCTGTTGCGATAATAAATTCCGTCGGGATTTCCCAACGCCACAATCTCCTGACCAACTTTAAGATTTTCCGTTTCGGCAAATTCCGCAGGCATAAAGTTTTCCCCGTCTATTTTTATTACGGCAATATCCGTTTCCTTATCACAGCCAACCACAACGGCGTCCCACATATTGCCCCGATAGTCCATAACTTTAATCTTGCTGTTTCTGGTATCGTCCACAACATGGCTGTTTGTTACCGCATATCCGTCGCTGTGAACTATTACTCCTGTTCCCTGGGAGAATTCTCCTGCCGGGTCTTCCCAATCGCTTAATGTGCTTATTATAAGAATAGTTGACGGCTGTATTTTCTCATATGCCTTTTCTGCCGATGCGTCCGGACTTACGCTCTGTGGCACAAGCTCGATTAAAACATCGTCACGGAGATATTTTTTATATTCGTCAGATGTTTCCTCCGTTTCCGGAACAGATATTTGCGGAAAAGACCTTTCCATATCAACGGACAGTAAATATGCAAATACGCCCACCATAAAACAAAATACTATACCAGTTATTATAAGAAAAATAATCAAGCCAATATTTACTTTTTTCTTTGTCTTTATTCCTGCCATAGGCTGGGGCATCATATTTCGATATTCACCGGGTATATTAAAACCCTGAGAATACATATTTGCTCCGAAATTTCCGGGGTATCCGTTTCCGTATGGATTGGGATATACATAATTTTGATTTTGTTGAAAAGCGTTTTGTCTGTAACGGCTGTCAGTTTGGGGAAAATTCACCTGTCTTTGCTGACCGTTATCTCTGATATACTCTTCCTTTTTCGGCGGTACAAATGTAAAATCCTTTCCGTATTCAGCGGATTTTCTGTGTAAAAAATCCTGATAGGGATTATCCGCCATTTTAAATTTCTGAGGCTGTAAATTTTCAGCACCGTCATTATTTTCTCTGCCGTCAAAAAAATTTTCCATTTTTTAACCACCTTCTCTCCCTCAATATAAATATGTAGTATTATATCATGAATAAAAATAAAAAAACAGTATTAATGAAAAAATAACCCTTTTAAGATAAAAAAACACTGTCCGGGCAATAAAAACCGGACAGTGAAGCTTTCTAATGCAGGTTATTTTAAAAAATTAATATATTCCAAGATATGGTGCAGGGTCGTAACGAACTCCGTTGTACCAGCACTCAAAATGCAGGTGAGCACCGAAAGAGTTACCTGTATTTCCTATGTAACCGATAAGCTCTCCACGTTCTACATAGTCACCCACGTTAACAAGAACCTGACTGCAATGGGCATATAAAGTGGCGTATCCGTCGCCGTGGTCAATCATAATATGATATCCCCAGCCTGAGCCCCACTCGTCAGCGGTATGTGCCTTTATAACCGTGCCTGATTCTGCGGCAAGAATTCTCTTTCCGTAGGCACTGCCATAGCAGGCAAGGTCAAGTCCCTGATGGGCTCTTCCGTCGCCCCAATATGAGGTTATAACCGTACATTCAGGAGAAGGCCAAAGATAATTTCTTACTGTAGGTCCGTCCCCTGAACCTGTTGAGGGGTTGGAGTTTCCTCCTGAAGAAGAGCCGCCTGAAGAACTTCCGGAGTCATTATCATTATCATTGTCTTCTTTCTCCTGCTCTTCCTGTTCTTTTACGTACTCTTCGTGCCATTTTGCAATATCTTCCATCAGCTTCTCTTTTTCAGCCTCGATTGCCTCTTCACGCTCTTCATAACCGTCCACCTGAGCTCTCAGCTCTTCGATAACGGCTTTTCCTTCCTGTTCAAGCACAGCAAGCTCGTCAAGCTTTTCTTCCTGTTCCTTTTGAGCCTTGGCAACCTCGTCTTTCGCTGTTTGGGTATCGCTTATTTTAATATTTTTTTCGTCAATAGCTGCGTTTAAGCCGTCGATAAGATTTTTATCAAATTTACCCACAGCCTCAACAATTACAGCTTTATCCAAAAAATCGTTAAAGTCCTTTGCTCCCAGAATTATTTCCAGAGAAGATGTATTTCCGGACTTGTAAATGGCATTAAGACGATTTCTTAAAATATCATAGTCCTCTTCTATTTCCTGTTCGTCGGAAGTTATTTCATCGTTCAGCTTTTGGATTTCCTCCTCGTAAAGCTGAATTTTATTACGCAGAGTGTCTACTTCCTTTTCAACAGAGTCCATCTTGTCACGTATTGTCTGAAGATAAACTTCCTTATCCTCTATTTCGTTTTTTGCTTTTTCCATAGCCTCGTCAAGCTCTTTTTGCTCCTGCTCAAGCTGTGACTGCTGTTCTTCAAGCTCGTCAAGCTCCTCCTGGCTTACTGCCGACGCACCGAATGTCAAAAAAGAAGCGGCACAGACAGCTGTCAGCAAAAAACAAAGTATTCTTTTAAACTTCTTCATTTTTTCCTCCGTAAAAGCCGATTAACGGCATAAATGCTTTTTAAGCGTTACAAATAAAAAAATCCTGACTGATTTGTAATTCATTATACAATAAAATTACAAATTTGTAAATAATTCGGAGAAAAAAACATTTCTTTTTATTTATTATATACGCAGTAAAATTTTACCTGTCGGTTTTCTTTGCCATTGAAATTTGCAGATATTTATTTTTAGTGGCAAGACCGCCACGAATGTGTCTTTGAGATTTATTTATATCCAAGATTTTTTTAACTTCGCTGTAAAGGGCAGGATTGAGCTTTCTAAGCCTTTGACTTACATCTTTGTGTACGGTGCTTTTGCTTATTCCGAATTTTTTGGCTGCCGCCCTTACAGTTTCCTTGTTTTCCAATATGTACTCCCCAAGCTCTACGGCACGTTCTTCCACAACGCCTTTCACGATAGCTACCCTCCAATCCTGTTAAAGTATGCGTTGCTAAATCTATATGCCGTTTTTTCCTTTTTTATTTCTTTTTTATTTTTTGGTAAAATTAAAAGGCTAAACCATACAGAAATGATTTAGCCCACTTTTTGATGTTTATTTTTTTGCAAAAGCCTTTGTCAATCGGAATCAAAAATCATTGGATAGAGCAGTCCAGATAACGGTCAAGCTCTTCCTCGTCTCTTTTTCTCTTCTCTCTTACAATCAAGAAAGCTGTTACAGCGGCCGTTATAGCTGCCACAGCAGAGATAACTCCGATAATCCATCCCAATTTTCCGTTCTTGCTCATTTATAAACCCTCCGTTTTCTGATTTTTTTAATTGTAAAGGATACTAAAGTTCCTATGACTATAATAAACTTTTTTTAGTAAAAAGTCAATAAAAAAACAAAAAAAGCAGGGCGTGTGCTCTGCTTTTAGCGTTAATTTCGTATTTGCTATTATGCTGATGCGTTAAGTCTTTTTGCGAGAGAAGACTTGCTTCTTGCAGCAGTGTTCTTGTGCATAATACCCTTAGCTGCAGCCTGATCAATCTTTTTAACAGCAAGACTAACTGCCTCAGCCTTGTTGTCAGCGTTAGTATCAATAGCAATGTACGCCTTCTTAACTGCTGTTTTCAAAGCAGATTTGATAGCCTTATTCTGAGCTGTCTTAGTTGCGATAACCTTTACACGCTTCTTTGCTGATTTAATGTTTGGCATTGTCCCACCTCCTTAAATATCGTCATGTGTTGTTATCATACCATTTTTCCAAGAAAAAAGCAAGTAGTTTGCGGAATTTTTCACAAATTTTTTTAACCAAAAAAACACATGAAAAACCTTACTTTTTACAGCACATCAATATTAAAGAAAGCTTTCCGTTTAAGTATTGACCGAGGGCGGCAAAAAATCCCCTGCAAGACAAAATCAGAAAAATCTTAAAACTGCCATCAGACAGATTAGTCCTCCCGACAAGGAAACCAAAAGCTTTTTTGAAAATTTCCCCTTAGAGCTTATTTTTTTACCGAAAAAACTTCCCGCCTGTATTAACAAAAACTGACATATTCCTATACAGACAGGCAGAAACAAAAATCCGTTTCCGCTGACGGCAAAGCAAATTCCAGCTCCCAAGGAATCCACGGAAAGTGCAACGCCCACATACAACGCCTCTGCCCAGGTAATTTTTCTGTTGTTGTCAAAATCACCTGATATGGATTTTTTCAAAAAACCCTGACATAACACAAAAACACCCAGCAAAAAAAGCATGGCACAGCCTGCAAGCTTTGCAATATACGGATCAACAAAACACATTATAAGCTTACCCAAAGAAAGAGCCAAAAGCATATTCAGTGCAGACACAAGGCTTATTATTATTCTTGATGAAAAAGGAACTTTTATACATCGCAGACCGTAATTTATACCCATAGAAAAGGAGTCTGTGGAAAGACCCAGACATAAAAGGACAGAAGAAATAATTTCCATTATTAACACCTGAAATTTTTTTCTGTATATCCTATGTTGTAAGTCTTATCCGCGTTACTTTGTGTGTTTTCTTTTACAAAAAAGAAAATCCAAAGACTCAAAATCCCGTCTTTGGAAAATTCTTTTTATAAAATTTTTTCTTACTTATTATTTAAATCATCTGTATCTTTCTTTATTTCCTCATCATTTTCGGAAGCTACGGTTTTATTTTTTCCCGAAACCTCATACTCATAGGTTCTCACGTCATTTTTATTTTCATGGGAAGATAAAGAAAGCTTTTTGTGCTTTTTAGAACTGTCTTTCTTTTTTTGAGGCTTTTCCGCCCAGTCCACAACCTCGGCATTAATGGTATTCTCCTCGGAAAGTTCCAAAGCGTCTTTCTTTTGTGTCATGTAGTGCCTGTTCTTTATGGATAAAACTGGCAGTTCAAACCAAAAGGTACTTCCAAATCCCAATCGGCTCTTAACTCCGAATCTTGCATTGTGAAGCTCCAAAATATTCTTAACTATGGAAAGTCCTAAACCTGTTCCGATAACAGAGGATTTATGCTCTTTATCAACCTTGTAATATCTGTCCCAAATATACTCAAGCTTGTCAGGCTCTATACCCTGTCCGTGGTCTGTAACCTCGATTTTAACCGTATTTTTGTCCGCAGTCTGACTTACAATAACGGTCTTATCCTCGCCCACATAATTTATGGCGTTATTTATAAGGTTATAAAGCACCTGCTTTATTTTTACCTCGTCAGCGTTGATTATAACATCTTCTTTAAAGTTAAAAATAATATTATAGTGATTCTGCTCGATAAGCTTGGTGTATCGGTTGAAAATTTCTTCGATGCATTTTGTAAGGGAAAAATCCGTTCTTACAAGCTGCATTGCTCCTGACTGAAGCTTTGATATATCAAGCAGGTCTGTTACAAGCTCGTTAAGGCGTTTCGCCTCGTCAATAATAATCTGAATATTTTCAGGTGTGTTTTCGCCCGGCAAATCCCTTATTACCTCGCCGTAGCCTGTAATCATGGTAAGCGGCGTTCTCAGGTCGTGGGAAATATTTGCAATAAGGTCCTGCCTGAGCTTTTCAACCTTTGTAAGCTCACGGGCGGCAAAATTTAGGGTATCGTTCAGTTCTCTTATCTCCAAATACCCGTCGCTTTCAAATTTTACATCATAGTTTTGTTTTGCCAGCTCCTTGGCAGCTTTGTTTGTAACAAGTATTGGTTTGATAATCAAATTCGACACGCCGATGGAAAGAATGACGCTCAGCACAACCAAAATTGCGGAGATTATAATAAGCTGTATTCTCAACGTTTCCACAACACTGTAAAGAGGAGTTATTACAGAGCGAAGTATAATCAGATATTTATTGTTTGAAACATCTGTAAAGACCTCGGTATATGTAAGGTTTTCCGTCATATACTTGTCCAAATTTGATTTTTCCAAATCATACTGCTCGTTGTAATTATGATTATCGGGAACTGCCTTTGAAAATTCCAGATAGGTTCCTCCGTTTGCGATTGCGGCATTCTTATATCGGATAGCCTCGGAGCCTGTTATTTCCTCAAAATTCATAGGATTTTCGGGAATATACAGACTGCTGACAAAGGAACCGTTTATCTCATAGATACCAACCATCATGTCGTTTTGCTTTGAGATATAATCCGCCAAAACAACAATTTTGTCAGAGTCAAAATAATCTGTTTTTTCCTTGTCCTGAAGATTTTCTATAAGGTTTTTAGCACTTGACTCTACCTGTGCAATTTTTATAGACTTGTAAAATCCCGTAAGAAAAACCGTTTGAAAAAACCACAACAGCACAAGCATTATAAGTGAAAACAAAAGAAAATAGGAAACAACCCTGTACCGCAGGGGCATATTTGAAAATCTGTGCTTAATTTGTTTCAAATCTGTATCCCACCCCTCGAAGCGTCACAATACAGCTTGCATAAGGACCAAGGCTCTTTCTTAAAAGCTTTATGTGGGTGTCAAGGGTTCTGTCATCGCCGAAGAAATCGTATCCCCAAACCTCGCTTATAAGCTTTTCTCTTGTAAGGGCAAGTCCCTTATTTTTAACCATATAGAAGAAAAGCTCATATTCCTTTGGAGTCATTTCTGCACGCTTTCCGTCAACGGTGACAATTCTTCCGCTGAAATCAACGTGTAGGGTTTTATATTCAAATATATCCCTCTTTTCGCCGTTTTCACCGCCGCCTGTACGCTTCAAAACTGCGTTTACACGGAGCATAAGCTCTCTTGGTGAGAAAGGCTTTACCACATAGTCGTCTATGCCAAGCTCGAAGCCGTGGATTTTATCGTACTCCTCGCCTCTTGCGGAAAGCATAATAATCGGTGTTGATTTTTTCTTTCTTATTTCACGGCAGGCGGAAAAACCGTCAAGCTCAGGCATCATAACGTCCATTATAATAAGGTCAAAATCCTGCTGATTGCATATGGAAATCGCCTGTATTCCGTCAACGGCTTCTTCAACCGTATGACCCTCAAACACAGCGTATTTTTTAATAAGTTCTCTTATTCTGAATTCGTCGTCTACTACCAAAATTTTACTCATAAATATCCCTCCTATGATAAGTTTATCTTAATTTACCAATGTGAAAAATATATGTCTGTTTTGTATTGTTACACAAAAATATCATAACATAATTTTTTTCATATTGAAATACATTTCTCAATAATTTATAATATAAAAAGATTTAAAATTTCTAAAGCAATCAGGTGAGAATATGGAAATTAGAAAAATCAAGGCGGATACTGTCACAAAAACAGTTAAGCAGCTTTTCATGGACTGCAACTACTTTATCGACGACAGTATTACAAAGGCTTTGAAAGAGTTTAAAGAAAAAGAAAAATCTCCGGTGGGCAGAGATGTTTTGAGCCAGCTTTTGGAGAACAACGAAATTGCTGCCGCAGAGCAGATACCTATATGCCAGGACACAGGAATGGCTGTGCTTTTTGTTGAATACGGGGACAAGGTTGTAATTGAGGACGGAAGCTTTAAAGAAGCTGTGGAACAGGGCGTCCGTGAGGCTTACGATGAAGGCTATCTGAGAAAAAGCGTTGTTTCCGACCCTGTTTTTGACAGAATCAACACAAAAGATAACACCCCTGCGGTTATACATACGGAGATTGTAAAGGGCGATAAAATAAAGTTTCTTGTAGGCGGAAAAGGCTTCGGCAGTGAAAATATGTCTGCAATAAAAATGCTTACACCCTCATACGGAGCAGAGGGCGTGAAAGACTTTATCCTTGAAACCGTAAGAAAAGCAGGCCCTAACCCCTGTCCTCCCATAGTTGTGGGTGTGGGCATTGGCGGAACCTTTGAAAAAGCGGCACAGCTTGCGAAAAAAGCCACATTCAGACCAATCGACACGGAAAATCCCGACCCGCGTTATGCCGCAATGGAAAGAGAGCTTTTGGAAAACATAAATAAAATGGGATTCGGCCCCGCAGGACTTGGGGGAAATACAACCGCCTTGGGCGTAAACATAGAAACCTACCCCACACACATTGCCGGTATGCCTGTTGCGGTAAACATCTGCTGTCACGCCGCAAGACATAAGGAAGCCGAAATATAAGGAGGGTTTGAGATGGCAAAAAAAATTACACTTCCAATTACGGAAGAGGATATAGAAAATCTGAAAGCCGGCGACAGCGTGCTGTTAAGCGGTTCAATTATAACAGGACGTGACGCCGCCCATAAAAGACTTTTCGAGCTTTTGGAAGAAGGCAAGGAACTGCCCGTCAATATAAATGGAGAAATCATTTACTATGTAGGTCCTGCACCTGCAAAGCCTCCCTATGCGGTAGGCCCTGCCGGCCCCACATCAAGCTACAGAATGGACAAGTACACACCTGCTCTTCTTGACAGAGGAATGAAAGGCATGATAGGCAAGGGAGCAAGAAACAAAGAGGTTGTGGACGCCGTTGTGAGAAATCACTGTGTATATTTTGCCGCTATCGGAGGAGCCGCCGCTCTTATAGCCAAAAGTATTAAAAGTGAAGAACTGCTCTGTTATGAGGATTTAGGTACGGAAGCCATAAGACGTTATGAAATAGAAGATTTTCCCTGCATTGTGGTTATTGACAGCAAGGGCAATAATCTCTATGAGTCTGAACCGCCTAAATATAGGGTATCGGATTAAGTAATAATACAATAATATTGCAAAGAAAAAACACAAACCTGAGTTTTTACTCGGATTTGTGTTTTTTTATAGATTCTAAGACCTTGGAGGACGCTGTCCTCCAAGCCTCCTGCCAAAGGGACAGTGGTCCCTTTGGAATCCCAAAATTTTTACACAGCATTTGCTATGCAACCGTTTTTCTTATTACTTTCAACCTTAAATACGATTGCGGAAAAGCCTGATTTTTAGCAATGAAACCAGCTTAAATACTGCCAAAGCCATAATATTAGCCGCAACAACCGTAGCACCTGTAGGAGTATTCAAACCGTAAGAAGCGGTAACGCCTATAAGAAAACAAACCAAAGACAGAATTACGGAACAGATTGTCACCGATTTAAAGGTTTTACAAAGGCTCATGGAAGTAAGGGCAGGGAAAATTATAAGTGCGGAAATAAGCAATGCTCCCATCATTCTCATACCCAGCACAACGGTAACCGCTGTAAGCAAAGCTATCAGGGAATTGTAAATGCCTGTCTTTGTTCCCGTGGCTTTGGCAAAGGATTCGTCAAAGGTAACGGCAAATATTTTCGTATAGAAAAATATAAAAAGCACAAGAACGCAAAGACACAAAACAACGCTTAAAACAACATCTCCGTCTGTCATGGAAAGAATACTTCCGAACATATAGCTGGAAACGTCTGTGTTCATTCCCGTTGTAAGGGAAACCGTTATAACTCCCAACGCCAAAGCACCGGTTGAAATTACGGCAATGGCTGAATCTCCTTTAATTTTACTGCTTTCGCTTATTCTCAGCAAAAGAAAAGCGGCAAGTATTACCACAGGTATGGAAAAAGCAAGAGGTGCAAAGTTAAAAGCAGTGGCAACAGCCATTGCACCGAAGCCCACATGGGAAAGTCCGTCCCCAATCATTGAATATCTTTTAAGCACAAGGCTTACACCCAGCAAAGCCGCACAAAGGGACACAAGAACACCGACAACTACAGCTCTCACCATAAAGGGATAGGACATCATCTCTACTATCATATCAATCATGATTACAGCAACCTCCTAAAAATCTTTTTGCCTGACTGCTGTGCTTATACTCTGAAACCGTTCCGAAGAAAGTTCCCTCCTCCTGAAGATGCAGCACATGGGTGGAATGTCCTATTGAACATTTTATATCGTGAGAAACCATAATAACGGTTATGTTTTCTTTTTTGTTTAAATCCTCAATAACATGGTAAAGCTCGTCTGTAGCCACCGGGTCAAGAGCGGCAACAGGCTCGTCCAAAAGCAATATGGTTTTTGTGGCACACAAAGCACGGGCAAGAAGCACCCTCTGCTGCTGTCCTCCGGAAAGCTCGTGATAGCACCTGTTTTTAAGCTCCTCTATGCCGAGCTTTTTAATATTTTCAATGGCAAGATTTTTTTCTTTTCTGCCGTAAAAAGGCTTAATGCCCCTTGAGGCAAGACAGCCGGAAATAACAATCTCAAAAACAGAGGCAGGAAAATCCTTTTGTGCCACGGTTTGCTGGGGCATATAGCCTATCTCTTTTTGTTTGAGTCCGTCCCCCATTGTAATGCTTCCCCTTACAGGGGAAATAAGACCCAAAAGTCCTTTTATAAGAGTGGTTTTTCCGGAACCGTTTTCACCCACAATACAGAGCATATCACCGCGGTTCACCTGAAAGGAAAGATTGGAAATTACCTCTTTGTCATCGTAGGCAAGGCAGAGATTTTCACAGGAAATCAGAGACATCAGTTCAAAGCCTCCTTAATATTTTCAAGGTTGCTTTCCATAAGTTGCAAGTAGGTAACGCCGTTTTCAAAGTCCTCCTTTGAAACATTGTGGCAGGAATGGAGCAAAAGCTTTTTTGCCCCTGTTGCCTCGCATATGGTGTCGGCAGTTTTTCCGCTGCTAAGCTCAAGATAGAAAACAACGGGAATTTTATTTTCATTTACATAGTCAATTATTTTCGCAATATCCGCAGAGGAAGCCTCGGTATCGGTGGAACAGCCGGGAAAAGCGGAAATATAGTCAAGTCCGTAGGCGGTTACAAGGTAATTAAAAGGAAATCTGTCGCCGAAAACAAGAGTTTTTCTCTTTGAATTTTCAATGGTTTGTGAAAACTCTTTGTCAAGAGCTTCAAGCTTTTCAATGTAAGCATCGGCATTTTCCTTATAATAATCTGCGTTTTCCGGGTCGGCATCGCCGAGAGTTTCCGTAAGCTTTTCAACAATTAAAACCGCGTTTCTCGGATTTGTCCAAACGTGCTCGTCCTTTGCTTCCTCACCGTCCCCGTGGTCATGACCCTCCTCGTGAGGCTCATCCAAAAGCTCAACACAGTCCATCATGGTGACAACCCTCATATCCTTGTTGTCCCCTGTATTTATAAGACTTCCCACCCATTGGTCGGATTTTCCTCCCACATAGACAAAAACGTCGCAGTTGTTTACGTCTGCAATATCCTGAGGAGTAGGCTCAAAGGAATGGCTCTCAGCTCCGGGAGAAATAAGCATTGAAAGGTTGATTTTATCTCCGCCTATTTCCCTTAAAAAATCATAGGGCGGAAAATTAGAGGTTATAACATTCAGCTTTCCGTTGTCATTGTTTTCCTGTTTTCTGACATTTGCACAGCCACCAAAAACCGACACAGCCAAAACCGCCGCAAGAACCGCACACATGATTTTTGAAACTCTTGATTTTTTCATATTTCTTCTTCCTTTCCCGTTTTATTTTCCGACTTATTCAAACACTCTTTGCACAGTCCGTAAAGAACCGTTTTCGACAGGTCAAGATTAAAATTGTGTTTTTCTTTTATATGCTTTGCAAGATTTTCAGCGTCCGAACATTCAAGATGAACAAGACAGCCGCAGCCGGTGCACTTCAGATGAAAGTGGTTGCAGCAGTCGTCACCGTGTTTCATAAACTGATACACAACCTTTTTGCCGTCTTTTCTGAATCTCCTGAGCAGTCCGCAGCGGCACAGCTCCTTAACCTGGCGGTAAACTGTGCTTTTCCCGATTTTTCCTCCGCTTATTTCCCCAAGCTCACGGGCAAGCGTATCCACGGAAAACTCACGGTCACAATTTTCCTTTAAAAAACCAAGGAGCATTTTTCTCTGCTCCGTATTGTATTCCTTTCTGTTTTCTTTATCTTCCGCCACTTTAAGAAAGCCTCCTGTTTTCAAATATGAGAATTACTCTCATATTATAGATACATCACCTGCTGTTGTCAAGTGTAAAAAGACTAAGGCTTATTTCAAACAAAAACACCGCAGCGGTCACTGCGGTATTTTTTATATTTGTTTATTAAAGACACATATTGTATATAGCCTCTACATCTTTCGGAGTAAGATTTTTAGGTCCTGAAATTTCACCGCCGAAGCAGGCGTGCTGAGCCATTTTTTCAAAATTTTCTTTTCCTATGCCTAAATCCGTCAGGTTCGGCTTTAATCCCAATGTATTAAAACAGAAATTCCACACGGCGTCTATTGCAAGCCTTGCACCCTCCATATTGTCAAGACCCTTTTCAACGCCGAAAACCTTTTCACCCAAACGATAAATTGCAGGTGCAGTGTTTTCATTTAGAATATATGCAAGCCACCTTGGAGTAACTATAGCCAAGCCGTGACCGTGGGTAATATCGTAATATGCGGAAAGCTCATGCTCCATCATATGACAGGCACAGCCGTGAACAGTACCTCCGTCTAAAACAGTATTTAACGCCATTGAGGACGCCCACATCAAATTAGCCCTTGCCTCGTAATTTTCCGGTTCCTTTAAAGCCACCGGAGTCCATTTTACAACGGCACGCATAACCGCTTCCTGAAACTCCAAAACCAAGTCAAAGGTTTTATCTCCTGCAAGATAATAATTATCCAAAACATGGTTGAAAATATCAAAAGCACCGCAGGCAGTCTGATAGGCAGACAGAGAATAGCTGTACTCGGGATTTTCAAAAGCCGCTTTTGGTATTAACGCACTTCCCCCAAGTCCGATTTTTTCGTTTGTTTCCATATTTGAGATTACCGCCCAAGCGTCCATTTCAGAGCCTGTAGCCGCATTGGTAAGGACAGCAATAACAGGCAAAGCCTCTGTTACCCATACACCCTTTGAAACCAGCTCCCAAACATCTCCCGACTTTGCAACTGCAGCTGCCGCAATTCCTTTGGAGCAGTCTATTACTGAACCGCCTCCTACAGCTAAAACCACATCAATTTTTTCTGCTTTGCATATTTCAGCACCCTTATTGGCAGTTGTATGACGGGGATTAGGCTCTACTCCCGAAAGCTCAAAAATCTGTATACCGCTGTCTTTAAGCAAGCCTGTAATTTTTTGGTACAGGCCGTTTTTCTTTATGGAACCGCCTCCGTACACCAACAATACCTTGTTTCCGATACTTAAAATTTCTTTGGGCAGGTTTTCTATCTGATTTTTTCCGAAATAAACTTTATCCGGATTGTGAAAAATAAAATCATTCATAACAAATTCTCCTTTTAATCAAGTTTGTTGTATTCTTCATCGCTTACAGCTTCCAGCCACTGATTTGAACATTCCTCTCCCGGTACTTCCACCGCTATATGGGAAAACCAGCTGTCTTTTGCCGCACCGTGCCAATGCTTTACTCCAACAGGTATGTTTATAACGTCTCCCTGAGTCATTAAAACTGCTTTTTTGCCCCATTCCTGATAATATCCCCGTCCTGCGATACAGATTAATATTTGACCGCCGCCGTTCTTTGCGTTGTGGATATGCCAGTTGTTTCGGCATTTTGGTTCAAAGGTTACATTATATATGCCAACCTGTGAAACAGAAACAGGATACAGATAGCTTTGCCCCACAAAATATTGTGCAAAACCATCATTGGGATTTCCTATAGGGAATATCATACTGTTTTCGTGTTTTGTTTTTTCGTCGGAATCCGTAATATTTTCCGACCATATTTCCTTTGCCATATTAAAAGCAGCCCACGCCTTAGGCCAGCCTGCATAAAAAGCGGCATGGGTGAGAATTTCCGCAATTTCTGTTTTTGTAATTCCGTTGTTTTTCGCCGACATCAGATGATAGCGGAAAGAAGAATCAGTAAGTCCCATGGCCATAAGTGCTGTAACCGTTACCAAAGAACGGTCACGAAGAGAAAGCTTATCCTCTCTTGACCAAATCTCCCCGAACAGCACATCATCGTTGAGTCTTGCAAACTCAGGAGCAAATTCTCCCAAGCTGTCTCTGCCGGCTGTTTGTTTTACTGCCATTTTGAGTCACCTCTGTATTATTTTAATTAACCGCACTGAATCAGGTTTTACTCCCATGTGAGTTTTCCTGTTTTCAGGGCGTTTTCATATCTTGAAATTTTGTAGTCCAGCTTATTTATTGTTTCTTCAAGCTGTTTTTTCTGAGCTATAAGCAAATCCCTTTGCTGTGAAAGCAGTTCTTTTCTTTCCCTTATTGTGGAATCGCCCTCTTTGTAAAGTCTAAGGTATTCTATAAGGCTTTCAATGGATAGCCCGGCGGCTCTCATACATTTTGCGTTTTCCACCCATGCTATATCCTCTTCGCTGTAATCTCTGATACCAGACGCTGTTCTGGTTACAGGCGGTATAACTCCGGCTTTTTCATAATAACGCAATGTATTTGCAGGTATATTATACTTTTCGCTTACTTGTTTTATTGTCAGTCCCATAAACCTCACTTCCTTTTCTGATTTTCATTATACAACTTAGAGTTAACTCAAAGTCAACGTTTTTTTGAAATTTTGTTAAATAAAGAAAAACAGCCGTCATGCAATTAATGACAGCTGTTTAACTGTTAAATTTAATCTGCTATTTTTACGAAATAGTATATCTGACCGGTTGTTATATTACCTATTTGAGCTTCTATACCCTCTTCGCCGTGGTCAACCAATACCCATATAAAATCTAAAGTTGTTCCCTCTGGTATGTTTGTGTCGCTTTTGTCAACTCCGTCAGATATAATTTTGGTAGGGGTACAGATAATTATATAAACATCATCTTCCGTAACCTGACCATTGCTTTGTAACATCATTTTGTCTAATTTATCCGGATCCAGCCCTGCTGACAGAAGTCCCTCTTTACCGGTCATTATTTCTGTCGTTCCGTACCAGTAATTATCATCTGTGTCTTTATATGATTCATACAGCCAAAATTCTCCGTTTTCAAATTTCCACGACATTTCCGACTCGGCTAAAATTCTCCAAAGACCGTTAATATCTTTTACCTTTCCCAAGTCGCCTGTTCTTAATTCGGCATATCTGTTCCAGTTACTCATAGAATCCAGATAATTATACAGTTCGTCATCATATATAACATTGTCGTCGGTTGTATTTTCCTTTATGCCGATTTGCTCGTATATTTCGATATTTTTCAGTAATTCGATGACCTTTTCGTCGTTCTCTTCCACATTATTATCTGCTGCATTGGTCATAAATGAAATAATTGCGTTTTTTTCAGCTGACACAAGTAAAATATATTTTCCTTTGATCCTATCTGAAGATGAACCGTAATCGTATGTTGCATAGTAAATATCATCGGTTAATTTATTAAATCCGCCGCTTGCATCATAAATATCAAACCTTTCATTTTCATCGTTCCAGAAATCGTAAAATAAATTATACAGCTTTTCTTTTCCCGAATCCGTATCAAAATCAGACAGTGAATCGGACAATGCACTGACTCCCAGCTGTAAAAAATACGACTTACTGTTTTTATATTCGAATGCAGTCTGCCCGCCGGATAAAACTACAGTTGACCAGTCCTTACCGTAATCCAGTGAAAAACCGTCTCCGTAATAGGTATTAACTATTTCCAGATATCCGTCGTTTTCATCTGTATATATTTCGGGTTCGTCAGTATATATGTCGCTTCCTCCCGATGGTTCTTTTCCGCTGTTTGGAAATACAAACCACATTAAAATGAGAACAGTAAAAACAACTGTAAGGAACAGTCCGATTATATTTAAGACTATGCCGCCTTTTTTTAATCCGTCTTTAATCTTGCTTCTGATTCCCAATATCAGTCCCGTAATACCCGCAGGCAGTGACACCAAAAAGAAAAATGAACCGAGTATTGAAATAATACCCAAAATTAAAGATACTAAACCTAATCCGTTTGTCTTCTTATCAATAAAATCCATTTTATAATTGTAATACTGGGTGGTTTGATATGGCTGTTGACTGCCGAAATTTCCCTGCGTATACCCGTTCATATTGTTTGCGGAATAATTTGTATTGGGCTGATAATTATTGTTTACGTTAAATTCATTATTAAAATTATTTCCGCCCAGCATTTCTCCGCATTTTTTGCAAAATTTATCACCGGGATTATTTTCGGCTGCGCATTTAGGACAAATCATAAAGTATATCCTCCATTTAAATTTATATCATCTATAACCGATTATATTTATTTTTACATTATATTTTAAACACATCTGACAGGCAACCGTAATTTTTTAAACCGGTGTTGTTTTTATTTAACAAAAAAGAGACAGTCTTTTAAACTGCCTCTTAATTTTTATCTGATGTCTTACTGAACATAAGGAAGAAAAACAGTAATCGCCGTACCATTGCCCAAGGCACTTTCAATGCTTATCGCTCCGTGGTACTGTTCGCATATATGTTTAACAATAGCAAGTCCCAAACCTGTTCCTCCCGTCTGCTTGCTTCGGCTTTTATCAACACGGTAAAATCTTTCAAAAATTCTTGAAAGATGCTTTTCGTCAATACCTATGCCGTTGTCCTCCACCACAAGGTTAACACCGTTTACCCCGTCCTTTTCCACAGGGCTTTTTATTGTGACAAGCACCTTTCCTCCCGGGTGGTTATATCTTATTCCGTTGTCGCAAAGATTATATATAAGCTCGTGGAACATATCACGGTTTCCCTTTATTACGGCTGTCTGTCCCTTTAAATATATGGAAACGCCGTATTTTTCACAGAGAATATCAAGACTTTCCCGGCACTCCTTGCAAAGCTCGTATATGTCCACGTCCTCCAAATCTTTCGGCATCTGATTGCTTTCAAGCTGGGATATTTTAAGTATATCCTCAATAAGCCTTAAAAGTCTCATAGACTCCCGGTGTATTCTTTTTCCGAAAACCTGCATATCCTCGGGCTTGGCCATTCCCGTTTCTATCATCTCGGCATATCCGGAAATTGATGTTAAAGGTGTTTTCAGCTCGTGGGATACGTTTGCAGTAAAATCCCTTCTGATTTTCCCTGCCTCCAACACTCTCTGCATTTGGTCGTCAAGCCTTTGACGCTGTTCCTTTATCATGCCGGTAAAAGGCACAAGCTCGTCATAGGGAGCCTTGTCCATATCCTCCGCCATTTCCTCAATAGGCTTTACTATTCTTTTTGTAAGTCTTGAAGAAATTATAACGCAGACAGCAATAATAACAAGGGTCACGGAAAGGGTCACGGGAATAAATTCCCCTATCATATCCAAAAAGGAATCCATTTCCTGAATTATTATAAGTATTTCTCCCCCTGCAAGCTTTTGACAGTAGCAATATTTATTCCCTGCATTAAGCTCCCAAGAGTCATCACTGCCCGTTGCCTGTATACATTCGTCATATACGCCGTAAACTCCGTTGTTGTAGAGGACTTCTCCCCTGTCTGTCACAACAACAATTCCGTAATTTTGAGAATCTATGGGAATATCGTCCAATTCCCCCGCCTGTGAATTTTCCAAAAAAGCATAAACCGCTTCTCCGTAATCCTTAACATCGTCTTTCATCACCTTGTAGGTTGCTAGGCTGAAAAACAGACTTAAAGACATTACCGTAACAACAACGGAAACAACCGCCACCACAATAAAATCCTTGAGAATTTTTGTTTTAAGCTTCATTTTTCCTCCAAAAAATATCAGTCTTCCATTTTATATCCGATATTTCTTATTGTCTTAATAAGGTCGGCACTGTCCCCAAGCTTTTTTCTTATGGTTTTTATATGCATATCT
This sequence comes from uncultured Clostridia bacterium, assembly GCA_944380855.1. Classification (GTDB taxonomy): domain Bacteria; phylum Bacillota; class Clostridia; order Oscillospirales; family Acutalibacteraceae; genus Limousia. The sequence goes on along the minus strand of CALWIW010000021.1, from coordinate 11,892 downwards.
ACGGTTCTGGTTTCACCCTCGTAATCATAGCCCCAAACCTTTTCCAAAAGCTTTTCTCTTGTAAGGGCGATTCCCTTATTCTTAATAAGATATTTTAAAAGCTCAAATTCCTTAAAGGTAAGAATACATTTTTCCTCTTTTACAGTAACCGTTCTTTTCCTGTTGTTTAAAACAATATCTCCGCAGATGTAAAACTCGTCTGCCTCCTGAGAAGTTCTTCTCAAAATCGCTTTAACCCTTGACACAAGCTCCATAATTCCGAAAGGCTTTGTGATGTAATCGTCCGCCCCCATATCAAGGCCCTTAACCTTGTCAAGCTCGCTGTCCTTTGCCGTAACCATAACAACCGCAATTCCTGCGGTATCGGCGTTGTCACGGATTTTTTTCAGTATTTTCAGTCCGTCCTCGCCGGGAAGCATAATATCAAGCAGTACAATATCCGGCTTTTCAGAGGCAAGTCCACCAAAAAACTCCTTTTCGTTTTCAAAGGTTTTCACCTCAAAACCGCTGTTTTTCAGGGCATACCGCTCCATTTCTCTTATATCCTTATCGTCTTCAACTATATAAATCATATCTTCAACTCCGAAATATGTAGTATGCAATAATTTCAGCAGGGCAAAATTATCTTTATGGCTTGCTCGATTATCTCAATGCGGGGATTGAGCATACTGTAAATTTCCCCGTCCACGCTTACGTCAATAAATTTATCCGTTTGTATATCAATAGATTTACATCTGCAGTTTCTCACATATTTTTTGCATTTTTTGTCGGTAACATGAAGTCCTTTTATAAACTTTGAAACCAAGGTCAAAAACTTAGGCACGGAAACCCTTGATATGTATACCAAATCCAAATATCCGTCAAAGGGGTCAGCCGTGGGATCTCCCTTAATTCCTCCGCCGTAATATTTTCCGTTTCCGAAAACCGCCAGCAAATAATCCTGTCCGTTGTTTTCCATTGGCTGTCCGTCGGCAAAAAGTTTGAACCTGTGCTTCATTTTTGAAAACAAACAGAAAACAATTGACATTTTATATGCAAGAGAACCTCCCACAAGGGGAATATTCTTAAATCTTATTACGTTTTTTGCAACCGCACAGTCATACCCCACTGAAACCTCGTTCATACCTATATGGCCTTCACAGGATATAAGGTCAATAACCTTTTCTTTACCCTTTATCATTTTTTCAAGGTTTAAAAAATCTTCTTTTGAAAACTCCTCAAAGGTTCTTAGAAAATCATTTCCCGTACCTATGGGAACTCCGCCCACGGCACAGTTTTGAAATTCGTAAACGCCGTTTATAACCTCGTTTATTGTTCCGTCTCCTCCGCAGGCATAAATTCTCACAAACTCATTGTGATTTTCCGACACCCATTTTTTTGCAATTTCAGAAGCATCTCCCTTGCCTTTTGTTACCTCAACAAAGCAGTTCTCAATACCCAAAGCCTCTGCCTGCTTTTTAATATCCTCACTCATATCCTTTTTCCCCGCAGCGGGATTTACTATAATCAAATGTATTGTTTCCATATCTCACCTCTGTGACAAAGCCTTAAAAAGCTCATCGTTTTGACAAAAACAGGGAAAGCTCCCTTGCCAAAGCGGAAACGGGCAGTCCCACAATATTAAAGTAGTCCCCTTGGATTTTTTCAACCAGCAAACAGCCTTTCCCCTGTATTCCGTAGGCTCCCGCTTTGTCCATGGGTTCTCCTGTGGCGATATATGCCTTTATGTCCTCATCGGAAAGGTTTCGGAAAAACACCTGAGATTTTACCGAAAAGGTTTCGGTGTGCTTACCGTCCGTAATGCAGCAGCCTGTTATTACAGAATGCTCTCTTCCGCTGAGTTTTTTAAGAATTGAAAAAGCGTCCTCTTTGTCCTTTGGCTTTCCCAGCATCTCCCCGTCAATGAAAACTCCCGTATCGCAGCCGATAACCACCGCTTTTTCTGATTTTTCTGAAAGGTTACGGCTTATATGCAAAGCTTTCTTCTTTGCAAGATAACCGGGTCTTTCATACAGCTCTACATTTTCCGGAACGGTTTCATCTACATCAGGCTTTAAAACCGTAAAATTTTCGGAAATTATATTAAAAAGCTCTTTTCTTCTGGGAGAAGCGGAACCGAGAACCAATTCCGTTTCTTCTTTACAGATATTAAACAGACTCATTTTTTCTCCTTAATTATTCCCATATTTTATAATAGCTTAATTTTTATTATAAAGTTTTATAACCGATTTGGCAAACTTTTTAAACTCCTTAACCGTGCTTTTAGGCTCTATAATTCTTGCTCCGTCGCCGAAAGCAAACACCCAGCCGAAAAACTGACTGCTTGCCACCACATTTACCTGAGCAATAAAACGGTCCTCATCGTACTGTGATATTTCCACTTCTTTTCCGAATCTGTCAGCCACAGCACCTACCAGGCTGTTGTTAAACCTGATTTTTACTTTTTCGGGCTTTCCTCCGAACATTCCGAAAACCTGCTTTTTGTAGGACGGAAAATCAAGATTTAAAAACTCGATAAGTCCGTTGCGGTTCTTGTCGGTAATTTCTATTCTTTCCATTTTATCAACACGGTAATGCTTCATGCTTTTTGATTTTTCATCATAAGCCACAAGATAATAGTTGTCGTCGTTAAAAACAAGACCGTAAGGGGAAACGGTGTATTTTTCTCCGTCCCTTTTATATCCCTTTATAACCCTTTCATAATGTCCGTAATTAAGACACCACTGGCAGTATAAAAACTCTATCTGCTTTGCCGATATTATGGCACGGTGAAGCTTGTCCACATTGTAGTATATCTGTTCGTTGCCTGTTTTCAGTCCGGGACTTAAACACACCTGTCTTTGCAGAAGCTCTCCCTTTTCAATACTGGTAAGTTTTTCTATTTTTGAAATAAGCTCTGCACTTTTTTTCTTTGTAATAAATTTCGAGTTCTGCACAAGGTCAACCAAAATTTTAAGCTCGGCAAACTCAAACTCTCTGCTTCCAAGATAATATCTGGTGTCACGGCTTTTAATCATACAGACATCTATTCCGAATTCCTTTAAAGCGGCAATATCTGCGTAAATGCTTTTTCTCTCCGCAGTTATCCCGTACTTATTTTCAAGAATATCCGTTATTTCCTTTAACGAAAGGCCTTTATCCTCGTCGGTATAATCCTTTAAAATACCGTAAATATACAAAAGCTTCATTTTCTGATTGCCTACGCACGGCATATTATCTCACCCCTCTTAATTACTGAGAAAGAAAGTTCGCAAGAGCCACCACCAAAGGCATTGTAACCACCGACAAAACCGTACTCAGTGCCACAAGTCTTACCGACAGCATTGTGTCCCCGTTATATTTTGTTGCAAACATAGTGCAGGACGCAGCCACCGGAGCAGAAGCGGAAATTACAATGGAAACAAGCATAGTTCCCCTTACTCCGCACAGATACATTACTCCCAAAGCCGCCAAAGGTATAAGCAAAAGCCTTAAAACAGAGGCTATATAGTTTTTCTTTTCCGAAAAAACCTCTGCAAACCTAACCTGTGAAAGATAGAAGCCTATAATAAGCATAGGCACAGGAGTGTTAAGGGTTCCCAAATATCTTATAGGCTCTCCGATTATAGGCGGAAGCTTCACTGAGCATAAAAAGAGGATTACTCCTATAACCACACCTAAAATACCCGGGTTTGTCACAATCTTTTTTACAGACATCTGCTTTTTGTCTCCGCTCATAAGCACAAGACCGTAGGTCCAGGAAAAAAGATTGAAAACGCCGATAAATATAGCTCCGTAAAAAACGCCCTCTGCTCCCAAAACCGCCTCCTGCAAAGGAATAGACATAAAGGCACAGTTTGAAAAAACAGTTCCGAACCTCAAAACCTTTTTTCGGCTTATATCCTTATCCCTGAAAACAGCGGTAACGATTATAACAGTCGCCAAATGTATACAAAAGGCACAGCCTGCCGTAATAAGAAGATTTATAAGCATCTCCGGATTATATTCACGCTGAAAGGCGTTTACAATTACGCAGGGCATTGCAATCATCAAAATAATATCAGTAAGCTTTTTAGCCACTGCGTCGTCAATAAGTCGGATTTTACCGCATACAAATCCCACTGCTATAAGTATAAATAAAATCAAAACCTGCTGAGAAACAATCAAAAAATAGTCAAGCATAACATTCCTCCGTAAAGGGATTTTTCTCCTTTTATTTTACTTTTTCATTATATCAATTTTATACAGCCTTTACAACGATGTAAAATATTTTTGTAGAAACCGCTTAATTTAATTTTATATAAAAAATGCGAAAGTGTGAAAAATTAAACACTTGTATTATAAAAGAGTATAGTATATACTTGCATAAAGGAGGCGATAGTATGCTGAAAGTATCTCACCTGACAAAAGAGTACGGAAAAGTGCTTGCAAACGACAATATTTCTTTTACCGTAAACGATGGAGAAATTGCCGTTTTGGCAGGTCCCAACGGTGCCGGAAAATCCACCGTTATAAAGTGTATTTCAGGACTTCTCCGCTTTAAGGGAGAAATTTTTATCGACGGTCACCCCAACAAAACTATTGAAGCAAAAAAAGTTTTCGGCTATATCCCGGAAATTCCCGCTCCCTTCGATGTTTTAACCGTAGAGGAGCATATGGAGTTTACGGCAAGAGCCTATAAATTGGAAAACTACACTCAAAGACTTCAGGAGCTTTTAAAACGCATGGAGCTGTGGGACAAAAAAGACAAGCTGGGCAAGGAACTTTCCAAAGGTATGCAGCAAAAGCTTTCAATCTGCTGTGCTTTGCTTCCAAACCCCAAGGTTTTGCTTTTTGACGAGCCTTTTGTAGGACTTGACCCCCACGCGATTAAAGAGCTTAAAAATATATTTATGGAACTTAAAAACAACGGCTGTTCTGTTCTTGTAAGCACCCATATGCTTGACAGCGTTGCGGAATTTTGGGACAGATGCCTGATTCTTATGAACGGAAAAATCGCAGCCGAAAGAACAAGAACCGAAATTCAGCAAAAGGGCGAGGACCTTGAGGATATTTTCTTTAAAATCACCGAGCCTAAACGCTCTCCGGACTTTAAAGCGGAGGGTTAAGGTATGAATGCTATACTCTACATGACGAGAAAATCCGTAAAAAACTGGTTTCTTGATATGATAAGACACCCGGGAAAACTGGTGGGAGCCTTGTTTCTTACTGTGATTATCGGGTTTTCGATTCTTAATTTATTCTTTTCCTCCGGTTACTCGGAAACAATAGAGCAGCTTCCCTCTGATTTTGTTGATATAGGAATACTTCACGGGATTTACTTTCTGCTTTTGTTTTTGTTCGGCGGAATAGTTCTTCTAAAAGGTCTTAAATCGGGAACCACATTTTTTACCATGGGCGACGTAAACATGATGTTCTGCTCTCCCATTTCCCCAAAGACCCTATTGGTGTTCGGACTTGTAAGGCAAATGCTTACAATGCTCCTTGCCGCAATAATCTTTCTTGTGTACGGCGGAATGGCAAAGAAAATTTTTAATCTGTCGGTAGCACAGGCTGTAATTTTAATTGTAAGCTTTTTCATTTTTATGATTGTCACACAGATTGCGGCATTGTTTCTATACAGCGTCACCAACGGAAAGCCGAAGCTTATTGCATTTGCAAAATACATTATTTATGCATTAATAGCTTTGCCTTTGGCTTTTGTGGTTATTTCACTTTTTCAAAACGGATTTAGTCTACCCTCATTATTTGAGGCGTTTAAATCGCCTTTGTGCGAATACGTGCCGGTTTTCGGCTGGATGAAAGGCTTTGCCATGGGGTTAATGTTTTCACACACGGCAAAAGCTGTAATTTACGGAGCTTTGATGCTTTTGATTGTGGTTTTGTCCCTTGTTTTCTTTTTGAAATCCAACTGCGACTATTACGAGGACGTTTTGCAAAATACGGAAACCACTCACGAAATGCGTCAGGCGGTAAAGAAAAAAGGAATGAACAATACCGACGCATATTTAAAAAACAGAAAAATCAAAATAGGCTCTACCGGACTTAACGGCGGAAAGGGTGCGTCTGCGTTTCTCTTTAAGCACCTTTTGGAAAGACGAAGATGCGGTTATCTGCTGTTTTGGGATCTCTACAGCATAATTATGATGGCGGTCAGCGGATTTACGGCATTTTTTCTTGTGCGTTCCGCAGGAGACCAAGACCCAATGTCATCAGATTTTATAATGATTATTCTTTTGTCTATGTCGTCGTATATGCAGCTGTTTTTCAGTGCCGCAGGCGACTGGGCAAAGGAGCTTTCAAAGCCCTACATTTATCTTGTACCGGACTCACCTTTAAAAAAGCTTATATTTGCTTCTCTTACAAGCATAATAAAGCCGTTTTTTGACGGATTGCTTTTGTTTATTGTTGCAGGAGTTATATGCTCTGCAAGTCCGGTAATGATTATCGTTTCAATAATTGTGTACACAAGTGTCAGCTGCGTGTACTGCGGAGTTAATATCCTTACCGACAGAGTTTTAGGATTTTTAAACAATCAGGTACTTTCAATGTTCCTTTTTATAATGATTTCTTTGGTGCTTTTGCTCCCGGGAATAGCTTTTTCAATTATAACAGGAATTTTATTAAGCGAAATGTCTCTTTGGATTGCCCTTTTACCGTTGGTAATTTGGAATTTGATTGCATCGCTGGTTATCGCCGTATTATGCAAAAACACACTGCACAATATGGAGATGCCGTTTTAATATCGATATTGCCATATCTTTAAAACCTTACTTTAATAACAATACTGCGAAAGGATATTCTTTTCGCAGTATTGTTATTTTTACCGCCTTTAGCTCTTCTCTCTTTGTCTGCATATGCAACAAAAAATATTGCTGTTTGCATTGACAATCGGTAAATAATGATATACCATTTAAGTGATGTGATTAATTAAATGTTAAATGAAGTAACGGAAATTAAGTAAGAGGTGGTAATTAATGATTTCAACATCAGTAAAGAAGCTTGTAAAATACGCTCTTGATAACGACCTTATCAAAAACGCGGATAAAATCTACATTACCAATATCCTTTTGGGTATGCTTGGGGTAGAAGATTTTGACGACGAAGCCGAAATTCCCGCAGAGCCTGTTTGTCTTGAAAAAACTCTCGGAGAAATTCTCGACTATGCTGTTGAAAAAGGTATTATTGAGGACGGAACAGTTTCAAGAGATTTGTTTGACACAAAGCTCATGGGCGTTTTGACTCCCCGTCCTTCAACTGTTATTGACAGATTTTTTGTGGAATACTCAAAGGATCCCGAAAAAGCAACGGATTATTACTACAAGCTCAGTCAGGATTCCGATTACATAAGAAGATACCGCATTGTAAAGGATATGAAGTGGAAAACTCCCACCGAATACGGCGACATTGACATAACAATAAATCTTTCAAAGCCTGAGAAAGACCCTAAGGCAATTGCGGCTGCGAAAAATGCGGTTCAAAGCTCATATCCAAAATGCCTGCTTTGTCCTCAAACAGAGGGATATGCCGGAAATATGTCAAAACCTGCAAGACAAAACCACAGAATTATCCCTATTGTTATAAACGACTCACCTTGGGGCTTCCAGTATTCACCTTATGTTTACTACAACGAGCACTGCATCGTTTTCAATCAGGAACATACACCTATGAAGATAGACAGTGCCGTTTTCAGAAAGCTTTTTGATTTTGTAAAGCAGTTCCCCCATTACTTTGTAGGCTCCAATGCAGATTTGCCTATCGTAGGCGGTTCAATTCTTTCTCACGAGCATTTCCAGGGCGGAAGATACACCTTTGCAATGGCAAAAGCTCCAATCGAAACCCCTGTAACCTTTGAGGGCTTTGAAAATGTAACAGCAGGTATTGTAAAATGGCCTATGTCCGTTATCCGTCTTTCCTGCAAGGACGAAGCTCCTATTATTGAGCTTGCCGCAAAAATTTTGGCAAATTGGCGTGAATACACAGACGAGGCTGCTTATGTTTATGCCTATACAGAGGGCGAACGCCACAACACAATAACTCCGATTGCCAGAAAGAACGGCGGCAATTACGAGCTTGACTTGGTTTTGAGAAACAACATTACCACAGAAGAAAGACCTATGGGACTTTACCACCCGAGAAACGAGCTTCACCATATCAAGAAAGAAAATATAGGTCTTATTGAGGTTATGGGTCTTGCGGTTCTCCCCTCAAGACTTAAAGGAGAACTTGACAAGCTTGGCGACTTTATAGTTGAGGGCAAAGATATTCGCTCTGACGCTGATATTGAAAAGCACGCAGACTGGACAGAGGAAATCCTTAAAAATCATAAGGATATGCCGATGACAAAAGCCGCTGTTTCCGAAATGCTCTGCGAAGAGGTCGGCAAGGTATTCCTTGAGGTACTTAAAGACGCAGGCGTTTATAAGGATACTCCTGAGGGCAGAGAAGCATTTATGAGATTTATTAAATCCGTGAGATAATTTTTGTATTTACCTTTAAATTATAATAGAACAGGGAAATCGGAAAACGGTTTCCCTGTTTTTATGACCTTTTGGGAACAGATGAAAGGAATGACGGGAAATTATGAATGAAGAAAACAGAATGGGTACAGAACCTATTAAAAAGCTGCTTTTTAAAATGGCAGTTCCTACGGTTTTGGCACAGGTGGTAAATCTTTTATACAATATCGTAGACAGAATGTACGTGGGAAGAATTGAGGGTATAGGAACATTGGCTTTGGGCGGCCTTGGCATATCATTCCCTATACTTATTCTTATTTCCGCCTTTTCATATCTAATCGGTGCGGGAGGCTCGGCAAGAGCCGCCATATTTATGGGCAAAAAAGAAAACAGAACTGCCGAGAAAATATTGGGAAGCTGTACTCTTATGACTTTAATCGCATCAGCGTTTCTGACGGTATTTTTCCTTATTTTCAGAGAGCCTGTCCTTATTCTTTTCGGTGCAACGGCGGAAAATCTCCCCTATGCAATGGAATACACACAAATTTACCTGTATGGAACGGTATTCGTGCTTATTTCTCTTGGACTTAATATGTTTATCACCAATCAGGGATTTACAAAAACCAGTATGGCAACGGTATGCATAGGTGCAGTGCTGAACATTATTTTAGACCCAATATTTATTTTCGGATTTAACATGGGTGTAAGGGGAGCGGCATTGGCAACCATTATAAGCCAATGTGTTTCCGCAATCTGGGTGCTGTTTTTCCTTACCTCAAAGCACACAATACTTAAAATAAAGCTTTCCGACCTCAGACTGCCAAAAGCGGTTGTGGGCGGCGTTATTTCTTTGGGCGTTTCCCCCTTTATAATGCAGTCTACGGAATGTCTTGTTCAGCTTGTGTTTAACAGAGGAATGAGAACCTACGGAAACAACGACTATATAGCACTTATGTCTATTCTTTTTTCCCTTACTCAGATGATATGGATGCCTTTACAGGGCATTTCCCAGGGAGCACAGCCTATTATCGGTTATAATTTTGGTGCAGGAAACAAAGAAAGAGTAAAATACGCTTTTAAGCTGCTGTTTGCCGTAAACGTAGCCTTTTCTGTTTTTACAATTCTTCTTGTGGAAATATTCCCGCAGGTTTTTCTGGGATTTTTTACTCCCGACCAAAATGTTATCTTAATAGGCAAAAACGCTTTGAGACTCTTTTTGGCAGGCATGGCACTTATGGGAGCACAGTCCGCCTGTCAGCAAACCTTCCTTGCTCTAGGTCAGGCAAAAATCAGTATGTTTTTGGCACTGCTGAGAAAAGTAATTTTGCTTATTCCTCTTGCTGTTATTCTCCCTGCTTTAGGCATGGGTGTTTGGGGATTTTTCTTAGCGGAAGCATTAAGCGACGTTATTGCGGCAACGGTGACAACCACAATGTTTAAGCTTAAAATCAACTCGATACTTGCCAAAGGGAAATAATTTTACAAAATCTGAAACAAATCCCGTTTTTCACCTGTTTTTCATATTGTTATTGACAATATATAAAAGCTCTGTTATCATTATTTTTGTTTTAGTAAAATTACAGAAAGGAAGTAAATTATGGAAAAGAGAGAACATTTCTCTTCCCGCCTTGGATTTATTCTCATTTCGGCGGGTTGTGCCATAGGACTGGGCAATGTATGGAGATTTCCTTATATTGTAGGACAATACGGCGGTGCCGCCTTTGTTCTTATATATATATTGTTTTTGGTAATTCTCGGTATGCCTATTATGGCAATGGAATTTGCCGTAGGCAGAGCCAGTCAAAAATCAGCGGCAAGAAGCTTTCATGTTTTAGAGCCGAAAGGCACAAAATGGCACATTGCAGGCTGGTCCGCAATGGCAGGAAACTATATACTCATGATGTTTTACACCACGGTTGGCGGCTGGATGCTTGCCTACATATATAAAACCATAACAGGTCAGTTCGAGGGACTTGACGCCGAGGGTGTAGGAAACGTCTTTAACAGTATGCTCGGCAATGCCGGCGAAATGATGACCTGGATGCTTATTATTGTTATTGTAGGCTTTGCGGTCTGTGCCATAGGTCTGCAAAAGGGCGTTGAAAAAATCACAAAGGCTATGATGCTTGCTTTGCTGGGAATTATGATTGTTCTTTGTGTAAACAGCATTTTGCTTGAAAATTCGTCAGCAGGACTTGCATTCTATCTTATCCCCGATTTCGGAAAAATGCTTGATTACGGTATTTGGAATGTAATCTATGCCGCAATGAGTCAGGCTTTCTTTACTTTAAGCCTTGGAATAGGAGCAATGGCAATTTTCGGCAGCTACATAAGCCGTGACCGTTCTCTTATGGGTGAGTCAATAAACATCTGTATCCTCGACACCTGCGTTGCCTTTATGGCAGGACTTATCATTTTCCCTGCCTGCTTCAGCTTCGGAGTAAATCCGGGTGAGGGTCCGGGACTTGTTTTTGTAACACTTCCAAACATCTTTAATCAAATGGCAGGAGGCAGAATTTGGGGTTCTCTGTTCTTTGTATTTATGACATTTGCCGCTCTGTCCACAATAATAGCGGTATTTGAAAACACCGTAAGCTTTATGATTGACCTTAAAGGCTGGTCAAGAAAAAAATCCGTAATATTCAACGGAATTTTAATTACCGTTCTTTCAATTCCCTGCGTTTTGGGCTTTAATCTTTGGAGCGGCTTTGCTCCTTTCGGAGGCACAAGCACAATTCAGGACCTTGAGGACTTTATCGTTTCCAGCAATCTGCTTCCTTTAGGAAGTCTTGCCTATTTGCTTTTCTGTGTATCAAAGCACGGCTGGGGCTGGGAAAATTTTGTATCCGAAGTTGACGCAGGAAAAGGCGTAAAATTTCCAAAATGGGCAAAGGGTTATTTAAAATATGTTCTGCCTGTAATTGTGGTTATTATTTTCGCCATGGGTTATTATTCAAAATTCTTTGCTTAATAAATTTATCGTAAAATTCAAGGACATTCCAATATACGGGAATGTCCTTATTTTTTGCTTTTTAATAGTTGTAGAGCAAGTGTTGTGCAAAAATTTGGGAGATGATTGAGGACTCAGGTATTAAAATGCGACAATATGCCATGAGAAATATAGTTTTTGTCAATAGTTATGTAAAAGGTTAAATTTAGATAAAATAAAAATTATCGTGAACACTAACGTGAGTTCACGGCAAAAAACAGTTCACCGGACTGTTTTTTGCTCACTCCTGCCTTTTACAGCATTTTAAGACCTTGGAGGACGCTGTCCTCCAAGCCGCCTGCCAAAGGGACAGTGGTCCCCTTTGGAATCACAAAATTTTAACACAACATCTTCTATACAGCCGAAACACAAAAACGGGCGGCTCTCCTTTAGCCGAGGTGCGATAACGAAGGAAATATGTAAGGTGGCGGAGCAGCCGAAGGGCTGTGCCGCCGCTTTGCGTTG
>CALWIW010000020.1 GCA_944380855.1 uncultured Clostridia bacterium | reverse complement strand
AAGCAATAGGAGGTTGAGTCATGGAAAATGACATAAATAGTTTATCACATTCTAAGTGGAGATGTAAATATCATATATGACGAACATTGCGACGCCATCAGTGAGCTGGAGCACGCTTGCGAACGATTTAACCAAGCAGTTATCGATATGCATAGCTACGATATCTCGCTGATCGGCACAGTGGATCAGCTCCGTGAGCTTATAGACAAGTTGGAGCATTGTTATAAAAGCATTATTGAATTTAAAGATAAGGAGTCGGAATCAAAATAGACTGTTCGTGAGTTGAGGCGTTTGTCTCCGGCTTGCATACTTCAAGCCTTCGGAAATAACAACATATTAACAAAGGAAACTTATGAATCACACATTACATTTTAACTTTGAGGAAAACGGTATGTCGTAGCAATTACTGCATTAAGAGAAGATAGCTCAGGTCGTTTGGCTATCTATCCTCGCCGCTTTCCAAAGAATAAACGACAGCACATTAAAGGTATATAGCCACACCGAAAGGAGGTTAAGATTCGTGGATATATCATTCTCTAAAATCCGGAATTACTTCGGACGCACCTTAACATCGTAGTCTCAGACAGTTCTGAGAAAACACCGTAACCTGCAGGAGTAACTGCACAAATCCAAATCTTTGAGATAGGAGGACATTACAATGATGACGCAAACCATTAAGGAACAAATTCTGGCTGTCCGGGATACCGGAGAAACCAATATGTTTGACGTAAACGCAGTTCAGTATATCGCAAACCGCGAAGGATACTATGAACTGGTTGTTTACCTGATGGATAACCGTAAAGAGTACAGTAACTTCATCATGACAGGCACCGCACCGGGGCTTGAAAATGATGACGGCGAAATGTAACTGAAAAGCGTAGAAAGGGGGATATTTCTATGACGTTAGACTTTAACGACGACAGAACCTGCACCAAAGATGTAGTTCTCAAAAATGTTAGATACGCATTGTTTGATCCTAAATCACTGCAAGACAATGCGTTCTCTGCTGAATTTCTAGATATGGCAGTTGTATTCGCTATAGTTGACACTTCTAATCCATATCGAATTAGGTACAAGATTATTGATGCAGTAGATATAGTTTCATTAGACATTAAGCTCAATGAGATCATGGAAGCTGCCAATGAGAACTGCAAGAAAGCCGGGTACAATATCATGCTTATGGAAGATGCCATATCTGAGATTACCGGAACGGAGATCTCAAGCAACGCATTTTGTCCGATGTATGTTGGGACAAATCCTGAACGCATACTCGGAGCTTCCATTCTTATGTATGAGACATATCTTGAGAATCTTGCGGCGCAGATAGAGGATGACCTCTGCATCGCACCGTCAAGCATTCATGAGGTTCTCATCTTTCCACTTTCTCTCGTACAACCCTCAAAAATCATTGAAATTGTACGGGATGTGAATCGGACTGTTGTATTGCCGCAAGAGAAGCTCAGCGATAGTGTATATATTTATCGCCGAGGCACTCATGTTATCTCGCAGGCTACACTTAAAAAGCCTAACGATCTCACTTGCAAAGAAAATGCTGGAGAGTGATGAATGTGTAAGGAGAAACAAATTATGTGGCAAGAAGGAACTATTGGTATTCCGGTAAAGAAAGAGGCTGAAAAAGAATACATAGCGGTTCACTACACCTTAAAGGTATATGATGAGCCGAGCAAATTCGGAATCAATCACGGCAAAATCTCAAAATTGCAGTTAAAGCAAAACGGAAAAATTGTCGCTAACTATGACCGTGGCTGGGATATTCACCCAACCACAAAGGAAGCTGAAATGGCTCTCTGTATCTTGTTAACCCGACACAATTAAAGGAGGTCTCTATTATGACGACTATGAAATACGCCGCATCTGGCGAACAGAGAAAGCAACTCGTAAATGCATTGTCTGAGGTTATTGGATGTGAATCTAAATATCTCAGAGCTCCGAGTTATGGTTATGAGGTTGGAGCGTGCATTGTGAATCGTGCCGGAGATATTGAATTCCCGGACAATATGGCTGAAGAAGAAATTGAAGCCATCGTCAAGAAACTAACTTGGCATGGCTTTGAAAGAATTTTGGACGGGTCTGCGGAAGAAATCGACGGCGCACCTGCATTGGAAGAGTCTGCTCTCAAGGCAGAAGATCCGACTGAGGAAAATGTATCCGATGCCGTGGAAGCGACCGTCGAAGAATCTGAAGATGTTTTAGACGAAACCGTTGTTAATGAAAACAAAATCAGCGCAACTGAGAATTCCGACACTTCCAACGAAGCACCTGAAGATCTCGCAAAGGAGCTGGAAGAACCCGCTTTGCCGGAAGGCAGTTTTGAATCAGCGGAAGCTGCGAAAGAAGTCACAGACGAGCAATCAGAGGAAGCTTCTATTCCGGAAGCGACCGAGCCAAAGAAAATCGTGATTGAACTGCCGGACTCCTATCTTGATGAAGCTGAGCTTGGCAGAGTCAGAGCGATTGTTGCCAGTAAAGCAACGGTTCTCAAGAAAGCGCTCGAAACAGACAATCTGTCCATTGAGCGCAAAGAGAATAAAATCTGCTTCCCGTGGTTTACTGACCATGGCATCGATGGGGAGGCGAAAGCCTACATGCAGCTTGTATCCGGAATTGCGAAGAGAGCTAAAATGCTCACTCGCGTTACGGCTACGGAAAGTCCGTCAGATAACGACAAATTTACGATGCGACTCTTTCTCGTATCTCTGAACTTCAAAGGGCCAGAATATGCCTTTGCCCGTAAATTCCTGCTTCGCAACCTGTCTGGAAACAGCGGTTGGCGAACCGAGGAGGCGAAAGCAAGACATGATGCCCATAAAATCAGAACCGAAATTGAAGCGCCGGAAGTCACAATCAATCAGGCAAGTATCGAAGGAGGTGAAGCTGATGCAGGGACTTCCGAATAAGCAGACAATTGAGAGACTACGAAAAATGTATCCTAAGGGATCACGTGTAGAACTTGTATCTATGAGCGACCCTTTTACGAAGCTAACGCCAGGAGAACAAGGAACCGTGCAGTTCGTTGACGATATCGGAACAATCTTTGTCAACTGGGACTGCGGCTCCGGCCTGGGTGTCGCTTATGGCGAGGATATAATCCGCAAAATTTAGGGCTATACCCACTTACACGCCAGCCCCCAGTGGGCTGGCAATTCTATAGTTAAGACTATCGCACATTAACAGAAAGGAGGCACCCATGCGCTCGGAGGTAAAGCAAAGAATTGCTTCACTCAGAAAAGAGAACTATTCCTACGCTTTTATAGGAAGAACACTGCATCTTTCGCCTAATACGGTGAAATCAATCTGCCGAAGGAACGGCTATGAAGCATTTGGGAAACGAAAAACAAAAGCCGAAAAAGCATTGCCAAATCTATGTAAGCATTGCGGTCGACCGCTAGATAATACGGCTGGGCAAAAGAAAAACTTCTGCTCGGATAAGTGCCGAATTGAGTGGTGGAAAGCCGAAAGGCGAAAGAAGTAACCACATGTTTGATTTTAGACTCGACATTTTCGTTTAAAAGAGTGATGAATGTCTGTAGGAGGTGGAATTTATGCAGATTAAAGAGATTAGCGCAACGAAGTTACCGGATATCGGAATAAAGCGGGTTGCCGCTTATGCGAGGGTTTCCTCAGATAAGGAGGCCGCAATCCATTCGCTGTCTTCTCAAATCAGCTATTACAATGAATATATTAGTAACCATGTTGGCTGGGAATTTGCTGGAGTATATGCCGATGAAGGTATTACCGGTACGAAAGACAACCGTCCCGAGTTTATGCGCTTGCTGGAGGATTGTCGGAAGGGAAAAATCGATCTGGTAATCACTAAATCAATTACCCGCTTCGCTCGAAATACAGTAGTGCTTCTGGATACTATCCGAGAGTTAAAATTGTTGGAGATTGACGTATTCTTCGAAAAAGAAAATATGCACAGCATCAGCAAGAATGGGGAGCTTATGCTGACCTTACTCGCGATGTATGCAGAAGAAGAATCCAGATCTGCCAGCGAGAACCAAAAATGGCGTATCCAAAAGATGTTTGAACAAGGACGGCCAAATACTGGCCGCATGTTAGGCTATTGCCTG
This sequence comes from uncultured Clostridia bacterium, assembly GCA_944380855.1. Classification (GTDB taxonomy): domain Bacteria; phylum Bacillota; class Clostridia; order Oscillospirales; family Acutalibacteraceae; genus Limousia. Next base: position 36,300 of record CALWIW010000020.1, on the reverse strand, counting down.
AAAGACGGGCAGTTGACCATTATTCCTGAAGAAGCAGAAATTGTCCGCATGATTTATGAGGATTACCTGTCTGGCATGGGAAGATTGGCTATTGCGAATAAGTTAAACGACTTGCATGTTCCTACTGTTCGAGGAGGCAAAGAATGGAGAGAAGGCGCTATTTATCTTATTCTACGGAATGAGAAATACACTGGAGATATGATTCTACAAAAGACCTATTCAGAGGACTTTCGTACTAAAAAGCGTATTATCAATAACGGAGAAAGGCGAAAATATCTTGTAGAAAAAAGTCATGAATCCATTATCTCGAAAACTATATTTGCGCAAGTTCAGGAAGAAATATCCCGTCGGCAGTCTTGTATAAAGATGGCTACACATACATCCAAAGGTCAATTTTCCGGATTGCTGACTTGCTCAGAATGCGGAAAACATTTCAGGCGCAGAATATCCAACGCAAGCTCTAAATATGCGAAACCCGCATGGCTTTGCTCGACTTTTGCAACCAAGGGTAAGCTATACTGCAACAATAAGCAGATACCGGAAGCCATCTTAATAGAGAAAACGGAAGAAGTATTGGGAGTAAGTTCACTTGAAGGTATGGAATTGCGGGATTATCTAACCGGAATTATCTGCCACAAGGAGCAAAAGCTAACTTTTGCCATGACAAATGGCGACCAAATAACGGTTGCATGGAGCAATCCATCTCGCCGAAACAGTTGGACGGAGGAGATGAAACAGGCAGCCCGACAAAAAACTTTAGAAAGGAGTAGCCTATGAGCACAAAAAAGCGAGTGACCGTTCTTGAGCCTATTAGCTCACAGGTCATCTACGATAACACTACTGAAGCGCCTAAGCTGAAAGTTGCAGCCTATGCCCGTGTTTCAACGGAGCAGGACGAACAACAATCCAGCTATGAAGCCCAGGTAAATTACTATAACCAATATATTCGCAATAATCCTGCGTGGGAGTTTGTTGGTATTTATGCCGATGAAGGTATTACAGGCACGAATATGAAGAAGCGTGGTGGCTTCAATCGGATGATTGCTGACGCCAAAGCCGGAAAGATTGACCTTATCCTCACAAAATCAATTTCGCGTTTTGCCCGTAACACGGTTGATGCTTTGCAGACAATCCGTGAACTTTCAGCGATAAAAGTCGAAGTTTATTTCGAAAAAGAGGGTATTCACACCCTGGATAAGCAGTGCGAAGTCATGCTTACAATCATGTCTTCACTTGCCCAGGAAGAAAGCCGTTCTATTTCGGAGAATGTGCGATGGGGAAAGCAGAAAAGTATGCAGGACGGCAATGTGTCGTTCGGATACCGCCACTTCCTCGGCTATCGCAAAGGCGAGGATGGACGTCCTGAAGTTGTGCCGGAAGAGGCGGCAATTGTTCGGGATATTTACCGTATGTTTCTTGATGGAATGACTATTCGCAATATTGCGAAAGAACTTACTGAACGTGGGATTAAAACTCCCGGCGGTAAGGATGTGTGGTCTGTCAGCACAATCAGGAGCATCCTTTCCAATGAGAAATACAAGGGCGATGCATTGCTGCAGAAAACCTATACGCTCGACTATCTCTCAAAAACAGTAAGGAAGAACAAAGGCGAAGTTAAGCAATATTATGTTACCAATTCGCACGAAGCAATCATCGATGAAGATGTTTTCAATCTGGTACAGGTTGAATTACAGCGACGCTCTAAAATGCGCCGAGGCCTTAGAAATAGCAGCCCGTTCTGCACCAAATTGATCTGTGGAGATTGCGGTTCATTTTATGGGCATAAAATCTACCATGCCAAAGAAAAGCATAGTAAGGATGTCTGGTATTGCAATCGACGCTATCAGGGCAGCAACAATTGCTCCACGCCTATTCTTGCTGAAGATGATTTGGTAAAGTACTATCTTCAAGCTCTGTCAAAGATCTTGGAAAACAAGGAAAAATGTATTTCTGCATGCAGGGCGAAGATGAACAAGGCGGATGCTCTCGAAAAAATACGTCAGAAGCGTATAAAAGCGGAAACAGATTTAGCAAGAGGTATGGAGAAAATTCAAGCTCTTGTAAAAGAGAATGCCTACATTTCTCAAGATCAGCAAGTTTACCGCAAGCGATTTGAGGAGATATCAAAGCAGATAGAACAGCAAAAATCCGATATCGCAAATTTGCAGGAACAGGAACTTAGTCTCATAGGCGTTCGCGAAAAACTATCACGCTTTATTGAGACGCTTGAATCCTTCGATTCGGAGCCAGCATTTGACTCGGCAACGTGGAATGTTCTCGTTGAGCGAGTCCTTGTAAATACGGAAAATCTCCTTTTTGAGTTTAAGAACGGCGAGGAAATAAAGGTCTCCATCTAACCACTAGGCAAACTATATACCAAAACCACGAGCGGCCAGAAATGACCGCTCTTTTTCATACAATTCCATAAGTGAGGATGGAACAGTCATTATTAGAGATATTTTTTTCAAAACACTATCCGGATCTGGGCAGTCCATACGCGGTGGGGTAGTCAACAGCAAAATATATCGGAGGACGGTATCAGATTGTCTTTTATGCGAGTTTATTTCGTACTGTAAAATAGCTCAGATAACGGATAATTAGAGCGTTTTTGAAGCCGTGCGACTTATGCTTATTCTTCTCAGATGCACCAGTTTTTGATTTAATGCACCAATTTTGTTGGTGCGCCTAATACTCGGACTCAATAAATATCAATAAAAAATGAGCCTCTACTCAGAGACTCATGACTGGAATTGGTGCATATATAAAGAAAAATCCCCGAGAAATCGGGAACTTTTCTCACGCCGCACCGCTCTCAGTGTGACGTCATAATATGGTGCGGGTGACAGGACTTGAACCTGCACGGTGTTGCCACCAGAACCTAAATCTGGCGCGTCTGCCAATTCCGCCACACCCGCTTTTAAAATTGTTGCCAAATTATTATACTACAGCAAAACTAAAAAATCAATATTTTTTAAGCATTTTTTCTGCCGTATCTGACAATATTGAAAAACTCGCTGTACTCTCTTATTGTAAAATCACAAAGATTTTTTTCATCTTCTACGTCATCTGCATTGCCTAAATAAAGACAGGTGGCAATTCCTGCGTTTTTTCCGCCCTGCATATCGGAAGTGAGGCTGTCTCCTAAGATTATGGCTTTTGATTTATCACAAAGTCCTATTTCCTCAAAAACCTTGTCAAAGAACTCCTTTTCAGGTTTTTGAAAACCCAATTCTTCGGAGATAAAAACCTTTTTAACAACCTTATCAATTCCGCTGTCTTTCATTCTTCCTTTTTGAGCTGCGGCAAGTCCGTTTGTCACCACGTAAACATCTGCAATTTTGCAGACCTCTTTTAAAAATTCCATAGCTCCGGGAAGCATAAACCCAAAACGGGAGAGATTGCTCACATAACAGTTGTGAAATTTGTTGCAGTCCACTTCAAAATCATATCCCAAAGCTTCAAAAAAACGACTGAAACGCAAGGTTTTAAGCTGTTCTCTTGTTATCTCTTTTCGCTCAAGGGATTTCCAGGTTTCCTTGTTTATGCAACTGTAAAGCTTTTCGTCGCCCTCTTTAAAGGGCAGACGAAATTCTTTCATAGCGTTTTTAATTGCAAAGTCCTCGGATTTTTTAAAGTCCAGCAATGTTTCGTCGGCGTCCATAAGGACAACCGGATATCTAAGTGTATCAGGCAAACTCCTCGCCGTCCTTGTTGAAAATTTCAAGCCTTGTTACCCTTGGAAAAATCTCAAGTGAATATTCCTTTTCCAGAGCGTCAACCAAAAGGGTGGGGTTCACGTTTAAGGTGCTTCCCGCAGGAAGCATAATTTTTATTTTTACATAGTCGTCAACCAACGAAATTGTGTAGTCGGTAAGGTATTCCTTTAAATTTACCTGCTTAATTCCCGATTTGGATTTTTTGTCCACCATTATTTCATCCTTTGAGAAAAGCTCCTCCGCCTTTTTCAAAAGCTCCTCAGAACTTATATCATCGCAGGTAAGTTTTAATATATAAAGGGCTTTGTCGATAACCCCGGCTTTCATTTTTGGTTCTGTCACGCCAAAAACCCTTATTCCCTTTGGAAGGCAGTCGTTAAGACGGTCAATAATTTCTTTAAAAGAAAAATCATCTTCCAAAAGCCTCATGTCCATACATTCTTTTTTCCCTACAAAGCCCAAAGATAATGGCATAGGGAAAGTGATAAAAGGGTGGGGGTTAAAGCCCTCTGTGTGCCATATTGGAATACGGCTTTTTTGTATTGCCCTAATCATACAGCGGTTTAAATCAAGATGGGAAATATATATGCACTGGTCTTTTTTCTCAAACCATACTCTCACGTTTTTCAAAACATACGCCTCCCTTATATTTTGCTGCTCCGCAGTTACTGCACTTTAAACGGCAGTGAGGTGTCGGAGTATCCTCGTAAGCCTTTTTGCACTCTCTGATGAGAAATTCCTTTGTAACGCCGTAGTCAATGTGGTCCCAAGGGAGAATTTCATCAAAGCTTCTTTTTCTGTTGGCGTAAAATGCAGGGTCTATGCCGATTTCCTCAAAGATATCAAGCCATTTCTGCAAATCGAAGCAGTCCGACCAGCCGTCAAAGTGAAAACCTCTTTCTGCGGCGATTTCCATTGCCTTGCAGAGTTTTCTGTCGCCGCGGGCAAAAACAGCTTCCAGAAAGCTTGTGTCGGAGTCGTGGTAGTTGTAGGTGATTTTCTTTGTGGTGATGCTGTTTTTCAAGTGCTGTTGTTTCTCTCTGAGCATTTCGATTGTGTCCTGAGGCTCCCACTGGAAAGGGGTGAAAGGCTTTGGCACAAAGGAAGAGGCGGAAACAGTGACTTTTACGGACTTGCCTTTTGAATGGTTGGGGCAGTGGTAGTAAGCGTCAACAACCTTTTGTCCTAAGTTTGCGATCTCCGCCACATCGTCAAAGGTTTCGGTAGGCAGTCCAATCATAAAGTAGAGCTTAACTGTAGTCCATCCGCCGCCGAAAGCCACTGTGCAGGTGTTTAAAAGTTCGTCCTCCTGTACGTTTTTGTTGATAACGTCACGGAGACGCTGACTTCCTGCCTCAGGGGCAAAGGTCAAACCGCTTTTTCTAACGGTTTTAATTTTGCTCATAATCTCATCGGTGAAGCCGTCAACACGCAGTGATGGCAGGGAAATGCTTACCTGTTCGTCCTGTGACCACTTGTTAAGCTTTGTGAGAAGCTCAACTATTTTTGAATAGTCGCTGGAGCTGAGGGAAGAGAGGGAAACCTCGTCATAGCCTGTGTTTTGACACAGCAAGTGGCACTGGCGGTCAATTGTTTCCGGAGATTTTTCTCTTACAGGTCTGTAGAGAAAGCCTGCCTGACAGAAACGGCAGCCTCTTATACAGCCACGGAAAATTTCCTGAACTGCTCTGTCGTGGACAATCTCAACCAACGGCACAACAAAGTTGTACGGATAATAGAGGTTGTCCATATCCATAATAAGTCTCTTATGAATTGTTTTCGGTGCGTTATTTTTCGGTGTAAAGCTTTTTATTGTTCCGTCCTCATTGTATTCAACCTCATAAAGTGACGGAACATAAACGCCCTGTATCTGAGCGGCAAGCTCTAAAAATTCCTGACGTGTCTTGTTTTCCCTGCGGCATTTTCTGAAAAGCTCCATAACCTCCATGTCAACCTCTTCACCCTCGCCGATAAAGAAAAGGTCGATAAAGTCGGCAATAGGCTCGGGGTTGCAGGCACAGGGACCTCCGGCAACCACAATATTGGTAAGTCCTAAATCCATTCTGTCCTTTGTAAGAACAGGAATATTTCCGAGCTTTAACATATTTAATACATTGGTAAAGCTCAGCTCATACTGCAAGGTGAATCCGATAAAGTCAAAATCACTTATTGGGTCGCCGCTTTCCAAAGCGTATAGGGGAATGTTGTTTTTTACCATAAGCTCTTCCATATCAAGCCAAGGGGCGAAAACCCTTTCACACCAGATATAGGGAACAGAGTTAAACTGACTGTACAAAATTTTCATGCCCAAATGGGACATTCCCACCTCGTATGTGTCGGGAAAACAGAAAGCAAATCTTATTTCCACGTCCTTTTTATTTTTAATAACCTGATTCAATTCGCCGCCTACGTAACGTCCCGGCTTCTGAACTTTAAGCAAAAGCTTTTCTACTTCTTTGCTGATCATTTATTTCCTCCGTTTTTAAAAATACAGTGATACTTTAATTTAACCATTTAATAATACCATATTTAATAATATTTTTGTAGTCCCAAGACAAAAAAGTTTTCCACATAGCAGACGTCGTATGTGGAAAACTTTTTAAGTTTACAGAGCTTTGTTATTCTTTACAAACAGGGAAAGGGTAAGGTAAATTCCTATGAACAGGAGAGAAAAGTTGTAGGGAGAATTGAAAAGTACAAGAAAACCGGCGGTAAATATGGGGATAAGCAAAAGTATAGTTAGAACGGTAATTACATTGCCGGCGGCTTTTTCTCCGAAAAAATGGGAAAGCACCAGTGAAAGTCCCACACCGCCGTCCAAAGTAGAAGCAGGCAAAAGATTAAAAAGTCCTATACCTATGTTTGAAAAACACAGTACATACAAAAAATTATTATCAAAATAAATATTTATAAAACCGAAAACAATGGCAAACAAAAGGTTAGAGATTATACCGCCGTAGATTATGAGAAGTTCACTTGAAAGAGGTTTTGCAATTTGATTTTTTTTAACGATTTCTCCGCCGAAAATTCTTATTTTTATTTTTTCCGCAGGGTATCCCGAAATTTCCATGGCCAGCAAATGACCGCACTCGTGTAAAACCGCACTTATAAAACAAGCGGTAATTCCTCCGGTTTTGTCCAAAAATACGCAAATGGCAAAAACAGCAACTGCCGGAAAGCTAAAGCTTATTTTTTTGAGAACATTACTCATTGGCATCACCTGACGAAGAGGTTTCTTCCGTTGTATCAGTTGTGTTTTCGGTTAAATTTTCCTCGGTTGTTTCTGTGTTTTCTTTATCGCTTATTCCTATTTTGTTTTCGGCAAAAAAATCAGAGATTATGTCTGAAGAGTTTATAGCTGAGTCATAATAATTTTTTACTGTATCATAAATATCTCCGCCGATTGCTTTTATTACAAATACGGCTATAGCAGCAATAAGACATACTATAATCTGAAAAAGCAAAACAGGGTGGTTTATATGTTTTTTTATGTATCGGCTGTCCTCCGGTTCATCAATGTATGTGTCCTGAGGGTAATCCGCATTGTTTTTATAGTATCTCATTTTTCTGTACTCTTCAGGGTCTATGTAGCCGTTATTATCTATCTCATTGCTGTAATCTATATCCGAATAATTTTTTCTTTCCATAAAAAATCCCCCTGACATCATAATATTTAAGTTTATGACGTCAAAGGGAATTTTATGAAAATCTTTACAAAGCCTCTATGGGAACACCGGGCTGAAGCTTTGAGAATACCTTTCTGTTTATTCTTGAGTAAAGGAAAATCGCAACGGCAAGTGCACCTACTTCTGCAATAGGATAAGAGAACCAAACGGCGTTAACTCCGAAAGAAGAGAGAATAAGTGCCGCAGGAAGCAGGAAAACAAGCTGACGAAGCAGGGAAAGTATCATGCTGGAAAATCCTTTTCCCACTGCCTGGAAAGCCGTAGAGAATATTATGTCTATAGCCGCCGGCAGGAAAGAAAGGCTTATAAATCTCATGGCTTTTATACCCATATCCATAATCTCGTCGTTTGCGTTAAAAATCGTGAGAATCTGTTCGGGGAATACCCAAAAGATCATTGTTCCGCAAAGCATAATTCCCGAAGCGATTATACTTCCGTACCGAATAGCCGAATGAAGTCTTTCCTTGTTTTTAGCTCCGAAGTTATATCCTATAATGGGCATAAGTCCTTGGTTCAAGCCGAAAACAGGCATAAATACAAAGCTTTGCATTTTGTAATAAATTCCGTGAACGGATACAGCGGCTTCTGAAAAGCTCATAAGAATTGCGTTAAGGCTTACAACAAGAACAGAGCCTATAGACTGCATTATAATTGACGGAACTCCGACTATATAAATATTTTTGATTATCTTTAAACTTGGCTTAAAGCTTTTTATATTAATCTTTACTGCGTGTTTTTTGAAGAACATTACATACACTGCAAATATCATTGCCGCAATCTGTCCGATAACTGTTGCTGCCGCCGCTCCGGCAACCTCCATTCTCGGAAAAGGTCCTATTCCGAAGATGAACAGCGGGTCAAGAATAATATTGACAACAGCACCTATAAGCTGGAACAGCATTGGGAAAAACATATTTCCCGTTGCCTGCAATATCTTTTCTATACCTACCTGAATCATAACTCCCATTGAAAAAATGAGAACAATTGAAGTGTACTCGACGCCGTATTTCATAACTCCTGCAGTGGGATTAAAAAGACTGAAAAATGGCTTTGTTAAGAAAAGTCCCACAAAAAGAAAAACAAGCCAGCTTATTACAGAGAGAAATAATCCGTTGGCGGCACCTTGATTTGCAAGCTCTTGGTTTTTTTCGCCGAGTCTTCTTGAAATAAAGGAATTTACGCCCACTCCGGTGCCTACAGCTACTGCGATTGACATAAGCTGCAAAGGGAAGGCAAGAGAAAGGGAGGTCAATGCGTCCTGTCCCAAACTTGAAACAAATACGCTGTCAACAACATTATAAAGTGCCTGTGTCAGCATGGAAAACATTGTAGGCAGTGACATTGTCAATATAAGTCTGAGCATGGGGGTAGTTCCCATTTTGTCTGCTGATACATTTTTATCTTTATTTTTCTTTATCATATAATAAATCTCCTCAAGATAAATGCAAAATATAAGAAATGTAATATGTTAATATTTAAACTGAGATATAAAAAATTGCAAAATTTATGAAGCATATCCCAAAGGCTATGCTTCATATTTATTTTTGTTATGTGATTGGTAAATTACCTGCGTTTTTTCAAAACCTCGTCAATTGATTTGGCTGCCTGCTTGCCTGCACCCATTGCAAGAATAACAGTAGCGGCACCGGTAACTGCGTCGCCGCCGGCATAAATGTTTTTAATAGAAGTCTGCATGGTTTTTGGATTTACTGTAAGACAACCCTTCTTGTTTGCCTCAAGTCCGGGAGTAACGGAAAGGATAAGCGGGTTCGGAGTATTTCCCAAAGCCATGATAACGCAGTCAACGTCCATTGTAAAGTTTGAACCCTCAACTGCGATAGGAGCACGTCTGCCGGAAGCATCCGGTTCGCCCAGTTCCATTGATAAACATTCAATCTGGGTAACTCTGCCCTTTTCATCTCCGATAATTTTAACGGGATTGGTAAGAGTTTTAAAGATGATTTCCTCTTCCTTGGCATGGTGAACTTCTTCTTTTCTTGCAGGCATTTCGTTTTCGGAACGTCTGTATACAATATATACATTCTCGGCACCAAGACGCTTTGCACTTCTTGCGGCGTCCATAGCTACGTTTCCGCCGCCGATAACGGCAACATTCTTTGGTTTTGCGATAAATGTATCGTACTTGTCGTCATAAGCCTTCAAAAGGTTAATTCTTGTAAGGAATTCGTTTGCGGAATATACTCCCACAAAACCTTCTCCCTCAATACCCATAAACGCAGGAAGTCCTGCACCTGTTCCAAGGTAGATCGCCTCAAATCCCATGTCGAAAAGCTCGTCAAGGGTGAGGATTTTACCGATAACCATATTGGTTTCAATTTTAACGCCGATTGATACTAAATCCTCGATTTCCTTTTCAACAATCTTCTTAGGAAGACGGAATTCAGGAATACCGTACATCAAAACGCCGCCTGCCTTGTGCAGTGCTTCAAATATTGTTACCTGATAGCCCAGCTTTGCAAGGTCGCCTGCACAGGTAAGACCTGAAGGGCCTGAACCTATAACCGCTACCTTGTGTCCGTTTGATGCAGGCTTTACAGGCTTTTCTTCGCAGTTCTGCATATGATAGTCGGCAACAAATCTTTCAAGACGGCCTATAGCAACGCTTTCGCCCTTAAGACCTCTTACGCATTTGCTTTCGCACTGTGTTTCCTGAGGACAAACTCTTCCGCATACAGCAGGCAGAGAGTTTACTGTTTTTACAATCTGATAAGCCTCTTCAAACTCACCGTCTTTAATTTTTTGAATAAACTGAGGAATAGGCACATTTACGGGACAAGCCCCAACGCAGGCAGGTGTCTTACAGCCTAAGCAGCGGTTAGCCTCGTTTATTGCCATATCTACATTGTAGGTTGCTGTAACCTCTTTAAAGGTTTTATTTCTAAGCTTTGGAGCACGCTCAGGCACTCTTGTTTTGTTTTTATCCATATTAAACATTTTCTGCACCTCTCATCAAACGGCAGTCAGGCTCTCTTACTGCTCTCTGCTCTAAATCCTTGAATGTGCCGAGACGCATCATAGCCTCGTCAAAATCAACCTCGTGGCCGTCAAAGTCAGGGCCGTCAACGCAGGCAAACTTTGTCTTTCCGCCTACGGTAAGTCTGCATCCGCCGCACATTCCTGTGCCGTCAATCATAATCGGGTTCATACTTACTATAGTTTTAATTCCGTATTCTTTTGTAAGCTCGGAAACCGCTTTCATCATTGGGATAGGGCCTATAGCGATAACCAAGTCGTATGTATCTCCTATTTCAAGGCTTCTTCTGAGAGTATCGGTTACAAAGCCCTTGTTTCCGTTAGAACCGTCGTCGGTCATAATGGTAAGTCTTGAACATACTCTCTGCATTTCCTTTTTAAGGATTACAAGGTCTTCTGTTCTGAATCCTGCGATTATATCTACATATGTGCCCATTTCGTGAAGAGCCTTTGCCTGAGGATATGCAATGGCACAGCCCGCACCGCCGCCGATAACGCATACTCTTTTATATCCCTCAAGCTCGGAGGCTTTTCCCAAAGGACCTACAAAATCGGAAATGCTTTCGCCTGCTCCGTAGGTATCCAAAAGCATTGTAGTCTTTCCGACTTTCTGATATATGATGGTAACAGTGCCTTTTTCTCTGTCGTAGTCGGCAATGGTGAGAGGTATTCTCTCGCCGAATTCGTCAACACGAAGAATGATGAACTGTCCTGCCTGAGCCTTTGCGGCAACCAGGGGAGCTTTTATCACCATTTTTGTCATAGATGGATTGAGATAAGTCTTTTCTACAATTTCAAACATCTTAATCTTCCCTTTACCTTTAAAATAATATGGACTGCCGTTCTCATTGGAGGGGCAGATTTAAAGCGGAGTCATCTTTAATATGCTTTCCGCATTTTCTTTCTTCTTTTTTTCTTTTATGTAATGACAAAGCGGCAAAAACAAGCAAAGCGATTGCCGTACCTGTAAGAACGCCGGAAAAGTCGATTAAAACATCGGAAACCTGACTTCCCCTGCCCTCAACAAAAATCTGTACCGTTTCATCGGCGACGGCGGTTGCCAAGCCGATAAAAAGTATTGTGAATATGTTCTTATAGGGTTTTTCTCTGAATACTCTGACAGTAGAAGATGTTATGATGCCAAGCAAACAAAATTCAGAGAAATGAGCCGCTTTTCTGAGAAAAAAATTAGTCAAAGCAAAGTCAATATTCAGGCTTTTAAAAAAGCTGTTTATCATATCCACAATGTTTTGACTGGAAGAGCCGGAAACCGAAGCCGGCTTTAAAGAGTTAGATAAAATGAAAACAATGCAGCCTGCGGTAAGCATTACCATACAAATTTTTAATATTTTGTTATCTTTGGCTGACTTACGCATTATATCACCCCATTGTCTTATCTATTTTAAACCAAAAAGATTTTTATGTCAAACTTTAGTTGTAAATTCTCTGTTTTTGAGGTATAATGAAGTACTGACGGGCTTACTTTTGTTTATATTTATGTTTGTAAAAGACCTGTTGGAGAAAGTATAGTATTATTACAGTGTTTCTTACGGAGGTTGATGTTTTTGGAAGGTCTTATTCAGTCAATGACCGAAGCGATGGCCGGTATTCCTAAGGAATTGATTATTTTTATCATTTCCATGTGCCCCATACTTGAATGCCGCGGAGGCCTGATTGCGGCAAGTTTTCTCGGAGTGGATTTAATACCTGCTTTGGGAATATGTATTTTAGGCAACTTGTTGCCGATACCCTTTATTCTGCTGTTTATTGAAAAGATTTTTGCAAAGCTTAAAAATACAAGGTTTGTAAAGCTTGTAAATAAACTTGAAGCAAAGGCCAACGAAAAAGCAGAAGTTATTATGAAGCACAAGGTTTTCGGGCTGTTCCTTTTTGTAGGTATACCTCTTCCCGGCACCGGTGCATGGACAGGTGCGTTGGTTGCCGCACTGTTTAATTTTAAGTTCAAAGACGCAATGAAGAGTATTATTCCCGGCGTGCTTATGGCGTCAATAATAATCGCTTGTCTGTTCTTTGGTCTTATCCCCGCAATCGTTAACTTGTTTGTATAATAGGTTGTTTTAAAAGGCAGTTTCGGTTTCGGAATTGCCTTTTGATTTTGTTTTATATGGAGTTGTTATGGAAAATTATTTTGCCCATGTGGTTATAATAGGCGGAGGGGCTTCTGGCCTTGTGTGCGGTATTGCCTGTGCCGGAAAAGACAGTAAACGAAAAATAATGATTTTGGAAAAAGAACAGCGTGTAGGAAAAAAGCTTCTTGCCACAGGTAACGGAAGATGTAATCTTACAAACCTTAACGCTTCTTTAACAAACTATCACGGAAGCTTTAAAAAGGGCGTTGAATATCTTATCGGTGAAATACCGCCGAAAGATGTTTTGGATTTTTTTGAAAAAATAGGTCTTGCGTGGAAGGAAGATGAAGAGGGCAGGGTTTATCCCTACAGTAATCAGGCGTCTTCGGTTTTGGATGTTTTAAGGCTTGCCCTTGACCGCCTCGGGGTTGAGGAAAAATGCGGCTGTGCAGTTAAATCGGTGAGGAAGAACGGGAAATATTTTAATGTTGAATGTGACGGCTTTACGGTAAAGGCGGAAAATGTGGTGGTATGCACAGGTGGGAAGGCTTCCCAAAAGCTTGGCTCTGACGGAAGCGGACTTAAATTTTTAAAGGAGCTCGGACATACAGTAATGCCCCTTTATCCCTCTCTTGTTCCCGTTTCGGTAAAAAATCCATATATGAAATCACTGAAAGGCATAAGATGTTTCGGACGTGTGACTTTGTCCGATGAAAGGGGACAGAAATTAAGGGAAGAAACAGGAGAAATTCAGTTTTCGGAAAAGGCTTTGTCGGGAATATGTGTTTTTAATCTTTCGTCTATGGCTTCCAAAACAAAAAATCCCAGAATATATTTAAATTTATTTCCTGAGTGGGATTTTACTTCCTTGGTTGATATGCTGTTTCAGAGAAAGAAAATTTTTGCCGACAACAACCTGGAAGAGTTTTTTACAGGTCTTATCAATAAAAGAATAGGTTTTGTTATTTTAAAAGACGTGCTGGGAAAAAATCTTTCACAAAAAATAAAGGAGCTATCCAAAGACGACATAAAGCGAATTGCAAATATACTTATTAAATGGGAGTTTGTTTGTGTTCCCAATATGGATTTTTCATCGGCTCAGGTCACAAAGGGCGGAATAAAAGGCGATGAGATTGACCCGTTTACCATGGAAAGCAAAAAGGTAAAAGGTCTTTATATCTGCGGAGAAGCCGTGGACGTTGACGGCGACTGCGGAGGCTACAATCTTCAGTTTGCCTTTTCTTCGGGAATACTGGCAGGAAGGACGGTATAAATATGATAAAAATTTCCGATATGAAAATTCCTGTTGATTATACGGACAAGGATTTGTATGAAATTACGGCAAAGGAACTTAGGACGGATATAAAAAGAATCAGAAAAATAGAACTTTTACGCCGTTCCGTTGACGCAAGAAAGAAAAACGACGTTAAGTTTATCGCTTCCGTAAAAGCAGAGATTGACGGAGATGAGAAAAAAATACTTTCCCGTGCCAAAAATAAAAACGCTTCCGTTTATAAGCCTTTTAGCTATGAGATAGGAAAGTGCAGGGAGCTTAAAAATCCTCCTGTAATTGTAGGTTTCGGACCTGCCGGACTTTTTGCGGGACTTGTGCTGGCACGTGCCGGAGCAAATCCCGTTATACTTGAAAGGGGAGAAGACGTAGACAGCAGAACAAAAACTGTTGAAAGCTTTTGGAACAGCAGAGAGTTTTCCCCTGTTTCCAATGTACAGTTCGGAGAGGGAGGAGCAGGCACCTTTTCCGACGGAAAGCTTAACACCGGCACAAAGGATATAAGAAGCAGAATGGTTTTGGAAGAATTTGTATCTCACGGAGCACCCGAGGAAATTCTCTATAATGCAAAGCCTCACATAGGTACGGACAAGCTTAAAATTACCGTAAAAAATATCAGAGAAGAGATAATCTCTTTGGGCGGCAAGGTGTATTTTTCTACAAAGCTTACTGATATAATTATAAAAAACGGCTCGGTAACAGGAGCGAAAGCTGAGCAAAAGGGAAAAGAGCTTGTTTTCGATACTGAAAATTTGATTTTGGCTATTGGTCACAGTGCAAGGGATACCTTTGAAATGCTTTTGCAAAAGGCAGTGTTCATGGAGCAGAAGCCTTTTTCGGTAGGTGCGAGAATAGAGCATCTGCAAAAAAATATAGACAAGGCTCAGTACGGAGCTTTTGCAGGAAAGGGACGCTTGGGAGCAGCCGACTATAAGCTGAGCGAACATCTGGAAAACGGCAGAGGGGTGTATACCTTTTGTATGTGTCCGGGAGGACAGGTTGTAGGGGCGGCAAGCGAGGAAAACACTGTTGTCACCAACGGAATGAGCGAGTTTGCCCGTGATAAGACAAACGCAAATGCCGCTTTGCTTGTGGGAGTAAATCCCGGGGACTTCGGTTCTGAAAATCCCCTTGCAGGCGTGGAGTATCAGAGAAAGCTGGAAAAAGCCGCGTTTCGTTTGGGAGGAGAGAACTACAATGCACCGGTTCAAAGAGTTGATGATTTTTTAAACAATAAAAAAACCTCCTCCTTGGGCGAGGTAACGCCATCCTATCTTCCGGGTACAGAGCTTTCAAATCTTCGGGAAATACTGCCGGATTATGTAGCTTTGTCAATGGCAGAGGCCATAAAAAGAATGGATAAAAAGCTTCATGGGTTCGGAAACGGCGACGCTGTTTTGACAGGTGTTGAAACACGAAGCTCATCTCCCGTACGAATTTCCCGAAATTCGGAATTTCAATCGGTTAACGTATCGGGACTGTACCCCTGCGGAGAGGGAGCAGGCTATGCGGGAGGAATAGTTTCCGCCGCAGTGGACGGAATAAAAACCGCATTGTTTATATGCGGAAACTGAGCTTATAAATAATTTATTTTTAGAATTTTACAGGGGAGAGATTTATATGAAGATAAATTTAAAAAGTATCAGGAATATATCCGTAGTATTGATTTTGCTGTACGCTTGGTTTTTTGTTTTGTTTTTTATGAGGTTCGGAGATTTTTCTCAGCTTATACCTCTTTTAATTTTCCTGGGAGTTACGGTTGTATTCGGACTTGTATTTTTGTTTTTACACCTTAAATTTCGCTGTCCCCACTGTCATAAGATTTTAAAGTCAATGCTTTATCACAGACCTGATGTATGCAGTCATTGTTCTAAGAAGATTGACTGGGAAGATGAAGAAGAAATTTAAAAGTGAAATTGATATAAATAAGTATTATCAGGGAATCTTCGTCTGCGTTTTTATTGTATTTAAAAACCTTGGAGGACTCTGTCCTCCAAACCACCAGCCAAAGGGACATTGTCCCTTTGGAATCCCAAAATTTTTGCAGCAACATTTGCTATAAACTTAAAAAAACCACTTTCTCATCAGATGGGAAAGTGGTTTTTGAGTTTTATATTATATAAATTAATTATTTTTGTCTTTCATTTATCCTGTAACAGAGAGTCATAAGGCTGTCGCTCATGTGGACATTTTCAACCACCGTATCGGGGTAAACCTTCGCTATGTCATAATGGCTGAAGTTCCAGAAATTGCGTATGCCAAGCTCGTAAAGCTTGTCTATTACGTTTTCAACGCTGTTTTTGGGGATACAGAGGAAAACCGCATCTGTTTTGTTTTGACGGCAGTACTCATAAATTTCATTGTCGTTTTTTATTATAATGCCGCCAAGCTCTGTGCCGATTTTTTCAGGGTCACGGTCAAAAATTGCAGTGAGCTGAAAGCCTCTTTCGCTGAAATTAATATGGCGAGCCACGGCTTTTCCTAAATTTCCGGCACCAAGCAGCACCGCCTGATAGCTGTTGTTAAGACCCAAAATATTCTCAATTTCGTTTTTTAAATCTTCCACGCAATATCCGTAGCCCTGGTGGCCGAAACCTCCGAAGCAATTCAAATCCTGTCTAACCTGAGATGCAGTCACATTCATAATGGACGCAAGGTTGGTAGAGGAGATTTTTAAGACTCCCTCAGAGTGCAGTTCTGTCAAAAAGCGATAGTATCTTGGCAGACGCCTGATTACGGACATTGAAATCCCATTGCTTTTTGCCATGTTTCCACCTCTTAATTAAAGCATTGCCTTAAGTCTGCTGCCAACCTCTTCAAGGAACTCTCTTGTGTTTACTTTCTTCTTGTTTTCAAGGGTAGAAAGGAGATAAAGGTCGCCTGTCATAACGCCGTCCTCGATTGTGTCGATTGTAGCCTTTTCGAGCTTGTCGGCAAAGGCGGAAAGCTCGGGAATATTGTCAAGCTCTCCTCTTTTTCTCAGTGCTCCCGACCATGCAAAGATTGTGGCAACTGAGTTTGTTGATGTTTCCTCGCCTTTAAGGTGCTTGTAATAGTGACGCTGTACCGTTCCGTGTGCAGCTTCGTACTCGTAAATTCCGTCAGGAGAAACAAGAACGCTTGTCATCATAGCAAGAGAACCGAAGGCTGTTGCAATCATATCGCTCATAACGTCGCCGTCATAGTTTTTGCAGGCCCAGATGTATCCGCCCTCGCTTCTGATAACTCTTGCAACCGCATCATCGATAAGAGTATAGAAATACTCAATTCCTGCGGCTTCAAATTTCTCTTTATATTCGTTATCATAGATTTCCTGGAAAATATCCTTGAATCTGTGGTCGTATTTCTTGCTGATTGTGTCCTTAGTTGCAAACCAGATGTCCTGCTTCTGGTCAAGTGCAAAGTTAAAGCAGGCTCTTGCAAAGGAACCGATACTGCTGTCAAGGTTGTGAATACCCTGAATAATTCCGTCTGACTTAAAGTCGTGGATTAAAGCTCTTTCCTCTGTGCCGTCAGCCTTTGTTACGCAAAGCTCAGCCTTTGAACCGCTTTCAACAACCATTTCTGTGTTCTTGTAAACATCGCCGTATGCGTGTCTTGCGATGCAGATTGGTTTTTTCCATGTTGGAATGTAAGGTGTGATACCCTTAACAAGAATAGGAGTTCTGAAAACTGTACCGTCAAGAATTGCTCTTATTGTGCCGTTAGGGGATTTCCACATTTCTTTAAGGTTATATTCGGGCATTCTTGCGGCGTTTGGTGTGATTGTAGCACATTTAACCGCAACGCCGTATTTCTTTGTAGCCTCGGCACTGTCAAAGGTTACTTTGTCGTCTGTTTCGTTTCTGTGAACAAGGCCTAAATCGTAATACTCTGTTTTAAGGTCGATGAAAGGTGTTAAAAGAATATCCTTTATCATTTGCCAGATAACTCTGGTCATTTCGTCGCCGTCCATCTCAACCAACGGTGTGGTCATTCTGATTTTTTCCATATCAGCTGTTCTCCTTTGTATAGTTTAAAAGTCCGCCTGCAAGGATTATATCTCTTGTTCTTCCTGTAAGCTCGCACTTTGCCATAATCTTTTCGCCTGTTGTAACGTTTTCAACAACAACGTCGCCGCCCTCAAGAATAATTTTCTTAACGTCGGGAATTACAAGCTCGTCACCGAGAGAAATCTTGTCGTAATCGCTTTCGTTTACGAAGGTGAGAGGCAAAATACCTGCATTGATAAGGTTGCTTCTGTGAATTCTTGCAAAGCTCTTAACTAAAACTGCCTTAACTCCAAGATAGAGAGGAGCCAAAGCGGCGTGTTCTCTTGAAGAACCCTGACCGTAGTTTGCACCGCCTACGATTACGCTGCTTCCCAGCAGCTTTGCTCTTTCAGGGAATTCCTTATCACATACAGTGAAGCAGTAGTTGGAAATTGCGGGAATATTTGAACGCAAAGGAAGTATTTTTGCACCGGCAGGCATAATGTGGTCGGTTGTAATGTTGTCGCCTACCTTTAATGCACAGCTTGCCTTGATTGTGTCTTCCATTGGCTTTGTTGTTGGGAAAGGCTTTATGTTCGGACCTCTTAAAACCTCAACCTTGTCCATATCCTCAACAGCGGCGGGAGGTGTAACCATGTTGTCGTTGATAAGGAATTTTTCCGGAAGCTCAATTTTAACTTCTTCGCCCAAGGTCATCGGGTCTGTAAATACGCCTGTAATTGCAGAAGCCGCTGCTGTTTCCGGAGAAACAAGGTAAATCTGTCCGTCGGCTGTTCCGCTTCTGCCCTCAAAGTTTCTGTTAAAGGTTCTAAGAGAGATACCCTTGCTGTTCGGTGACTGTCCCATACCGATACATGGGCCGCAGGCACATTCCAAAATTCTTGCACCGGCTGCGATGAGGTCGCCCAAAGCACCGTTTAAAGCCAGCATATTGTAAACCTGCTTGCTGCCCGGAGCGATTGCCAATGATACGTCAGGGTGTACTGTTTTACCCTTGAGGATTGCTGCAACACGCATAAGGTCAAGATAGCTGGAGTTTGTGCATGAGCCTATGCAAACCTGGTCGATTTTGCCCCCTGCAAGCTCTTCGATTGTCTTTACATTGTCAGGGCTGTGAGGACAGGCTGCCATTGGCTTTAATGTGCTGAGATCTATATCTATAACTTCGTCATATACTGCGTCCGGGTCTGAGGAAAGCTCTGTGTAATCCTCTTCTCTGCCCTGAGCCTTCAAAAATTCCCTTGTGATTTCATCAGACGGGAAAATCGAGGTTGTAGCTCCAAGCTCCGCACCCATATTTGTGATTGTAGCTCTTTCCGGAACTGTCAGGGTCTTAACGCCTTCTCCGGCATACTCGATGATTTTGCCAACGCCGCCCTTAACGGACATAATTCTCAAAACCTCGAGGATAACGTCTTTAGCGGAAACCCATGGCCTGAGCTTGCCTGTAAGGTTAACCTTTACCATTTTAGGCATTGTGATATAGTAAGCACCGCCGCCCATTGCAACAGCTACGTCAAGTCCGCCTGCTCCCATTGCAAGCATTCCGATACCGCCGCCTGTAGGAGTATGGCTGTCGGAACCGATAAGAGTTTTGCCGGGCTTTCCGAATCTTTCAAGGTGAACCTGATGGCAGATACCGTTTCCGGGACGTGAGAAGTAGATGCCGTGCTTTTTGCATACAGTCTGGATAAAGCGGTGGTCATCTGCGTTTTCAAAGCCTGTCTGGAGAGTGTTGTGGTCGATATATGCAACGCTCTTTTCTGTTTTAACTCTGGGAACTCCCATTGCCTCGAACTCAAGATAAGCCATTGTGCCTGTTGCGTCCTGAGTGAGAGTTTGGTCGATTTTAAGACCTATATCCGTTCCGACTGTCATTTCGCCGGAAAGGAGATGGTTTTTAATGATTTTCTGTGCTATAGTGTAGCCCATTATTATAACCTCCCGATTTTGTGCAAATTAGTAAATTACGTTGCTTATTATACTATATATGGGTAAAAAAGTAAAGTTTTTCACCGAAAACACAGATTAAAACATTTTATCTTTTTATAACTATTTTCAAATACTTTGTCTGTTTTTAAAATATCATCAATTCAAACTAAACAATAATTAGTCTTTAACCTTTGCAAAATTTAACGATAATACAGAATTGGTTTTTGTGTATATCAAATTGTTTGTTTTTTACTTCTGATTATGATATAATTACGGATTGTGAAGAAACAGAAATTTATGCGTGTAAGAGGGAATGATTTGATGAGCAAGATGGAAAATATAAGAGATATAGCTATTATCGCTCACGTTGACCACGGCAAGACAACCTTGGTTGACCAGCTTTTGAAACAGAGCGGTATTTTCAGACAAAACGAGAATGTTGCCGAACGTGTTATGGACAGCAACGACCTTGAACGTGAAAGAGGAATTACAATTCTCTCAAAAAACACTGCCGTTATGTACAACGGTGTAAAAATAAATATTGTGGATACTCCCGGACACGCTGACTTCGGCGGCGAGGTTGAGCGTATTCTTATGATGGTTGACGGCGTTTTGCTTTTGGTTGACGCTTTCGAGGGCTGTATGCCTCAGACCCGTTTCGTGCTTAAAAAAGCTTTGGGTCTCGGCAAAAAGCCGTTGGTTGTTGTAAATAAAATCGACCGTCCCGGTGCCCGTCCGGAGGAAGTTGTGGACGAGGTCTTGGATCTTTTCATTGAGCTTGGTGCAGATGAGGATCAGCTTGAATTTCCTGTAGTTTACGCTTCCGGAAGAGACGGCTTCGCTTCTCTTGACCCTCACGTTCCGGGTACGGATATGAAGCCTCTTTTTGAAAAAATTATAGAGGAAATTCCTGCTCCCGAGGGCGACCCTGAGGCAGGCTTACAGCTTTTGTTCTCAAATATTGACTATGACGATTATGTGGGAAGAATAGGAATCGGCAGAGTTGAAAGAGGAAGTGTAAAGACAGGTCAGACAGTTACCCTTTGCAGCAGTTTAAGCGATGCCACAAAAAATGTAAAAATTACAAAGCTTTATCAGTTTGAGGGACTTAAAAGAGTCGAGTGCGAAAGTGCAACAGTGGGCGATCTTGTGTGCGTAAGCGGTATTGCAGACCTTAATATCGGTGAAACTGTCTGCTCTCCTGACTGTGTAGAGCCGCTGCCTTTTGTAAAGATTGACGAGCCTACTGTTTCCATGAACTTTATGGTAAACAACAGCCCCTTTGCAGGACGTGAAGGAAAGTTTGTAACCTCAAGAAATATCAGAGACAGACTTTTTAAAGAGGTTGAAACAAACGTTGCTATGCGTGTTGAGGAAACGGACAGTGCGGATACCTTTAAGGTTTCCGGACGCGGAGAGCTTCACCTTTCAATTCTTATCGAGCAGATGAGAAGACAAAACTATGAATTTCAGGTTTCCCGTCCTCAGGTTATCACAAAGATGATTGACGGGGTTATGTGCGAGCCTATCGAATACCTTATGATTGAAGTTCCGGACAGCTATGTGGGTGCGGTTATGGAAAAGTTAGGCTCAAGAAAAGCAGAGCTTATCAATATGGGAACACGTGAAAGCGGCATAACACATATTGAGTTCAGAATTCCTGCCAGAGGCCTTATGGGTTACCGCCCTGAGTTTTTGACAGATACAAACGGAAACGGCATTATGAACCACGTTTTCGATGGTTACGAGCCGTACAAGGGAGAAATTATTACCCGTCATCAGGGTTCTTTGATTGCTCACGAAACAGGTGAAACAGTTGCTTACGGTCTTTTCCAGGCACAGGACAGAGGAAGACTCTTTGTAGGTCCCGGTGTTCCTGTTTATGAGGGAATGATTGTGGGTGCAAGTCCCAAGGCTGAGGATATTACAGTTAATGTGTGCAAGAAAAAACACATTACAAATACAAGAGCTTCAGGCTCCGACGACGCTTTGAAGCTTACTCCGCCTACTAATCTTTCCTTGGAACAGTGTCTTGAATTTATTGCCGATGACGAGCTTGTAGAGGTTACTCCTAAGAGTATCCGTATGAGAAAAATGATTCTTTCCAAAGAGCTTAGAATGAAGAAAGCCTTTAAAAAGTAATAGTTTGACAGTAGAGTTTTTGCTTTGTGAAAAATATAACCGAAAGTGCTGAGAAAACATAATGAGTGAGAATAATTACGTAAAGGATTTTATAGTTATTTTAGACCTTGAATGGAACAGCGGATTTTGCAAAGAGCTTAAACGCAACTTTAATGAAATTATAGAAATCGGTGCGGTAAAGCTTGACAGCAATTTGAATACGGTGGATACATTTTCGGAAATTGTAATGCAAAAATTTAATATGAAATTTAATCCCTGGGTACAGGAGCTTACCCATATTTCCCAGTGGGAACTGAACAATGCCAAGGAAAATTTCAAGACGGTTTATAAAAAATTCGGAGATTTTTTGGGCGACGCGGTTTTGATGACATGGGGAAGTACAGATTTGTCCGTATTGTCTGATAATTGCAGGGTGCATTTCGGCACGGCAAAGCCTCTTTTTGTAAAGAAGTACTGCAATCTTCAAACCTATTGTGCCAAAGCATTGGAAATGTATGATTCGGCAAAGCAGATGGGACTTTCCGCCTGCTGTGAGCATTTGAATATAGAAGTCCCCGAAATTCCTCTGCACAGAGCCGTAAACGACGCAGAGGTCAGTGCCATGTGTCTTAAAGCGGTTTATAACCGTGATGTTTTGGATTCTCAGACCGCATTAACGGACGACGAGTTTTTCAGAAGAATGAGCTTTAAGCCAAAGTATCTCAGGGATTTGGATAACCCGTTGGTTGATAAATCTCTCATTGCCATGAAATGTCCTGTGTGCGGCGAAAAAATGAGACAGGCTTCCGAGCTTAAATTTCACAACAGGGGTTTCAAAGGAGATTTTATCTGCGACGCCTGCGGTGAAAAAAGGACGGCTATGTTTATTTATAAGCTTTGTTTTGACGGTGTTAAGTTTAAAAAGAAATTTTTAAAGCCTGTTGTACAGGGGGAAGAGACAAAGACTGGAAAAGCTGTGAGAATGATAAAAAAATAAAATGGACTTTATAAAAAATCCTCTTCGATTTTCGGAGAGGATTTTTGTCAATAGTTTTCTTGAAAAAATTTTACAAAATTCGACAAATTTCGCAGCACTGTACTTTTTTACGGACAGAACGTGTTAAATATCTTTCACAAAGAACAAAAGTTCGATGAAACTATTGTACAATGCAATTATTCCTGCTAAAATTTTATTAGAGTTTTGAACGCCCCGCAAAACTCTGAAATAATTTTTAGTTTTATATTGATATATGTCATATAAGAAAGGGATGGTTGTGGTGGATTATATTAAGTGGGCTGAAGAGTATATGGAAAATGCTGAGATTGTAAAAGGCAACATTGAAAAAATAAAAGATAAAATCAGAATTGCACCGCCTGAAAAAAAGAGTACCTTTTACGAGCTTTTGGGAAAATACCGTACCATATATTATGAAAGCCTTAAAACAGCCGAGTTTTTGAGAAACAGAAGTGTGGAGAGTGGAAGAGAATGTCACATAATGTAATTCATATTAAAGAGGACAATGCCGACGCAGTATTTTTTGATTATTACTGTACGAATAACGGTTCAGTCTCCTGCGGACGGGAAAAAATGAAAAAAATACTTCAAAAAGCTATTAGGGAAGAGCTTACGGAAAAACAGAGAGTCTGTATGACAAGATATTACCTTGAAAGCAAAACAATCAGGGTTATAGCCTCAGAAATGAGTCTGAGTCCTTCAACTGTGTGCAGACACATTCAAAACGCAAGAAAAAAAATCCGCCACATAGCGGATTACTACATCTGATAAAGATTTAAGCCGAAAAAGAAAGGGAAGTGTTTTTACAACGCTTCCCTTTTGTATTTTGTACAATTGATTAAGAATTACAATAAAAAATCTTCCGGTGTAAAAGATTTAGATATGGCAGGTTCTCCCTTTGGTTTTCTCATTGTAGGATTATATTTAAATTTTCTGCATTTTCCGTTTTTAATTGTTTTTCCCACGGAACAAAGAAATTCCTTACCGTTGATTACGGAATTTTGACAGTATTCACAGTTTGTTTCTATTGAAGCTCCGAAAAGCGGTGTTTTCATCTTTGCACGTCCTTTGCTTTATAATATTGCGGGAAAAATACGGCTTGTACCTTTGTTTCCTTGATCAAATTTAATTATATCATCGATTTTTTTTTCTTGCAAGAGAATTTCTTATGTAGTAAAATAAACTGCATAAATTAATGTAAAGGAGCTTGCCGATGTTTAATATAAATTCTCAAACCATGACCTTAAATGAAAATAAGGGAGTTTATTTTCTTAAATACAATAAACTCAATAAAATAGACTTTATAAATCATGCCTTTTCCACAAGAATAGGGGGAGTTTCCGAAAATGAGTTTTCATCTATGAACCTTTCATTCGGGAGAGGCGACCCCGATGAAAATGTTACAAAGAATTATAAGATTTTCTGCGACGCCGCAGGCTTTGACTATGAAAGCCTTGTGGCCTCCGCTCAGGATCATAACACTTTTGTAAGGGTGGTGACAAAGGAAGACAGGGGAGTGGGAATTTACAAGCCCCGTGATATTAAAAGCGTTGATGCTCTTGTTACAAATGAAAAGGGAGTTACCCTTGTGACATATTACGCAGACTGTACACCTCTGTTTTTTGTTGATACAAATAAAAAAGCAATAGGTCTTGCTCATGGAGGCTGGCGTGGCACTGTGGGCAGAATAGGTGAAAAGGTATTAAAAACCATGAATGAAAACTACGGCACTAATCCTCAGGACGTTACGGTATGTATAGGTCCTGCAATTTCAAAATGCTGTTACGAGGTTGACGCTCCCGTTGCTGAAAAGTTTTTGGCTTTGGAGGGAGTTGACAGTTCAAAATTTGTTTTTGACAAGGGTGACGGCAAGTATATGCTTGACCTTTTGGAATGTAACAGACAGATTGTAATAAACGCAGGGGTAAAGGCAGAAAATGTGGTTTTAAGCGACCTTTGCACAAGATGCAGCAGCGAACTTTTATGGAGCCACCGTGCTACAAACGGCAAAAGAGGCACAATGAGTGCTTTTATGTGTATTTTATAATTCTTATTTTACTGCATTTTAAGACCTTGGAGGACGCTGTCCTCCAAACTACCTGCCAAAGGGACAGTGGTCCCTTTGGAATCCCAAAATTCTTTCCCGACATTTGCTATAAAAACATTTATTTCCTTGGCTTTTTTCTGTTGTCCGATTTTCTGTAGTTTTTATTTTTCTGACTCTTTGCAGTGGATTTTTTTGAACCTGTTTCCTTTGAGGAGGGAAGAGTTTTCATGTTTTCAAATGCAGAAAAGTCGATTTTTCCGTTTTTGGCAAACCATATGTTTTTTACGGAAAATTCCTTTTCGTTAAGATAGGAAAGAACTCCTCCGTCGGTTTCAAATTTAAATATCAGCTTGTAGGAATAAAGAGCCTGACGGGTAAGACCGAGAGCCTTGTTTTGTGAGTTTAAGCCGTATTTTCCGTCCCCTGCCAAAGGGTGTCCGATTGATGCCATATGTGCTCTTATCTGGTGGGTTCGTCCCGTAAGAAGTTCCACCTCCACAAGACTCAGACCTTTCTGCTCGTCCAAAACCTTGTATTTTGTCTTTATGGTTTTGGAGTTTTCCGTGGGCTTTTTCAGAACATAAACACGGTTTTGGCTTTCGTTTTTTTCAAGATAATCAACAAGCAAATCCTCTTTTTTCTTTAAATTTCCGAAAACAAGGCAGAGATAATATTTTTCAAGCTCTCTGCTTTTCATTTTTTCGTTTAAAATTCTAAGGCTCTCCGCATTTTTTGCGGCAATTACTATTCCTCCCGTGTTTCTGTCAATTCGGTTTACAAGGGCTGGAACAAAAGAATTTTCGTCCTTGGGGTCGTATTCTCCCTTATCGTAGAGATAGTGCTGTATTCTTGATATAAGGCTGTCAAAGTGATAGTTTTCGTCCTGATGTACAATAAGTCCCGGCTGTTTGTCAACAAGAAGAATATTCTCGTCCTCGTATACTATTGAAAGTTTTGCGGGAGCCTTTAAAAAATCATAGCTGTCGTAAACCGGCTCGTCAAAAAATTCGTCCTTTATATAAAGGGTAAGTATATCTCCCTCTTTAAGGCGGGAGGAAATTTCGCATTTTTTGCCGTTAAGCTTTATATACTTGGTTCTGATGTATTTATACATAAGGGGCAGCGGCATTGTTTTAAAACGTTTTGTGAGAAATTTATCAAGCCTTTGACCGCTGTCGTTTTTGTTTATTTCTATTGTCCTCATAATTCACCGTCCGAATATTTTTATGATAATAATTATATCAAGACAGGTTTATTACTTCAAGTTTATGTAACAAGTTTTTTAACGCTGTATATTATGTTAAAGGGTGATGATTATGAACCGCTGTTGCAGAAGAGGACCCAACGCTCTCGCAATCTCATTTGGGCTGGGTTTGATTGTTGCAAGCATTTTTGAATGTGAAGTTGTTGTAATGATTGCGGCGATAACCATCATAATAATAGCTTTAAGCTGTGGCAGGAGGTAGCTTATGAAAGTTATACTTATTGAAAGACCGAAGTTTTTATCCTTTCTTCTCAGAAGAATTTACCACATTCCGAAAATAAAAACCACGGGAAATCAAAGCTAAAGCTTAAATGACTGCATAGCAACAGAAAAATATCCGCATTTGGCTGTAATCAGAAAGCTGAAAGCGGGTATTTTTTTATCATTGATTATTATTTGTAAAAGAATAAAAGTGAATAAATTTGCAAATAAAATGCACATATTCACATGGAATTTTTGTTTGTCCTTACATAGTTTTTACAAAGCATTCTAATTTTTTAATGTATTTATTGACAAAGTAAGAAAAAGGTAGTATATTTCAAGGTGCAATAATATTGCAAGTATTATGCATAAAATCGAATAAAACGGAGGTATTTAAAGTGTTCAAGAAATTTATTGCCCTCGCACTTGCATCAATGATGCTTGTAGGCACTCTTGCAGGCTGCGGCGGAAATACAAATGAAACAGCTGGTGAAGGTACAACAGCTGCAAATGAAACAACAGACAATTCAGGTTCAACAGGCGGCACAATCAAAATCGGCGGTACAGGTCCTCTTACAGGCGACACTGCTGTTTACGGCGTAGCTGTTCAGAATGGTGCTCAGCTTGCAGTTGACGAGATTAACGCAGCAGGCGGCGTAAACGGCTACAAGCTCGAGTTCAAAATGCAGGACGATGAAAACGACGTTGAAAAGGCTGCAACAGCTTACAATGCTCTTAAGGACTGGGGTATGCAGATTTCCTTGGGTTCTGTTACAAGTAAGCCTTGTATCAACGTAAACTCCTATGCTGCACAGGACAATATGTTCCTTTTGACTCCTTCTGCTACAGCAGTAGAGAGTATTTCAACTCCTAACGCTTTTAGAGTTTGCTTCTCTGACCCTAACCAGGGTGCTAAGTCCGCTGAGTATATTTCAGACCAGGGTCTTGCTACAAAGATTGCCGTAATTTATGACAGCTCCGACCCATATTCATCAGGTATCTTTAATACCTTTAAGGCAGAAGCTGAAAAGGACGGCCTTGAAATCGTAGCTGCCGAGGCATTTACAGCCGACGCAAAATCTGACTTCTCTGTACATCTCCAGAAAGCACAGAGTGCAGGCGCAGAGCTTGTATTCCTTCCTATCTACTATCAGGAGGCAGCTCTCATTCTCCAGCAGGCAAAGAGCAAGGGTTACAATCCGCTCTTCTTCGGCTGCGACGGTATGGACGGTATCCTTGCTATGGATAACTTCGATACAAGCCTTGCCGAGGGCGTAATGCTTCTTACTCCTTTTGCAGCAGATGCAGAGGACGAAAAGACAGTAGCTTTTGTTACTGCTTATAAAGAGAAGTTCAATGACACACCTAACCAGTTTGCAGCAGACGCTTACGACGCAATCTATGCAATTAAGGCTGCTTTGGAAAAGGGCAACGTTACAGACCCTGCTATGGGTCATTCAGAGCTTTGTGAAGTTCTCAAGACAGCTATGACACAGATAACTGTTGAGGGTGTTACAGGTACAATCACATGGACTGCTGACGGTGAGCCTAACAAAGAGCCTAAGGGTATGGTTATCGAGAACGGTGCTTACAAGGCAATGTAATTTGACATAAAATCTATAAAAACGATTATTCCCCTATCTGCCGTTTGGTCGGCAGATAGGGGTTTTTATATTGATTGTATGGCAAATGTTGGGGGAAAATTTTGGGATTCCAAAGGGACCACTGTCCCTTTGGCAGGCGGTTTGGAGGACAGCGTCCTCCAAGGTCTTAAAATGCTGCAAAAAACGCAGGAGTGAGCAAAAAACAGTCCGGTGAACTGTTTTTTGCTGTGAACCCACGTCAGTGTTCCTCGCTAACTTTTTATTTTTCTAAATTCACTTTTTGCCTCAACTATTGACAAAGAACCTTTATGTTTACCTATTTAAAGCGACACCTTGTTAACCTTTTTGTTTTTTAAACGGTGAAAATAATCGGTTTTAATATTGTATTGGTGAAAAAAGTGTGATACAATAAAAATTGTTATTTTATTGGGTTTGAAAGGAGCAATAGTATGGAATTTATTTCATATTTGGTAAACGGCATAAGCCTTGGCAGTATATATGCCCTTATAGCTTTGGGTTATACCATGGTTTACGGCATTGCAAAAATGCTTAACTTTGCCCATGGTGACGTTATCATGATAGGCGGATATGTTGTGTTTACCGCTATGACGACAATGGGACTTAATCCTTGGCTGTCTATTTTGATAGGAATAGTTTTTTGTACTTTGTTGGGTGTTGTTATCGAAAAGGTTGCCTACAAGCCGCTGCGTTCGGCAACTTCCCTTGCGGTTCTTATAACGGCTATAGGCGTCAGCTATTTCCTTCAGAATTTGGCACTTATTATTTTCGGAGCAGGCGGAAAAACCTTTACGTCTGTTGTAAATATTGAGCCTGTTTCTTTGTTTGGCGGACAGGTTACAATTTCCGGCGAAACTATTGTAACTATTTTGGTGTCTGTTGTATTGATGGTTGTTCTTACCCTTTTTGTAAACAGAACCAAGCCGGGAAGAGCAATGCTTGCGGTTTCCGAGGACAAGGGTGCCGCACAGCTTATGGGTGTTAATGTAAACAGAACGATTTCTCTTACTTTTGCTATCGGTTCTGCGTTGGCTGCTATTGCAGGTGTTCTTATGTGCTCGACTTTCCCGTCACTTACACCGTACATAGGAGCAATGCCCGGAATCAGAGCTTTTGTTGCCGCTGTTTTCGGAGGTATCGGAAGTATTCCCGGTGCTATGATAGGCGGCGTGCTTATAGGCATTATTGAGAACCTTTCAAAGGCTTATATAAGCTCGCAAATGTCCGATGCTATTGTTTTTGCAGTGCTTATTATTGTTTTGCTTGTAAAGCCTACGGGTATTATGGGCAAAAAGATTGCAGAGAAAGTGTAGGTGATAGGATATGAAAAAAAGTGTTTCAAATCTTAATCCCCTTACAAAGAAAAATTTTATCACACTTTTAATATGTGTGGTTATCTTTGCGGCAGTTCAGTTTTGGCAGGCTTCCGGAAGCATGGGAAGTCTTTATCAGGGACTTTTGGTGCCAATCTGCATATATGTTATAATGGCGGTTTCTCTGAACCTTGTTGTAGGTTATCTGGGAGAGCTTAGCTTGGGTCATGCGGGCTTTATGTGTGTGGGAGCTTACACTTCCAGTTTGTTTTCCATAATGACTCAAAGCACCATAAGCAATTCCCTTTTGCGTTTTGCCATTGCAATTCTCATAGGCGGTATATTTGCCGCAATCTTCGGCGTAATAGTAGGTATCCCTGTTCTTCGACTCAGAGGTGACTACCTTGCTATTGTTACCTTGGCTTTCGGCGAGATTATAAAGAATCTTATGAACGTGCTTTATGTTGGAGTTGACAACAACGGAATACATATAGCTATTGAGGATTCCACAAAGCTCAATATTGATTATACAAACGGCGGAAAAATTATTCTTAACGGTCCTCAGGGTATTACGGGAACGCCGAGAGATTCCAATTTCATCATCGGTTTTATCCTTGTTATGATAACCCTTATTGTTATAATGAATTTTGTAAATTCCAGAACAGGCCGTGCTATTACCGCAATCAGAGATAACAGAATTGCCGCAGCTTCTGTGGGAATTAACGTGACAAAATATAAGCTTATCGCTTTTGCTCTTGCTGCGTTTTTTGCAGGTGTTGCCGGTGCGTTGTATTCACACAACACCGCTTCACTTTCGGCAACTACAAAGAACTTCGGTTACATGATGTCAATTATGGTTCTTGTTTATGTTGTTTTGGGCGGTATGGCAAGTCTCAGAGGCTCTGTAATCGCTACAATTATCCTCTATGCTCTGCCTGAGGTGTTAAGACAGTTTAACGACGACATAAACAACTACAGAATGCTCATATATGCTATAATTCTTATTGTGATGATGCTTATTAACAACAACGACACAATTAAGAATAAGCTTAATCAATTTAAAAATAATAAAAACAAATCCCCAAAAGGAAAAGAACCTGAAACAGTAAAGGAGGCTGAGGTCTGATGGCATTACTTGAGGTAAAAAATCTCGGAATTTCTTTCGGAGGTCTTAGAGCTGTTGACGGACTCAACCTTCAAATAGAAAAAGGAACTTTGTACGGACTTATCGGTCCCAACGGTGCAGGAAAGACAACAGTATTCAACCTGCTGACCGGTGTTTACAAACCTACAATCGGAACCTTTGCCCTTGACGGCGAGGTGTTAAACGGAAAATCTCAGGCTCAGATTAATCATAAGGGAATTGCAAGAACTTTCCAGAACATCAGACTTTTTTCAAAAATGTCTGTGCTTGACAATGTTAAGGTAGGTCTTCACAACAACTGCAAGTATTCGGCCTTTGCCGGAGTATTCAGACTGCCCTCATATTTTAAGCAGGAAAAAGCAATGAACAAAGAGGCAATGGAGATTTTAAAGGTTTTTGACCTTGACAAAGAGGCTTCCGTAACTGCTGAAAATCTTCCTTACGGAAAGCAGAGAAAGCTTGAAATTGCCCGTGCCTTAGCAACACACCCAAAGCTTTTGCTTTTGGACGAGCCTGCGGCAGGAATGAACCCAAACGAAACGGAAGAGCTCATGCAGACAATAAGATTTGTCCGTGACGAGTTTGATATGACAATTTTGCTTATAGAGCATGATATGCGTCTTGTAAGCGGTATTTGTGAACAGCTTACCGTTTTGAACTTCGGTATGGAGCTTGCAAAGGGCGAAACCTCTGCGGTTTTGAACAATCCGGAAGTTATTACGGCATATCTTGGCGAGTAAGGAGGTATTTTTTATGGCGATGCTTGAGGTATCAAATCTTAAAGTCAATTACGGAATGATTCAGGCTATTAAAGGTATCTCTTTTAAGGTAGAGCAGGGGGAAATAATTGCTCTTATCGGTGCAAACGGTGCAGGAAAGACAACAACTCTGCACACGGTTTCAGGACTTTTAAAGGCTAAAGAGGGAAGTATTCTTTTTAACGGCAAGGAGCTTACAAAAACCCAGCCTCATAAAATTGTAGAGATGGGTATGGCTCACGTTCCCGAGGGAAGAAGAATTTTTCAGCAGCTTACTGTTTATGAAAACCTTATTTTGGGTGCCTACACCCGTTCCGACAAAAAGGAAATAGCGGAAAGCCTTGAAACGATTTACAAGCGTTTTCCCCGTCTTGAAGAAAGAAAAAAGCAGATTGCGGGAACTCTCAGCGGCGGTGAACAGCAGATGCTTGCTATGGGACGAGCTTTGATGAGCAAGCCTAAAATTGTTTTGATGGACGAGCCGTCAATGGGTCTTTCACCTTTGCTTGTTTCTGAAATATTCGATATTATTCAGTCTATTAATAAAAGCGGAACTACGGTTCTTTTGGTAGAGCAGAATGCGAAAAAGGCTCTTTCAATTGCAAACAGGGCTTATGTTCTTGAAACAGGAAAGATTGTTTTGGAGGGCGACGCCAAAGAGCTTATGAACAACGACCAAATTAAAAAGGCATATTTGGGAGAATAAAATCGGAGGTGACTTTTATGAGCGATAAAACTGTAATAGCTATTAACAGAGGTTTCGGAAGCGGAGGACGTATAATAGGCGGTATGCTGTCCGAGCGTTTGAACGTTCATTTTTATGACAAAGAGCTTATTTACCTTGCGTCTGAGGAAAGCGGTATAAATGCGGCTTTGTTTGGTTTGGCAGATGAAAATGTGAAAAAATCCTTTTTTAAAAAGCCTTTTGTTTATGACCATAAGATTTTGCCTCCCGACAGCAGTGATTTTACTTCTGACGATAACCTTTTTAATTATCAGGCAAAGATAATCAGAGATTTGGCTCAGGAAAGCAGCTGCGTTATAGTTGGAAGATGTGCCGACTTTATTTTAAAGGATATGCCCAACGTAATAAGCGTTTTTGTATATGCTTCTCAGGAAGCCTGTGTAAAGAACGTGTGCGAGCTTTACGGTGTAGACGAAAAGGAAGCACTGAAAATTATCACAAAAACAGACAAAAGACGTGCCGATTATCACAGGTACTATGCAGGAACAGAGTGGGACAATGCAAGAAATTACGATTTGTCCCTGGATTCCAGCAAGCTTGGTTTTGAAAAGTGCGTTGACATAATCGAAGAATACATCAAAATTTTCAACCGTTGATTTTTAAAACCGCCTTGCAAGGGTTATATTGGGGAATTAGGGTCATCACAAGGCGGGCGAGACGTTTTCTTTAGAAATAGCAATGGCTCTGTTGCAGTTAGGTCTGTGACAGAGTCTTTTTTTAAATCCGCCTTGCAAAGGTTATTTTAAGAAATTAAGTCCATTGCAAGGCGGGCGAGACATTTTCTTTAGAAATAGCAATGGCTCTGTTGCAGTTAGGTCTGTGACAGAGTCTTTTTTTGAATCCGCCTCGCAAAGGTTATATTAGGAAATAAACGTCATTACAAGGCGGCTAATCACTCGGATTAAAAACAAGCTCTGTTACAGTTAGATTGTAGCAGAGCTGTTTTGTTATTAAATTTAATATAATGCCATAAAAACTAAATAAAGAACATTTACGGCAAAAATACATAGTATAGTGTGTAATCATTTTATGGTTCTTTGAAAGACGGTGAAGCGTTATGTATACAGAAAATAAGCCATCAGTAGGAATTTTGGGCGGAGATAAAAGACTGGTATACACAGGAAAATACCTGTGTGAAGAGGGTTTCTCCGTTAAAGCGGCGTGTTTTGACAAATACCCCGAAAAGCTTGATTTTTTTGAAGAAGATATAAAGAAAACGGTACAGGAAAGTGAGATTATATTGCTTCCTGTTCCGCCGATAAAAGAGGGAAACTTAAACTGCGTTTACGGAGAAAAGGCTGTAGATTTCGGGAAAGAAATTGTTCCTCTCCTTAAAGATAAAACTGTATTTACACCCATGAAAGAAAAGCTTTTGACATTGTATCCTCAGCTTTCAGCGTCAAAACTTTATGACTACGGTGAAAGAGAGGACTTCGCCGTAAGAAACGCAATGCCCACTGCCGAGGGTGCTTTATATGTTGCAATGGGAAATACGGAAAAGACCATTTGCTCAAGCAAGTGTCTTGTATGCGGCTGCGGAAGAATAGGAAAGGTTTTGGCCCCTATGCTTAAAAGACTTTGGGCTTCCGTGTGGGTAAGTGCAAGAAAACCTGAGGATATAGGGTGGATTGAGGCAAACGGCATGAATTCTCTGAGAACCGACGGGCTGGAAATATGTCAGCTTGACTTTGAGATAATTTTCAATACGGTTCCTCATATGGTGTTTGATAAAAAACTGCTGTCCCGTTTGGATAAGAAAACCTTGATTATAGATTTGGCATCTGTTCCCGGAGGGGTGGACTTTAAGGTTTCTGAGGAATTGG
This sequence comes from uncultured Clostridia bacterium, assembly GCA_944380855.1. Taxonomy (GTDB): domain Bacteria; phylum Bacillota; class Clostridia; order Oscillospirales; family Acutalibacteraceae; genus Limousia. The sequence goes on along the minus strand of CALWIW010000020.1, from coordinate 2,546 downwards.
GAATTAAAGCCATACACGCCCTCTCCCTTCCGGGAAAAATGTCGCCGGATACTGCCGGTAAAATAATAAAAGACACAGTTGTAAATATGCTCAGGGAGGCTGAAATGTGAAAAAGGCCACTGTCGGCTTTGCTTTTTGCGGATCTTACTGCACGTTCTCAAAAGTAATAAAACAATTTGAGAAACTATCAGAACTCGGTTACGAGCTTATTCCTATTATGTCGGAAAATGCTTACGGCACTGATACAAGATTCGGAAAAGCAAAAGACTTTGCAGAAAAAATTGAGGATATTTCCGGTAAAAAAGTTATTTCAACAATCAGCGGTGCAGAACCAATAGGTCCTAAAAAAATGTGCGATATACTTGTGGTGGCTCCGTGTACCGGCAATACATTGGCTAAGCTTGCCAACGGAATTACCGATACCAGCGTTACAATGGCAGTTAAATCCCATTTACGAATACAAAGACCGGTTTTGCTTGCACCGGCAACAAATGACGCCTTGGGAAGCTCTGCACAAAATATAGGAAGACTGTTTAATGTAAAAAATATTTTCTTTGTGCCGATGGCTCAGGACGATTGTGTTAATAAACCCAATTCTCTTGTTGCGGATTTTGAACTGCTGCCGCAGGCGTTGGAAGAAGCATTAAATTACCGTCAAATTCAACCTCTTTTTAAAGTTTGTTAATTTATTTCCTAATTATGAAAATAATTAATTGCTGAACAGGGAGCTTTTTTAACTCCCTGTTCTGATTTTGAAAATAATAATACATAACGTCATAATAAAAACCGCCATACAAGTAGTATAAACACTGTATGACGGTTTTGTTGTTATATGTTATTTTTTATATTCTTTTATAAATTTTATGTCCGGCGATTTTTCTTTGATTATATCAAGGCATTCTTGCTTTTCCTCATTGTTAAGTTTATTCTTATCAATAATAATTAACTGCCACTGTTTTGTAAGCAAAGAAATATAATTCTCTGTTTCAATCATTCTGTCAAGTATTTTATATTTAATTTTAAGCTTTCCGCCTGTTTTTTTATTTGTTGTGATTATTTCATCGTCTTCAAACTCTAAGTAACCTTCAACTTCCGATTCTCCGTAAAGCTCTTTCATTCTTTTGATATTTGTATTAATTATCCTGTTTCGCAGGACTATGAAGTATCCCAACGAAAGGACAGCCATTCCCACAACTGTAATAATTAATGAGGAATATGATTTTGTGATAAGTGAAATAATAAGCAAAGCCAAGGAAATAATATAAAATACGGACATTACGAGTTTTTTTGAGGGTTTCATAAGGTGTTTTCTTATTTCTTTCAGTGCTTTTTTATTGACGATAGTTTTAACTTTCATATTGTATGCCTCTTTTCATATTTTTTATATTAAGCTTTAGAAAATGCAACGCAAAACACATCTTTTGCTCCCGCTTTTTCAAGCACTTTACAGCATTCGCTGAGCGTAGAACCTGTGGTGATAACATCGTCGCACAAAAGCACGGTTTTCCCTTTTAGGGTTTTACCGTATTTTTTGTTTACGCTGTAAACGCCTTTGACATTTTTGATTCGTTCCTGTGAAGGAAGTCTATGCTGCAAGCTGTTATTTTTGGTTTTAACCAATAGGGAAGCGATGGGAACATCAAGATTTTTTGATATTTCAGCCGCCAAAAGCTTGGAATGATTATAAAGAGATTTTCTTTTTCGTTTCTTATGCATAGGAACAAAGGTGACTATATCAAAGCTGTAATCGGAAAAGCTTTCCTTGACTGAAGCTGTCATATATTCAGCCATTAAGGGTGCAATCTGACCGCAGTCGTTAAATTTAAGCCTGAGAACTGCTTGCTTTGGTAAATCCGTGTATTTAAAGGGAGATGTGCATAGCCAACTGTTGCCGATAAAATGCTTGCTGATATTTGTTTTTATTTTCGGAGAGCATTGGTTACAGCAAATTTCATCGGGAGTTATGACTTTACCGCAGAAAGGACATCTGCATGGAAAGAAAAAAGCAGATATGTATTTGAAAAGCTTTTGTGGTTTCATAATAATCCGCCTGTCTTTACTGTTTTGAACTATTACTAATTATATCATTTATACGGTTTTATTAAAAGACTGATATTTTGAATTTAGTTTTAAATTTTTAACATGTACAAAAAAGGCTGTATAGCAAATGTTGTGAAAAATTTTGGAAGGCGGTTTGGAGTACAGGGTCTATATAGGGTCTTAAATCCAGTAAAAAACGCAAAAAAAACAAAAAACCTGCCTTTTCAGACAGGTTTTGGCTGGGCTAGCTGGATTCGGACCAGCGAAATGACGGAGTCAAAGTCCGTTGCCTTACCGCTTGGCTATAGCCCAATATTCAAATTAACCCCCGATAGAGGATCGGGGGTTATTGGTGACCCATCGGAGATTCGAACTCCGGACACCTTGATTAAAAGTCAAGTGCTCTGCCAACTGAGCTAATGAGTCAAATGGGGTGGATAGTCGGATTCGAACCGACGGTCTCCAGTGCCACAAACTGGCGCTTTAACCAACTAAGCTATACCCAC